>DFGN01000002.1 GCA_002371235.1 Candidatus Saccharibacteria bacterium UBA3749 | reverse complement strand
ATGAAGACAGGTGAAGGTAAGACGCTCGTAGCAATGCTACCGGCTTATCTTAATGGTCTCACTGGGCGTGGTGTACATGTGGTGACGGTGAATGATTATTTGGCTCAGCGTGATGCTGGATGGAATGGTCCGATTTATGATTTTCTCGGTTTGTCGGTAGGTGTAATTATTAATGAAGCTTCGTTTATATATGATAAGAATTATGAGAACGTAGGGCACGATGATGAAAGATTCTTGCATCTGAAACCATGTACACGTAAAATGGCTTACGAAGCAGATATTACCTATGGTACGAATAACGAATTTGGTTTTGACTATTTGCGTGATAATATGGCAAGTGAAGTGCAGTATCTCAGGCAGCGAGAGCTGAATTTTGCGATTGTGGATGAGGTGGATTCGATCTTGATTGACGAAGCAAGGACACCACTAATTATTTCGGCACCGGCAGGTGATAATCCAGAGAGTTATTATCAGTTTGCGAAAGTGGCAGCGAGATTGACGCCAGAAGATTATGTTTTTGATGAAAAGAGACGCTCGGTTACACTGACGGATGCAGGTATTGAGAAGGTCCAAGAAATCTTGGGTGTTGATAACCTATATTCAACAAAGAACACAAGGTTGGTATACCATTTGGAACAAGCGCTTCGCGCCGAAGTAATTTTCAAGCGTGATAAAGATTATGTGGTAACCAATTCGGGCGAAGTGATTATCGTAGATGAACATACTGGCCGATTGATGCAGGGGCGACGTTATAATGAAGGGTTGCACCAGGCGATTGAGGCAAAGGAAGGTGTGGTCGTAAAGCAGGAATCAATGACACTTGCGACGATTTCATTCCAAAATTTCTTTAGATTATATAAGAAGTTATCTGGTATGACCGGTACGGCATTTACTGAAGCGGAGGAATTTCAGCAAATTTACGCTCTTGATGTGGTACAGATACCACCTAATAAGCCGATTATTCGTGTTGATAAGGATGATTTGATTTACAAGACAAAGGCTGGCAAGTTGAAAGCAATCGCCGATGAAATTGTGAAGTATCATGAGAAAGGTCAGCCGGTGCTGGTAGGTTCTGGTTCAATCGCTAACAACGAAGAGATTGCACATTATCTAGATCAGTATAATTTACCATATGAGATATTGAATGCAAAGAATAATGAACGTGAAGCTGCGATTATTGCTAAAGCTGGCGAGAAAGGCGCGATTACGCTTGCGACTAATATGGCAGGGCGTGGTACCGATATTAAGCTCGGTGAAGGCGTGCGTGAGTTGGGTGGCTTAGTAGTGATTGGTTCAGAACGACACGATTCTAGACGTGTAGACAATCAGCTACGTGGTCGTGGCGGTCGTCAGGGTGATCCTGGTACAACGCAATTCTTTGTGAGCTGTGAGGATGATTTGATGCGAATTTTCCAGGGCGATAGAGTAAAGATGTTGATGACAAGGTTGGGTGTGGATGAGAATACTCCTATCCAGACCAAAGCCATTTCGAGGACCCTTGAGGCGGCGCAGAAACGCATTGAGGGATTTAACTTTGACTCACGTAAGAATGTAGTGCAATATGATAATGTCATTAATAGACATCGCAAAGTTGTATATATGATGCGAAGAAAAATCCTTGAGGGTGACGATATTTTCCCAGAGATTAAGCGTTTGATGAGAGATGAGGTGAAGATGTTGACGGAGTTTTCTTCGCGCGTAAATAAGAATTTTGATGAAGAGTTCAAGGCAGTATTTGATTTTGATGATGATTTGATTCATGAGATTGGCTTGAAGCGCAAAGAAAAGGAGCGCGAGAAATTGGCGCTCGAGGCGGTAGAGGAAGCCTACGGTAAGCAGGAAGATGAATTCGGTGCAGATACGATGCGCAAGGTGGAGAGAGAAGTATACTTGAAAGTATTAGATACGCTATGGATGCAGCATCTTGAAAACATGCAGCATCTACGTGAAGGAATTCACTGGCGCTCGGTTGGGCAGCGTGATCCGTTGGTAGAGTATCGCTCAGAGTCACAGAAGTTGTTTGACGGTTTGCAGAGGAATTTACGCGAAGAGGTATTAAAGATATTACTCACTATTACTCCGTCTGAGGCAGCGGCTGATAATGTCACTGATGGTGAGGAATACGAATCTGAACTTACAAAGATGGCTGAGACGCAAACTGAACGTGGTGTAAATGAGATATCGAAGGGCGAGCGAAATTTGGATGACGAGTTTAGAAAATCGGCACCAAGACACAGTGCGGCTAAGGGCAAAAAGAAATCCAAATCCAAGAAGAAAAAGTCTAACCGTAAACGAAGGTAAGTTTGTCTTAGGTGGCGGTGGAAAGTTTAGATGAAACATTCAGTTGAAGAAATAACACTTAGGAATGGTGCGAAGGGGTTGCTTGTTGATATCCCTGGTGCTAGCGTGATGTCTACCAGGATTCAGTTTCGAGCCGGCATGATGTACGCTAAGAATAAGGAGGTATATGAAATTCCACATCTAGTGGAACACTTAGCCTTTGGAGCAAATGCGAAATTCAAAGACGAACAAGCGTTTGAGGCAGAGTTTACCAAAAATGGCGCATACCATAATGCTTGGACATCGGATATCTCGGTATGCTATGAGACGGAGTGTGCTGATTTTGAATGGGAACGAATCATGGATTTGCAGCAGGTATCAATTTGCGAACCGAAGTTTAATGAAGAGGAATTAAATTCAGAAAAGGCAAACGTTAAGTCGGAATTGACTGGTTATATGAATGATTATTATCGTTTGCTTTGGCCAAGAGTGCAACAGGCAGTTGGTGAAGATATTTTGGATCTACCGGAACGAATTAAGACGATAAGTAATATCGAGTTGAAAGATATCAGAGAACATTACCGACGTACACATACGGCAAAAAACATGATGTTTGTAATCGCTGGTAAAATTAAGGGGCGTCGTCGTAAGATTATTAGAGCTCTTAATGACTGGAAATTGAAGGAGGGGGAGAAATTCGAGATACCGATGTCGGATTTACATTCTTCTGATGCGGTATCGATTAGGCGCAAAGATGCCTCGAATATTACTTTCGGATTCTCGCTTGTAACACCAAGACGTTTAGAACCAAGCGAAGTGTTTACGATGAATTGTCTCAATCATATATTAAATGGTACGACAAATTCGAGGATTTTTGGTGCGGCACGAAAACGCGGACTGGTTTATGGTATGGGCTCATCGGTAGCTTCGAATGCGCATAATTCATATTGGGATTTTGATGGGGAAGTAAATGTAGAAAATGCGGATGCATTATTTGAACTAATTCAGACGGAACTAATGAAGACCTTGAACGGTGAGATACTGGATATGGATTTCTTAGCGGCGAAATCTTATGCGTTGGGACGATTCCAGATGGGGGCGCAGACAGTGGGGCAGATTGCGGATTATTATGCAGAGAGCTATTTCACGAATGAAACAATTGAACGCTATGATGATATGCCAAATCTGATTAAAAGTATCGATAAGTATAAAATGATTGAATTAGCACGTGAGTTTGCTGGATCGGGAATTAAGGGGTTTGCGGCGGTATCATCAGTTGAAAAGGCGATGATTTCGGGGCTTGAGAGTAGATTAAATTTCTGAATTACTCTATAAGCTTTTTGACTTGGCTAGTTTAATCCTTTAATTAGTTTTTGATACTGGGCGCCGCGGTCGTAGACGTTTTCAAACATATCGAAAGATGCGGCAGAGGGAGACATTAAAACTATGGCGGGTTGCATAGCTTCGGCGGTTTGACGGGCGGTAGAGACAGCTTCATTCAGAGATTTTACTATGATGAAGCGATTATCTTGATATCGATTTGCGATGGCGTGGCCGGATTCGCCCATAAGAATAATGGATTTAACTTGGGGAGATCGTAGGATTTCATAAATTTCGGGCAAGTCTTGATTATCGGTCTTATCGCGGCCGCCAACGATAACGATGAGATTGTCATTGGGGAAGGCATTGATAGCAACTCTGGTTGAGGAAGGATTAGTGGAGAAGTTGTCATCGTAGTATTTGACATTATTTAATTCTCGCAGAAATTCAAGGCGGTGTGGTAGACCTTTGAAGCTGGCTAATCCTTGCAAGATGGCTTTTTCGTGACTGGTTAAATATTCGTCTGGTGAGATATTATAGTAACTAGCTACAGCGGCAATAGCGGCCATAGCGTTGTTTAGATTATGTTTACCTGGGATGGTAATTGCAGATTGAACAGGCGTGGGGAGTTGGAAAGGGTAAGGAATTTTGCTGGCTGGACTGGTAGTTGATATTCGTACGGATTCAGGATTCTCGCTGAAGTAAACAAGATAATCGTCGGCGTTCTGGTGGCGGCAGATGTTGGATTTGGCTTTGATGTAATCGTTGTAATCTGGGTGAACGTTGAGATGGTCTGGTTCGATCGTACCAACTACGGCGATGTGGGGGGATTTTTGAAGGTCCCAGAGTTGAAAACTCGATAATTCGTATACTACGACTGAATTTTCGGTGAGGATATCAAGACTATCGATGGCCGGTGTGCCGATGTTGCCGACAAGGTGAGCATCTTCATGCTCAGAATTGAGGAGGGATTTGATGAAAGAACAGGTGGTGCCTTTACCTTTGGTGGCAGTGACACCAATAATGGTGCATGGACAGTGGTCGAAAAAGTATTTGGTAACGGAGGTTTCGTTATCTAGATGAAATGGCGGAACGGATGGACTGCGAAAAACAAAGTCGTAAGAGGAAAAATCTTGCTCTTTTACTTCTGCTGGAGTGAAATCTTGGAGAATATTACACTCTAGGTCTTGATAATGTCTTCTAAAATAAGCTTCTACGGACTGTCCCTCTTTGCCGTAGCCAAGTAATGCAATTTTCATGTAATAATTATAGCACAATCGGGGAATGGGGATACGAGCTTAATTATCTAGATAATACTGTCGGACGATTATCGGAGTGATGCTGAGACTTATGTAAAAATGGCGCCAAAAGTATCAAAAAATGGCTTAATGCCAACATTAACAATGGTACTAAATGAAATAAATGGAATGTAGTGGATGTTGACAATTAGATTTGAAATAGAATTCAGCCCTTTTTTCTTGACACTGATATTTATTGGTGTATCATATAATTAACACTAGCAGTATATATTTTAATATGCTAGTTAAACTTTAACAGAAGAAAGGAATCATACATATAATGAAAGTAAATACAATCACTAACCATCATGAGGTTTCATTTTGTAACGATCATGATGTCTTATTTTTGCCCTTTCTTCTATTTACACTAACTAGTCTTACTATGATTTCTGGTTTAGTGTTAGCTTCTAGTATTGTCTCAGCCGATGACAATTCTACTGTAGATCAAATTAACATTACTGTCCCAGAATCCTGTACTATGTCCGGTACTGGTATGGATAGTCATAATACTAATATTAATAATGGTACCTATACACCAGACATTGGTACTACTACTATGCATGTATTCTGTAATGATAATGAAGGATTCGCTATCTATGCAGCAGGATATACAGGAGATGAAGTAGGAGGAACGAATAGTAATAAACTAGTAGGAACAACTGCAAGTGGTAATGCAGCTATAGAATCAGGTATTGCTACAACTGCTGGTAACCCAGACGTATCTAACTGGGCTATGAAACTAGCCATCACTCAGGACTCAGGAGACACTACAACTGACAATACCTTTACTATTGATTCTGCTCCTAACGAGGCTCTTCCTAGTCAAGCAGAATCCGGTGCTACAGAGGCTCCATTTAGTAACTATCACGTAGTTCCAAATGAATACACCAAAGTAGCTCATAAGAACTCAGGAACTGATATGACTAATACTACTGGCGGAGTTAAGCTCACCACTACTTATGCTGCATATATCAGCAAGACTCAACCAGCTGATACTTATAGTGGGCAGGTTATTTATACTCTGGTTCATCCAAGCAATCATGATGCACCTATTGCTAATCCTGCTATGTTGGATACCGGAAAAGTAGTTAACTCTAAATTAAAATCTCTCGCTGCTACAGTTGTAAATGGTGAAGAAATAACAATAACGCCAGAGTTTAATTATAGCGACTATGATTATAATTGGGATTATGAATATGGTTGGGGATATGATTCTTTGATTAAAACAATTAGTGTTCATCTGAATGCAACTACTCCAACTGATTTTATCCCATCCGAAAAGAACACTATTTCGTCTACTACATCCAAGAAACCAATTTATATCATCTTTGACAATACTAACAAAGCGGGAATTATGCATTTCTATACAGAAGGAGAAAAAATTTTCCTACCCTCTGATTCATCCTTTATGTTTTATTATTTCTTCAGTCTTTCTGAGATTTCTGGTATTTCAGATTGGGATACTTCCAACGTGACAAATATGAGCAACATGTTCTATGATGCCGGCTACTCCGCCACCACCTGGTCTATCGGCGACCTCTCTTCTTGGAATACCTCTAACGTAACAAATATGAGTAGAATGTTCGCTGGTGCTGGTGACTCCGCTACCACCTTTACTTTGGACCTCTCTTCCTGGAATACTTCCAACGTAACAGACATGAGCTACATGTTCAGTGCCGGCTACTCCGCCACCACCTGGTCTATCGGCGATCTCTCTTCCTGGAACACTTCTAACGTAACAAATATGAGTAGAATGTTCTCTGGTGCTGGTGGCTCCGCCACCGCCTGGTCTATCGGCGACCTCTCCTCTTGGAATACCTCCAACGTAACAGATATGAGCGGTATGTTCGCTGGTGCTGGTGACTCCGCTACCACCTTTACTTTGGACCTCTCTTCCTGGAATACTTCCAACGTGACAAATATGGAAAGCATGTTCCTTCAAGCCGGTCGCTCCGCCACCACCTGGTCTATTGGCGATCTCTCTTCCTGGAATACTTCTAACATGACAAACATGAGCTACATGTTCTCTAACGCCGGCTACTCCGCCACCACCTTTACTTTGAATCTTTCTTCTTGGAATACTTCCAACGTGACAGATATGAGCAGAATGTTCTCTAACGCCGGCCGCTCCGCCACCACCTTTACTTTGAATCTTTCTTCTTGGAATACTTTCAACGTGACAAATATGAGCGACATGTTCTATAGCGCCGGCTACAACGCCACTACCTGGTCTATCGGCGACCTTTCTTCCTGGAATACTTCCAACGTGACAAATATGAGTTACATGTTCTATAGCGCCGGCAACTCCGCTACCGCCTGGTCCATCGGCGACCTTTCTTCTTGGGCTACTTCTAACGTGACAAATATGAGCGGAATGTTCTCCGGTGCTGGCTACTCCGCCACCGCCTTTACTTTGAATCTTTCTTCCTGGAATACTTCTAACGTGACAGATATGCGCAGCATGTTTTATTATGCCGGCTACAGAGCCACCAGCTTTACTTTGAATCTCTCTTCTTGGAATACTTCTAACGTGACAGATATGAACTACATGTTCTCTAACGCCGGCAAGTCCGCCACCACCTGGTCTGTAACCATCCCTCAAACAAACGGGAATAGTATTAACAATACTACTAGCCGTCTTTATGGGCAAACTACATCTAAATACGCAGATTCTCCATCCGGCAAATTCTTCACCATCGCCCAGCCATAAAGCTTTGTTAATGACATAACCGGGTATTGTTAGACGTTGGATATTCTGGAAGTTTTTGGTTTTCTATTCTTCTTTTTGAAATAAGAATAGGTTTATTTAAGATTATCGAGATTTTTCCTTGCTTCGGGGATGGAGCGGGTTTCCATAAGTTTGGCGCGAAGTTCTTTTGCGCCGGGGAAATTGTTGACGTATATTTTGAAGAAATGCTTTAAGGGCTCATATGACAGGTTACGCAAATGTTTTTTCTCGTCGCCGCTTCGCTCGTACTCGTTATTACAAGGTTTGCTCGCCAGGAGCTTCTCGTTGGTCGCAACGCTTCTTGAAGACCCATTTGCGTATTTTTCGTATAAGTCTAGATGCATTTTTAAAAGCTCCATTAATTCTTCGCGGATAGGAGTATGGTCGGTAAAGCAGTAAGGATTAGCGAAGACGCCACGACCAATCATAAAACCATCAACGCCGGGATGCTTTTTATAGAGCTCTAAGGCGTGGATACGATCCTTTATATCGCCATTTATGATGAGTTTAGTGTCGGGTGAAATTTGGTTGCGAAGGGCAACAATTTTAGGTATGAGTTCATAATGAGCGGGTACTTTGCTCATCTCTTTTTTGGTACGTAGATGGACAGTAAGAGCGGCTGGATGTTCGGCGAGTAAAACTGACAACCAAGTTTCATATTCTGTAGGGTTAGACCAGCCGAGGCGAGTTTTGATTGAGACTGGTAAATTGGTACTACTTTGAGCGTTGCGGAAACATTGAACAGCAAGCTCAGGCGTCTTAATCATGGCGGCGCCACCACCGGCCTTATTAACATGCTTGTCGGGGCAGCCGAAATTTAGGTCTACTCCGGAAAAACCGAGTGAAGCAAGCGCGGAAGAAACTTCCGAAAAATGCTCAGGGTTTTTGCCCCAGATTTGAGCGATAATTGGGGAGTCAGTAGGGGCGACTTGAAGGCGTTCGAGGGCATTTTGGCGACCTTTTTCGGACGCGTAAGAAGACACATTGGTAAATTCAGTATAGAATAGATCGGGCCGACCAGCCTTGGCGATGACTTGACGAAAAATAATGTCTGTGACACCTTCCATTGGAGCCAGAATAAGAAAAGGTTGGGGTAATTCTTGCCAAATATTCATAATATTTTGTAATATTCTTATTGGTAAATGATACTATATATTTTTCGTAAAAACAAGGTTATACTGGGCCTTACTGCGTGTTATAATAAAATTACTCACGTTATACTTCGGTCACTGACGTTGAGAAAAGTTAAAGGCACCTGGTATCGTCATTTATGCCTCGTGCTAGGAGCCAATAAATCAGGCTCGCATAAATGACTCTAATAAATTTTAATTTAAAGGAGTCTTTATGAAAAACTTTAACAAAACTAATGACGAGCAGGTCGAAGTGATGGCCTTGTTCGGTTACGAAATGACGCCATGTCAGCCACTTACTTTTAGGCGACGTGGCGAATCGGAAACCGAAGTTACAGAGCTTCTTCGCACACAAATTCGATTTGTGGGCGGGGTGGCACTTCACATTTTCGACGTGCTGGTCGGCCGGGAAAAAGTGACACTCGAATTTAATTCGCGTGATTTGTCCTGGCACCTCACACAATAAAATCTGCCCCGCAAGGGGCGATTTTATTAAGCGGTATGCTATAATGTTTTTATGCAAGAATTAGAAAAACGTTTAGATGGTTTTACAGAAGAATTTTTGAAGGCTTATGAGAAATTAGAGATTTCGAACAAATTATCACGCATTGCGGAATTAGAGAAGGAGGTGGCGGAACCAGAGATTTGGCGTAATGTGGAAGAAGCTACGGCGAAGAATCAGGAATTAGCTCGTTTGTCCGATGAGGTACAGCCATGGGAATTGATGCGGACGCAAAGTGAGGATTTGCGGGAACTAATGAAGATTTCGGATGATGATATGAAAGAAGAATTTGGCGAACAGATTCAGGCAATGGAAGATGAGTTTACGGAGCTACGGAAGAGTCTGAGATTTCAGGGGCCGTATGATAGTGAAAATGCAATTATTAGGATTACTTCCGGTGCTGGTGGTACTGAAGCAATGGATTGGGCGGGGATGCTCGAGAGAATGTATTTGAGATTTTTTGAAAGGAAGGGCTGGAAAGCTAGTTGCCTCGAGAGAGTGGTTGGTGAAGAAGCTGGGATCAAAACAGCGGTTTATGAGATTACTGGTATTAATGCCTATGGGTTTTTGAAATCTGAACACGGAGTACATCGCTTGGTGCGATTGTCGCCTTTTAATGCGAATAATTTGCGCCAGACCTCATTTGCGCTAGTAGAGATTTTGCCTATTATTAGAGCAGAGACTGATGTTGTAATCGATGAGAAAGATCTTAGGATTGACGTATATCACAGTGGTGGACACGGTGGACAGGGAGTCAATACGACTGATTCGGCGGTGAGGATTACACATTTGCCTACTAATACTGTGGTGGCGATTCAGAATGAACGTAGTCAACACCAGAATAAAGAAAAGGCGATGGAGATTTTACGTGGCAAACTGGCGCAGATGCAGCTAGAACAGCATGCGGCGACAATCGGAGAACTTCGGGCGGGCGAATCGGCTGGATGGGGACAGCAGATTCGAAATTACGTACTACAACCATATAAGTTAGTGAAGGATACGCGCACGGGATATGAAGAGACCGACCCGGAGGCAGTATTAGACGGAAAGATCGATGGGTTTATTGACAGTTATCTGGAAAACATGGTATAGCTATTGGATAAGTTGTTCAAATTAGGGGTTGGCAAGAGGGGCGATTCGTGGTATAATGGAAGAGTTACCTAGACATAAGGTAAGGTCCGCGATGCAATTAGTGGAAACCAACCTAAAAGTCTAGTTTTAATAGTGCAATTTTGCTGGTGGAGAGTGCGAAATTGTAAGAGATGCATTACTTGGTGTGTTTAAAAGTAAAGCGTTTCGAACCACCTGCTAGAGGCAGGAAAAGTTTTGCCTGTTGTACAGAGGCAAAACTCTCTAAATCAAATAATTTAAAGGAAAGGAATAGAATGCAAGTCATTCTCGGCACCAAAATTGGTATGACCCAGATCATCGGTGATGATGGTGTTGTGACTCCAGTCACAATCCTACAAGCTGGTCCGTGCACGGTGACTCAGATAAAGACTGTCGATAGCGACGGTTATAATGCTGTGCAAGTGGGCTACGGTCAGGGTAAGAATCTGAGCAAGTCGGTTTCCGGCCACGTAAAAAAGGCTGGTGAAAATATTAATCCTAAAGTCTTGAAGGAATTCCGCGTTGAGGAAATCCCGGAAGGCATGAAGCTAGGTGACAGCTTAACGGTCGAGAGCTTCAAATTAGGAGATAAGGTTGCTGTAACTGGCACTAGCAAGGGTAAAGGATATGCTGGTACGGTGAAGCGCCATAATTTTAATGAATCACGTAATACTCACGGTTTCAAAGGAGATATTCGTAAAGTAGGTTCGATTGGTTCCATGTATCCACAGAAAGTTTGGAAAGGCAAGAGGATGCCTGGCCGAATGGGTCACGATACTGTAACCGTGAAGAATCTAGTCGTATCTTATATTGACGTAGAGAAAAACCTAATCGGTCTTAAGGGTGCAGTGCCTGGACCGAATAAAGGTATCGTGAGCGTAGAGGGAAAGGAGTAATATGGCTTTGAATAAAGATATTTTTGGTCTGAAGGTAGAAAACCATGAGCTCGTGAAACTCGCTTATGATTCGTATCTTGCAAATTCACGTTCTTCACACGCCAAAACTTTGAAACGCGGTGAAGTGAGCGGTGGTGGCAAGAAACCATGGAGGCAAAAAGGCACTGGTAGAGCACGATTTGGCTCGACTCGTAACCCGATTTGGCGACATGGTGGTGTGGCATTTGGTCGCACTGGTAATGAGAATTTTACCAAGAAAATGGCTAAATCAGCGAAATTATTAGCTGTAAGACAGGCTCTTTCAATGAAAAATGCTGATAAAGCTGTAATGACGCTTGCTGCCGATGTGAAATTGACCGGTAAGACAAAGGATGCAGCTAAAGTTTTGAAGGACATGAAACTTGAGGGTAAGAATGTGCTAGCAGTAGCAGCAGAGAAGACTCCTGAAATTTTACGTTCAACTAATAATTTGCCAAACGTCAAGCTAGTACGCGCTACGTATCTTAATGTCTTTGATATTATGAATGCAGATGCAATTGTATTTAGCGAGGCTGCTTTGAAAGCTACAGAGAAGTGGCTACTCGGAGAGGAGAAATAAGCGATGAAAGAAGATAATACTAATTTGAAGCTTCATTTCCTAGAGCCTCGTGCTACCGAGAAAAGCTATCTAGAACAGACTAATCGGATTTACGTTTTTCCAGTAAAAGAATCAATGGGTAAGCAAGAAATCGCCAAGATGGTCGAAAAGGAATTTAATGTAACCGTTACGGATGTGAGAACTTTAATTCGTGATGGTAAGAAAACTAAGTTTAGCAAGGGCAAACACGCCTATCCAGGTATTACACATCGACAGGATAAAAAGTTTGCTTATGTTAGATTAAAGCAAGGTGACTCAATCAAAGTGTTTGAAGATGTAAATGAACACGAAGATGAGAAGAAGACCAGCGCAAAGGAAGCCAAAAAGGCTGACAAGAATGCAGGGAAGGAGAATAAATAATGTCAATCAAGGCTTATCGCCCGATTACTCCGGCGCAGCGCCAGAAGACGACACAGGATTTCGATCAAATTACGACTCGTAAGCCAATGAAGTCTTTGACACTAGCTAAGAAGCAACAAGCGGGCAAGAATAACCAAGGTCGTATCACGGTACGACATCGTGGTGGCGGTGTAAAACGCCATTATCGTATTTTGACTTACAAATTACCAGAGAACTTGACTTTTACGGTTGAGGAAATCGAATATGATCCAAATCGTTCAGCTCGTATCGCAAGAGTTAAGGATGAGAATGGCGTATATTATTATGTCTTAGCCGATGTTAAAATGGCGAAGGGCACTACTTTCAAAACTGGTAAGGAAATTGAAGTTGAAGAATCAAGCAGAATGCCACTTGAGAATATCCCAGTGGGTACATTTGTATATGCTGTAGAATTGACGCCAGGTAAGGGCGCACAGATGGTGCGTGCTGCAGGTGTTCAGGCACAATTAATGGCAAAAGAAAATGGCTATGCTACACTTCGATTACCATCGGGTGAAGTACGTAAAGTATTAAGTGAATGTGAAGCATCAGTTGGTACTGTTTCCAACTTACAGCACCAGAATGTGAAGATTGGTGCAGCTGGCCGCCGCCGCCGCAAAGGTATTCGTCCAACTGTACGTGGTGTAGTGATGAACGCAACAGATCACCCACATGGTGGTGGTGATGGTGGTCGTCACGGTTCTGGTAAGGCTCCACGCACTCCATGGGGACAGTTAACGCTTGGCTACCGAACTCGTCACAATAAGAAAACCAATAAAATGATCGTGCGCAGTCGCCACGAAGGAAAGAGGAAATAATGTCTAGGAGTCTTAAAAAAGGTCCATTTGTGGACTTCAAACTCGCAAAGAAAATTGCCGCTTTGACTGCTGAAGATCGCACCATAATCAAGACTTGGGCAAGACAGTCAACGATTTCGCCAGAGATGGTGGGTCGAACGATTGCTGTACATAACGGCAAGGTTCATGTGCCTGTCTTCGTTTCAGAAAATATGGTAGGTCACAAGCTTGGCGAATTTGCGCCAACTCGTAAGTTTAAGCGCCACGGTGGCAAGAAGGCAGCTGAAGCTGCAGCTGCCGAGAAGGGAGCTAATTAATTATGGCGGAAACGTTTTTTGCACATGCATATGAGAAGGGAATTGATTCCCAACCAAGGAAAACCAGCATTGTTGCATCTCTAGTTAGAGATCGCTACGTAGCTGATGCCGTGGTGATTCTTGAGAACACTCCAAGGCGCGCTGCAAAGGCCGTCTTGAAGGCTGTAGAGTCAGCAAATGCTAACTTACTGAATAACACTAAGGTTTCGATTGATCCTAAGAGTATCAGAATTGCACGAATTTTCGTGACAAGCGGAACCAGGATGCGTAGATATAAACCAGCTTCACGCGGACGTGCGCTTCCATTTGAGAAGATTAGTAGTAATATTTTCGTCGAGGTCGCAGGCGAAGAGAAAGTAAAGAAAACTGCCGAGAAAGCCGAGTCGAAGGCAAAGGCAGAAGCGAAGAAGGAGAAAAAGTAACATGGGTCAAAAGGTTAATCCCATCTCTTACCGTCTCCAGGTCAGCAAGGATTGGTCTTCGAAGTGGTTTACTCGAAAATCAGACTTTCGCCATTGGCTAGTGGAAGACGTCAAGATTCGCAAATTTATTGAGGACAGGTACAAATCTCGTCCGACAATTGCGCGAATTGGTATAGAGCGTTCGGCAAATCTGACGACAATTACGATTTTGACAGCTAAGGCTGGTAGCGTGATTGGTAAGCAGGGTGCTGGAATCAACGAGCTTAAAAAAGAGCTCGAAAAAATGATTGAGGGTCCAATTCGTATCAATGTTGAGGAAGTAAAGAAACCAGAGCTCAACGCAAAGCTAGTTGCAGAGAATATTGGTTTCCAGCTCGGCAAGCGTATGAATTTCCGTCGTGCAGTCAAAATGGCTTTGCAGTCTACAATGAATGCGGGAGCTAAGGGTGTACGTATCGAGGTCTCTGGCCGTTTGAATGGCGCTGAAATGAGTCGCCGAGAAAAATTTATCGAGGGTTCAGTACCTCTACATACTTTGCGTGCTGACATTGATTTCTATTGTCATCATGCTCCAACGATTGCTGGAATTGTAGGCGTAAAGGTCTGGATCTATAAGGGGGAGAAATAATATGGCAATTTTACTTCCAAGAAAAACTGCTCACCGCAAGGTGCGCAAAGGCAAGAACGAGGGCATAGCTACGCGTTGCAACACGGTTGCATTTGGTGACTATGGCTTGATGTCGCTTGATAATGAGCGTGTCACTTCGAAACAAATCGAGGCCGCACGTCAAGCAATTACGCGTTTCATTAAGCGTGGTGGCAAGATTTGGATTCGAATTTTCCCACATACACCTGTAACCAAGAAACCACTTGATGTAAAAATGGGTTCCGGTAAAGGTGAGCCGCAGTTCTTTGTGGCAAAAGTTAAGGCTGGTACTGTGATGTTTGAAATAGCAGATGTTACGGACGAACAGGCAAAAGAGGCCCTTCGTTTGGCTTCTCATAAATTGCCAGTCAAATGCAAAATAATTAAGAAAGAGGAGTTTTAAAATGGCACACACTTTGATTGGTATTGTGACTAGTGATAAGCGCGATAAGACCATTACCGTCTCAATCGTGAGCAGGGAAACTCATCCACTTTATCGTAAACAGTATACAAAAACTCGTAAATATACTGCACATGACGAGAATAATGAAGCTCATGAGGGCGACAAGGTGCAGATTGCGATGACGCGTCCAATTTCTAAGACTAAGGCTTATACTTTAGTTAAGATTCTTGAGCGCTCTCGTGGTAAGGTTGAATTGAAAGATGATGTAAATACGATTGAGATGCCGGAGAAAATAGGCGCTGATAAGATTGCTGAGACTAAGAAAGCTGAAGCTGAAGAAGTTAATACGGCGAAGGCAGAAGAAGGGGAGGAAGAGTAATGATACAGCAGGAAACAAGACTAAAGGTAGCGGACAACAGTGGCGCTAAAGAACTTGGAGTGATTCGGGTGCTTGGCGGTACACATGCTCGTTATGCTAAAGTTGGCGATGTAGTGACTTGTTCAGTCAAGGATGCTTCACCGACTGGTGGTGTAAAGAAGAAGGCCGTAGTTCGTGCAGTAATTGTAAGAACCGTCGCTCCGATTCGTCGTCCAGATGGCTCTACAATTAGATTCGATGAGAACGCTGCGGTTCTTGTAAACGAAGATAAAACACCAAGAGGCACACGTGTCTTTGGGCCAATCCCACGCGAAATACGTGATGCTGGATTTACCAAGATTATTAGCTTGGCGCCGGAGGTACTCTAATGAAAAGTTTGAAGATTCATGATAAAGTGATGGTGCTATCTGGCAATCATAAGGGTGAAACGGCGAAGATTGTAAAAGTCGATCGCAAGGCTGGCAAGGCTTGTCTTGAGGGGATTGGTACAATCGAGCGTCACATGAAAAAATCATATATGAACCCAACTGGTGGTAAGAAAACTATTCACGTTGGTATTGATTTGTCGAATTTGAAGCTAGTTGAAGCAGCTAAATACGTGAAGTCGGCTGTGAAAAAAGTTGACAACGGCAAGAACGACAAAAAAGCAAGTAAAGCTAAGAAAGGAGCTAAGTAATGGCGGAAAAGAAAACGGCTGCCGAGGCTAAGACCACTAAGACTGTGAAAAAAGCAGTCAAGTCCGAGGCCAAAGCACAACCACGCCTGAAGGCTCTCTATAATAATGAGCTAAAGGTGAAACTACAAAAAGAGCTTGGTCTCAAAAATATTAACCAAGTTCCTAAACTAGAAAAAGTTGTAGTCTCTTGCGGTGTTGGTAAGAAGCGTGAAGATAAGCGTTTTACTGAAACCGTAGCATTGACGCTGGCTAAAATTACAGGTCAGGCTGCAACTTCTCGTCTCGCGAAAAAATCAATTGCGACGTTTAAAATTCGTAAGGGAATGGGTGCACCGGTTGGGTACCTCACAACTTTGCGTAATGACAAAATGTATGAATTTGTCGATCGCTTAATCAATATTGCTTTACCACACGTGCGTGATTTTCACGGCGTTTCGAGGAAGGCTTTTGATGTGCAAGGTAACTATAACTTAGGACTAAAAGAGCAGACTGTATTCCCAGAAATCACTTTCGAGGATGCATCTGTACTCCACGGTCTTGAAGTTACGTTTATAATTAAAAATGGCTCAAAGGAAGGAAGTCTTAAATTGTTAGAATTATTCGGAATGCCGTTTGAAAAGGAGGCAAAGTAGTATGGCAAAGAAATCTGCAGTGCTTCGCGATGAAAAACGACAAAAGATGTATAACAAATATAAAGAAAAGCGTGCAGCGTTGAAGATGGCGGGTGACCTAGAAGGTTTACAAAAGTTACCGCGCAATTCTTCACCAACAAGGTTAAAGAATCGTGACATGTTGGACGGTCGTCCACGTGGTTACATGCGTCGATTTGGTCTTTCACGTATTAACTTCCGGGAAAAAGCATCGAACGGTGAGATTCCTGGTGTAACTAAGAGTAGCTGGTAAGAAAGGAGAAATATGTCAATACAATCTACTGATCAAATTGCCGATCTTATCACGCGAATTCGTAATGCGGTGATAGTAGGCAAGAACGAAATACTAGTTCCGGCTTCGAAATTGAAAGCTGGACTAATGAAAGTTTTAGCTAAGAATGGCTACATTGTATCGTGTGAAGTAGTAGCTGGTGAACCACGCGAAATGCTTCATATCGTAATTAATGAACCAGGCACAAATGCTCGCATTAGTGAGATTACCAAGGTATCTAAGCCTGGTCGTCGTGTGTATTCTTCGGCTGATGAATTACCTACGATTAAGTCTGGACGCGGTATTGTAATCGTATCCACCTCGAAAGGTCTAATGACCGGTCGTGAGGCGAAGAAAAATCGTCTTGGTGGTGAAATACTTGTTAAAGTATGGTAGGCTTAAATTCTTTTCCGGGGAAAAGAATTAAATAGAAATAGCCAGTAAGAAAAATGAATTGGATATGAATTCCAATTCATTTTTTTGTTGATGAGTTTTCAATCATTTCAGAATTAAAAAAGTTGTCTGCCACTGTAGCTTGTTCCTGGATATAGACCAGTGTTGTATAATGGCATACTGTGGCTACGAGCGTAACTATATGTAATAGACGTTAAATAAAAACCATATATTTGCTTGTGCTTAGAATAGAATTATTATTGCTTAAAAAAGTATTTGCTTGTGGTTAGAATAGAATTATTATTGCTTAAAAAAGTATTTGCTTGTGCTTAGAATGGAATTATTTTTGCTTAAAAAGTATTTGCTTGTGTTTAGATTTAAAACATTTTTGCTTAAAATGATTAGCTATTATGGTTAATAATATTACAATTATGATTAATTCTTATCCAATTATGATTAATTCTTATCCAATTATGATTAATTCTTATTCACTTATGATTAATTCTTATTCACTTATGGTTGTTTTTGATGATTCTTATTTTTTAAAATACCGCTTATCGTTGCTGGGGGTTGACACGCATGATATAATGGCGGCAAATTTGTAGCGAAGGAGAATAAAATCAAATGAAACGAAGACTATTTAGCATTCTCGCAGCGATAGTAATCATGTTTGGCTCTATACCAATGTTGCAGGCAGGTGCCTATGCGGATGAGCCGGCACCAATTGAGCCATCGGCGGATAATAAGCCGAAGAGTTCGAAAACAGTAAAAGCTAATGGTGATGGAACTTATGACATTACACTTGAAGTTCAAGGTGTGTCGAGTGAGAAAACTGATGCGACGAAAGCAAATGTAGTAGTCGTATTTGACAGTTCCCGTAGTATGGATACTGCAGCTGGGAATGGCACGCGTCTTTCGGTAGCAAAGGCGGCTGTAAATTCTCTTGCGAGCCAGCTTCTTAAATGGAATGATCCAGATAATGATGAATTAAAAGATATGGTCGAAATGACCTTGCTTGACTTTTCGGAAAATGTTAAGACGAATCATTCTACTCCTACGACTAGCTTGAGTACTTTTCAGGGTTGGGTAAATAGTATTACGACAAGCCGTGGCACAAACTGGGAAGCAGCACTTAGTGCGGCAAACAGCATATCCTTTGGTGATACGGATAAGACCTATATCGTGTTTGTGTCGGATGGTAACCCAGATTATCGTGCAACCAAATATAGTGACGGTGCAAATGATTGTGGTTGGGGTCGCACTTGTCCTCCAGACGCTTGGGGAAACGGCAGAAATGATAATAATGGGTGGAACTATGGCGCTGCAAAAGCTGTAGCAAATACAATTATTGCAAGTGCGAACAAAGAATTATATTCTGTGGGGACATTCGGTGATGCTGATAATATGAAGGGGCTTGTCGATGCAGCGCATTATTATGATGCGTCTGACCAGGCTGCCTTAAATAAAGCTTTTAATGAAATTGTTGATAAAATTACAATGGGCTTATCAGTCGCAAATCTACATGTCCAGGACGGTATCACGCCAGCAACTTCAATTGCTATTAATGGCACTTTAGGAAATATTCGTTATAATGTTCCAACCGAAGATTGGGGAAATGATTGGGAGGGAATTTCTTTTTCGGAATCTGATGGTACGGTATATTGGAATCCAGGTGAAGATAAGATTTTATCAGACGGTAAGAAAGCTTCGGTGACGTTTACAGTATGGCCGAGCCAGGAGGCGATGGACTGCATCGCGAAGATCCGCAATGGTGAAGGCTGTGCTTTGAGTGACGAAGAACTAAAGGCCTATGGCCTAGGAAAGAATAGTAACGGTACTTTCTATTTAATTACAAATACCAAAGCAAGTCTTCAGTATAGTACTGTAACCACAATTGAAGGAAGTGACACGCCGATTTATTCTGGGTTATCACAACCTTCAACAATTGATGAGACGCGCGATGATTCCACATTGCCAGAAACTACGCTTAATGTTACGAAGCTATGGGCTGACCAGATGGACCCGAAACAGCGTAAAGATATTGATCGTGTTTCATTGGATCTCTTTGTTGATCGAAAAACGAATCCAGAAGCGGTGAGGCACTACACATTCACGGCTCAAAGTGGAGCGGAATGGATTGGCGTAGACCAAAATGGTAAAAGTAATTATACGGTAGCACCGGGTGTAATGAAGAAATTAGTGAGTCCTGATACGGATGGTTTGGAATCGTTTGGTAGAATCGTGACGGTTGATGGCGAAAGATACGTTGTACTTGAAGAGGGACATGATTATGAATTTGATAATGAAAACTATGATTTTACTGGTAGTACAAATCATTATCATATAACTAAGCGTAAATATCATCCAATGATTGTTGATGATGGCAAGATTCACGATGTAATTTTTAACGACGATGGAACTGCGATAATTGACAACAATATATTAACAAAACTTTCAGTTGAAAACACATTAAATGGTGGCATACTGGTATCGAAAGTTGTGATGAATAATGGTAGTCTTGACAATAGTATCGACGATAAATATACTATTACGATCAAAAATATTAAGGACAAAAATGGCGCACTTCTTGAAAAGGAAAATTGTTATCGTATCCAGACTTATGAATATGTTGATGATGGTGAGGGTGGTTTAACCCAGAACGTAACATCCGGAGATAAGCAAAGCTGTACTGGCGGTAAAATTACTGAGCAAATCGGTGTTAATCAAAAGATTATGGTCCTAGATGTGGCAACTGGTACAACTTTTGAGGTTTCGGAGGATTTACCAAGTGGATATAAGCGCAACGCGATTGATTATCAAGTGGTACAATACGGAGCAGATGGTACAACTGTTTTGCCGGATGTGAATGAAGTATTTGGGAATGCTAGCTCGCAAGTAACTGTAACGAACTACCTAGAATCAGGAAGCCTGACGATTACAAAGGAAGTAACGGCGACGAGTGGTGATCTGGATTTAGCGCGAGAGAAATCCTTTAATTTTACGGTGAACTTTTACGAAAAACAGGGCGATACGAAACCAGTACGTACGATTGATGGTATTACTTTAATGCATGGTGAATCGAAGACGTTCGAGAATATTCCGACAGACTGGTATTATGAAGTAATCGAGGAGGCTAAACCTGGATTTAACGGTGGTGTAGCCACTACTAAAACTGGTAAAATTGAGAAGAAAGATAATAAAGTAGAATTCAAGAATGACTATCAAGTTTCTAAGCTAAAGGATGAAGATGCTAAAATTACAGTATTCAAGAATTTCGTGAGTGGATATGAGCAATTCTGGCAGCCTGGTGACTCATTTGTGTTTGTGTTAAATAGGAGTGACGGTGGAGAGACGATTGAAAGTGATTCGCTAACTTTTGCCAATAATACTGCAGAATTTGTCGTAACGATTGAGGATGAAGGAACATATATTTATACTATTACTGAAAAAACAAAGAACGAGGATGGAACGAGTGCATTTCGTCCTGGTATTACTCGTTTTGATCAAGATGAAGACATTACAGTAACAATTGTAACTGAAGATAATGGTGACGGAACTTTGCGTTTGGTATCAAAAACATATTCGAAGGAATCACGCGCTATATATAATATATACAACAGCGTAGACGTAAGTGTATCTAAGGTATGGGAAGATGATGAAAACCGCGATGATTTAAGAAAGAATTATGCCAACTATTATATTGCAGTTAAGGACAATAACGGTAAATATGTAGCATATAGTGACTTATTGTTGGAGGATGCTGATTACGAATTTAATGATTTGCCAGCTACTGGAGCAAGTAATGAAAAACTCACTTATACTATAGTTGAAGCTTCAGTTTGTGAAGGAGAAGGCGATTCAATTTCTTGTACTGAATTCGATGGTGACAATGATTATGTTGCAATTATTACTGATGGCGTGATTACTAATAGACATGTGCCAGTGCCACACGAAGATATTATAGTGAAGAAGATCTGGTCGGGTGATGACAACGAACTGAGGAGACCGAGTACGATTCAAATTGAGTTGATGGCCGAAACGACTGATACAGATGGTAATCAGAAAACTTGGGTGGTGGGGGAACCGGTAACGATTTCCGCGGCTAATGAATGGGAATGGATATTCAAGAACTTGCATAAGTATGAGAATGGTTTAGCGATTACGTATTCTGTGAGAGAATCGATGTTGGGTGAGAGTCAATTCGGCGAGAATGAAAAAGCAATGTTTATTTACAATGAAAACGACGATACGCTTGATGGTGTGTGGGAGCAGAGTGTGAACGGTTTTGAAATAACCAACACTTGGACTTCGGCGACTAATGAATACGTATATGATGGCGAATCAGAGTTTGCTATCCGAAAAGTGAATGAAGAAGGTGAGACGCTTGCGGGTGTGAAATTTGAGGTTAATGGGACAGAATACGTAACCGACAATAATGGCGAGATTAGCATTACGATTCCGGTGGAAGCAAACGAGACGGAGGACAATCTGGTGTTTGTAGTAAAAGAAGTTGAGGCTCTTGAAGGTTATGAGATGGTAGAAGATGAAGTAGACGTGGTGATAGAATGTAAGGTTGAATTTACCGGTGTAGATGTGGATGGATTGAAGAATGTTTATACTAAGACTTGTACGTATAGTACGGAAGGCGAAGGTGGCTATGAGTGGAACGATGATGGCGGTCTTGTCTTGACAGTAGTAAACAATCATGAACCAGAGCCTGAGCCGGAACCAGAGCCTGAGCCTATTGATCCATGTTTGGAAGATGGGGGTTGTGGTAGTGACATTGAGCCGGAGATTCCTGAATCACCTGAAGCGCCGGATACTGGAACTGTGATGGCACAAATTGACAATGCGATTTCGGGTGGACTTAGTGGAAGTATTATATTTGGTTGTCTATTGCTTGCATTCTTCAAAATGCCAAAGGCAGTATCATCGCGTAGAAAATAAAGAATATATTATTATCTATAAGCATATTGACATTACTCGCGCGGTAGTATAAACTATAAATATACATTAATAAAAAAATAAACTCAAAGAAAGGTCATACTATGAGTAAAAGAATTACGTATTCATTGGCGGCACTTGCTGCAACGAGTACATTATTAACGAATACTGTATTTGCCCAAGATTTTGGGATTAAATATGATGGTGGAAAAAACTTGGAGGATAGTATTACTATTGATAGTGCATTGGTCGATGGACTAACTCCTTTGTTGCAATCTGAAAAAAATCAGGGAATGCAAACCGTGGTGGCATCTGATGATTCTAGTTGGGAGACTGGTTATATCAGAATCAATAGCTCTCCGTCAAGCTGCAAGAAAGTACTTTATCATATATTATATCCAAGCGATGATGCTGAGAGTGTTGACGGACTAGGATATTCTGTGCTTGGCGCTGATGGTAACTATAAAGCAGAAGTTGATATTACTGATATTGGTTTCGATTATGGAAATACTGATAATCCGCGTCCAGACGATAAAGGAGTGACGGTTGCAATTGGAATGAATGATGGTTGGATTTATGGTGGATGGGCCATTTCCGAAACTAAAGAGGACTGTGAGATTCTAAAAGGCAGAGAAGGTATCTGGGGTATCTCTTGGCCTAAAGGCGAGAAATTATTTGTAGAGACAAACATCAAGTTGTTCAAAAAAGATAGTAAGGGTGAGTTTAAGCTGTATGAGTCAGAATATCCACTATATTTCGGGTTGCTCGACATTGATCATGGTCAGTCTTTTATGATTAAAAATCCAAATAACTACATATCGGCAAGCAATACCTTTGCTAGGAGTAAAGAGGCTCTGCGTCCAAGCGAATCCGACGATGATGGACTCAGAAATAGATACGTAAATTTGAATACTGCTACGAATAGACCAAGTTATATTTATTCACAGTACAGGCAAAATCCTGATGAAGATGCTGGCGAAAAGCAGATGATTGATATCAAGAATGGTTCAAATGTGTACACTAAACTAAACGGTACAGTGCAAGAGGCTGGGCTTGATATGATTTTTGGATTTGGCCGGGTAGCCGGTAGCGTGCTTGATTATTATGTGGAGACCGTTGTGGTGAAATATGTCTCAGATGATGGTGGCGAGATTACTGGTATAAAAGAAGAGAATGTGATTAAGGGCGAAAAGCCAAGTGGTTCCATGAGTGAGGCTAAGGAAGGATATGAGTTTAAGTATTGGACTGCTAATATAGACGTGAAATTGGCTGATGGTACCACAATCAAAGCTGGCGATAAGCTTACTACTAAGCAGATTTTGGACGTGATCATAGATGAACCTGTTACTTTTACTGCGGTTCATATTGGTTCTGTACTTACGCCAGACACTGGCTTGTTTACTTCGGAATCTGGGTACAGTAACCTCTATACTCTAGGTGCAACAGCTGCAGTTTTGTTGATGTTTGGTGTATTAGCAAAATATGCTCATGGTCGCGTGAGTAAGAGTGTGAAATTCAGGAAATAGATTTTAGCTTCGATTGGGTTGTTTTTAAGATTTTGACTCGCCGTAATAGGGTAAGTCTCCTTGCAAATAATGCTAAAGTGTGATATTATTATAGGTAATATTAACAAAAGGAGACAAATGAGTCGTATCGGAAAACAACCCATCGTAGTTCCGGCGGGAGTGACAATCACGGTCGGCGACAGTAATGTTACTGTTGCGGGGCCGAAAGGTTCACTCGTGGTTCCAATTCAGCCTAAAACAAAGGTTTCTATTGATGGTAATACTTTGACTGTCACTCGTGAAGATGATGAGCCAAAGTCACGTGCTTGGCACGGCTTGCAGCGAGCGCTTCTGAATAACGCTGTGAAGGGCGTAACTAATGGTTACGAGAAGAAGCTTGAAATAAACGGTGTCGGTTTTCGTCTTTCTGGCGGTGGTCAGGAGATTGAGATGGCACTTGGTTTTTCTCATCCAGTAAAATACAGAGCACCTGAAGGTGTGCAGCTTACTACCAACAAAATGGAAATTACCGTATCTGGTATTGATAAGCAAAAGGTTGGTCAAGTTGCTGCCGAAATTCGTGCACTTAAGAAGCCTGAGCCATATAAGGGTAAGGGCATTAAATATGTCGACGAAGTAATTATTCGTAAGGCAGGAAAGGCGGGTAAGAAATAATGTTAAAAGAATTTAGAGCGAAAAGAACTCGCGCCAAGATTCACGGTACCGCCGAAAGGCCGAGGCTTTCTGTGCATCTTTCAAATTTGCACGTTGTGGCGCAGATAATTGATGATGATAAGAAAGTAACACTTTGTTATGCAACTACGGTTGGTAGCAAGGTAACTGGTTCTATGACGGAAAAAGCTGCTAAGATTGGTGCAGAAATAGCCAAAAAAGCTAAGGCTGCAAAGATCACTAAGGTAGTCTTTGACCGTGGAGCTAAATTATATGCTGGGCGTATGTCAGCATTTGCTGATGCAGCTCGCAAAGAAGGATTGGAGTTTTAATTATGGCTGAAGCAGAGAAAAAAGCCCCAAGAGTAATTAACAAGTCTGGCACCCTCAAGATGGAAGATAAGGTTGCTTCGACTAAGCAAACTCGTGACATATCTGGTAGACGAATGGATCGTCGTAATCGTCGTGATCGTGTACGCGCAGATGCGGGTAAAAAAGAATATGATACGATTACTATTTCGGTTGACCGTGTATCGAGAACGGTAGCTGGTGGACGTAGGATGCGTTTTAAAGCTCTAGTTGCGATTGGTAATCACAAAAATAAAGTCGGAATTGGCGTTGCCAAAGGTAACGATGTGACGACGGCTGTTTCTAAAGCAGAGCGCAAGGCGAAGAAGTCCATGATTATGTTTAATATGGATCGTGAGACAATTTGCCATGAAACTCGTACCAAAATTACTGGCGCTGATGTGTTGATGAAACCAGCAGCTCCTGGTACTGGTATTATTGCTGGCGGTACAGTACGTTCAATTATGGGTCTTACCGGCGTGAAGAATTTGATTTCGAAATCGCTCGGCTCGACTAATAAGGTGAACATTGCTTATGCCGTGATCGAAGGTCTAAAACAGCAGACGCCAAGGAGCGAATGGATTTGTAATGAAGGTAAAGCCAAAAAGGCTGAGGCTAAAATTGATAAGGTTGAGGCTAAATCTGAGAAAACTGAGGCTAAGACCGCAAAAAATAGCACTAAGACCGAAAAGGTTGCCGCTAAGGTTGAAAAACCTAAGGCCGAAAAGAAATCTGAAAAGGCTGAGGTAGTAAAGAAGTCAACCGTCAAAAAAGCTGCTGCAACTAAGAAGGCCGCTGCAGCCAATAAAGCTACTTCGACAAAGAAGGTCTCGGGGAAGGAGAGCAAATAATGAAATACAATGAACTAAGTGTAGTCAAAAATGCACGCCCATCACGCAAAGGCCGCGGCATCTCGGCTGGACGAGGTAAAACTGCTGGTCGTGGTACTAAGGGTCAGAAAGCCCGTACCGGGCACTCAAAGATGCCAATCGGCTTCATGGGTGGCCAGCGTGCCATTATGCAAGCTGTGCCTAAACTAAAGGGTTTTAAATCTTTACATGCAAAGGCCGAAGTTGTCTATACGGATAGATTAAATGATTTGTCTGGTAAGGTGGATAATTTCGTTTTGGCTGAAGCTTCGTTAATCTCTTCACCGTTTGTGAAGGTAAAAGTAATTTCTCGCGGTGAGTTAAAGTCGAAAATTGAGCTTGAAACACAGTTTGCTTCGAAGACTGCTATTGATGCAATTAAAAAAGCAGGTGGTTCGTTTAAGAAGATTGCAATCTTGAAAAAACCTGAGAAAAAGGCCGAAGAATAAATAACCTTGTGAGATGATTTTCGTGGTTGTATAATCCGGAAACATTACTGCCTTTAAAAAAATAAAAATAACCCTCTTTACGGTGGGTTATTTTTGTTGGGTTTTTCTTCTAGATAGTATGATATAATATAGAGAATAAATTAAGTGGAGAATCAGTATGGACCAAAAAGAACTGAAAACAAGTCCGAAACAACGTATTTTTATTATTATCATTGCCGTAATTATGCTTGGCTCAATGATTGCGAGTTATGCGGCGATTGTGCTAAACGGTGGCAAGGGCTCTGGTGGAGAACAGAAGGTTGATCCAGCTAAGATTGCTGAATATGAGGAAGCTTATAATAATAAAGTGACCGAATTTAGCAATTTGACGGCGGGGGATTTTGGTGAGTTTATCGCGTTTAAGGGTGAGATTAAAGCTTATAACGAGAACTCAGCGAATGAGAACGGTGTCCAGAAACGTGACCTTAAAAAGGGTACAGGGAAGAAGCTGGCTGAAGGTGATTCTGATTATTTAGCTTATTATGTTGGTTGGTGTGCGGATGAATCAATTTTTGACTCATCGTTTGATGATAACAATAATCCACAGGCTTTTTCCAAGGTATTAAATGCATCACTTGGTATGATTGAGGGGTGGAATATTGGCGTAGAGGGAATGCGACTTGGTGGCATTCGTGAGATTACGATTCCTGGCGAGCTTGCCTATGGTGATTCGATGGAAATCTGTGGCGGAAAGAATAAGCCTTTGAAATTCTTGATAATGGCAGTAGCAAACGAGGATCCTTTGAAGACTTTGGCGACGGAGCTTGATGAAGCATATATGAGACTGCAATATGCGAATTATGGTATTGACTATGACGAAATGATGCAAGGTGACGGTACGAAATAAGCATTTAATGCGGAATTATGGAATTGAGATGTTTGGTTTTTGATGATTAGCGAATAATGGTTTGTTAGATATGTTGCATATGCTTTATATTGATAAATTTTATTGTCATATAGTTGACAAAAAAGCGTAAGTGTGATATAATGTCTATTACAGGCTTACCTTTGACGAGGGTGGGTCGAGTACATTGAAAGGAGGGCTTATATGATGAAAGCCCTTATTGTTGCCGTTGCGGTTGTTTCTTTTGTATCGTTTTTTGTAGGTGTGGTTGCAGCTCCTGCAAAGAAACGAAGCGTTCGATTCGTGCTCGCTGAGAACTTTGGAGTGTTCGTCGGTGAGACCCTTTGGTTAGTTCTCATTTATGTATTAAATCAAAATGAGACGTATGAGAAAGTAGCCGCAAAGATCGGCCAAATTATGGCCGTAGAAGGCGATCTTATGGCTGTTTGTGTCTTTATCGGCACAATTATGGCCGGGCTGCTTATTGGGTTATTTGCCCATATGGCAGTAGTGATCGGATTCAAGGCCATGAAGGCCTGTCTACGATCACTCCCCTGACCCCGTCAGGGGTCTTTTTTTGTTTTTAAGATTTATCTGGTTTTATAAAATAGCAATGGAAGCGTGTTTCGAGCTGAACAATACGTATAGTTGAATTCAGGCGAGGAATGTGATATAAGGTGAATATGAAAACGTTTTTCTTTTATGATCTTGAGACTTCGGGCTTGAGGCCGCGAGAGGATAGGATTATGCAGTTTGCTGGTCAGAGGACCGATATGGAACTAAATCCGGTGGGTGAGCCAGTGAATGTTTTGATAAAGATGACCAACGATGCTTTGCCGAGTCCGAGTGCGATTAATGTCACTGGGATTACACCACAGCAAACGCTGATGGATGGGATTAGCGAGGTGGAGTTTTGTCGCTTTGTGACTGAAGAAATATTTTTGCCGAATACGATTGCGGTTGGATATAATACGGTTAGGTTCGATGATGAATTTATGCGGGCTTGTTTATGGCGAAACTTCTATGATCCGTATGAATGGGAATGGAAAGATGGGCGAAATCGTTGGGATATACTGGATGTAGTGCGACTAACAAGAGCGCTCAGACCAGAAGGAATTAACTGGCCATTTCGAGAGGACGGAGCGCCAACGAATCGCTTGGAGCTAATTACGAAGCTAAATGGTGTTTCGCATGAGCATGCACATGATGCCTTGTCGGATGTGTATGCTACGATTGCGGTGGCGAAACTAATTCGGGAGCGACAGCCGGATCTTTTTAAGTACTTGCTGAGTATGCGGGGTAAGAATGAGATAAAAAGGCTAGTTAACCTCGATAATAAGCAGCCGTTTGTGTATGCTTCAGGGCGCTTTGAGAATGAATTTAACAAAACCACAGTAGCTTTTCCGATTGCTCCGGGGCGAAATGGGAATTTGTTAGTTTTCGATTTGCGGTATAACCTAGAGGAATTATTGCAAAATGAAGATGTCGATAATGGTGAGAATATGTTCTATCCGATTGTGAAGGAGCTTTGTTTTAATAAATGTCCAGCCGTAGCGCCACTTTCGGTACTTGAAAAAGCAGATGGTTGGAATAAGATTAAACTGTCGCGTGATTTGGTTGAACAGAATCTGCGTGTGCTGCTTAAACATCCGGAATTTGCGGAGCAAATGCGAGAAAAATACGAGAAACGGCCAGAGTTTCCGCTGGCAAGCGAGCCAGAAGGTGCGATATATGATGGATTCTTGAACGATACAGATCGAGTAAAAGTCGCTGTAATTAGAAATGCGGAGCCAGATAAACTGGTTGATTTGAATCTTGACTTTGATGACGAGAGACTGCCGGGGTTGTTATTACATTATAAAGGAAGAAATTTCCCTGAAGTAATGACGGAAGCTGAAATGGAGCAGTATGAAGTATATCGGAAAGCGAGACTTGAAAAGCAATTACCAAATTATATGGCGGAGATTGAAAAAGTTAAAGACGACTACGTGAAACAAGAATTGTTGCTATATTTACAATCGTTAATGTAAAAGAATATTCGATGATCTATTTGTGGTAAATTGTTAGTATCTAACGGTTTTGATGGCGCTTTTTAAGGCATTAATGGATTTCTGGAGTTCAACACCTTCGTGCTCGGATAAACGAAGGTCGAGGCGACGAATGATTCCGGCGCGACCGACGACAGATGGGAAACCAAAACTAGTGTCAGAGAAGTAATCGTACGAAGATACGGGCAGAACGCGCATTTCATCATTGAAAATACAATTTAAGATTTGTACAACACAAGTAGCGATACCATAATAGGTGGCACCTTTTTTGTCGATAATGTCATAAGCCTCGTTACGAACATATTCAGAAATATCGTGACGTACGTCAGCTGGGAGTAGCGTACTAATCTTTTGGCCTCCAATGTCCGCCAACGACCAGAGGGTGACTTCGGTATCGCCGTGTTCACCGATTTGGTGAGCGTGGACAGATTTCGGATTAACATTAAGATAATTGGCAATGCGAGTGCGCAAACGTGCGGAATCGAGAAGGGTGCCGGAGCCGATAACGCGTTCGGCCGGGAGGCCGGAAAACTTCATGGCGTAATAAGTTAAAACATCCATCGGATTAGTTACGACGAGGAAGATGCCGTTAAAACCGGAGGCCATGATTTGTTCAATCATCCCTTTTAGAATGTTGACATTTTTTGCTAGAAGTTCCATACGAGTTTCGCCGGGTTTCTGAGCGGCGCCTGCCGTAATTACAACAACATCACAATCTTTGGCATCCTTATAGGTGCCATTTTTGATCTTAACGAAACTTGGAGCGACGGCAAGAGCGTCTCGCAAATCCATAGCTTCGCCTTCGGCATCTTTTGCGATAATGTCGGTTAATATTATTTCGTTAACTGCGGTACGTTGGTTAACCAACGCAAAAGCAATTGATGCGCCGACATTGCCAGTACCAACTATCATTATTTTATTATTATCCATAAGCATATTATAACATGGTTCCAGTTTTTTATTTGAAAGAATGATATATAATATATGGTATGAAAAGAGTAATAGCTATTATTATATTAACTTTAATTTGGCTTATTGGGACTCCAGTGAGCGCCGCGAGTACGGATAATTTTTATTTCAGTGATTTCACTGGAGATTATTATCTTGGGAGTAATGAAGATGGAACTTCTTACCTAAAAGTTCGGGAGAGCGTAACTGCGGTTTTTCCTGAATATAATCAGAATAAAGGAATTTGTCGGCAAATACCTTATACAAATCAAGACGGCAATAATCTGGTGCTTCCAAGCTTAACCAGGAATGATATTATTGTCACTAGGAATGGTTTAACTGAGCCGATTTATAGTATTGACAAGATTGACGATTTTTATAATGTTTGTACTGGTAATGACGACTATGTGTTAGGAGCTCAGACTTATACTTTCGAATATAAATATACTAATGTTGTGACGGAGTTTAATGAAAATGGCAGGATTTTTCAAGAGCTATATTGGGATACGAATGGCAATGGTGCACTGCAACGATTTGACAAGGTGACGGCGAGGCTCCATTTTGATAATATGGATGTTTGGAACGGTGAAAGTTGGTGTTATGTTGGTAAATACGGTGAGAGTGGACGAAATCGCTGCGAAATAACGAAGCTTGATGATGGTGTGCAATTCGTGTCAGTGGATTTGAGTCCGTTTGAAAACCTAACCTTTGATGTCGAGCTGAAGGCGAATAGCTTTAAGTTGCCGGCACTTCGGGAAGATTATGCTTATATATGGATCACGCTTGGTGTCGGGGCGTTTTGTGCAGTGATGATTGGCCTTGCGATGAAGAAATATCTGTCTACACGTAAGAAAATTTTAGTCTATAAAAATACTTTCGTGAAACCAGAATTTCAACCAAGTAAGGAATTTAGCTTGCCGGAGATGACGGAGGTTTTTATAGGTAAGAAGAAGAATTATCGTGTACCGATGTTGCTGGATTTAATAGTGAGGCATAAAATTGAGTTACAGAAAGTCGGCGAGAAATCTTGGAGAAACAATCAGAAATGGAATATCATTGTAAAAAACCTAACCGATGTGACGGAAGAATATATAGATTTATTAACAATTATAAATAATGGTGAGCGCCCTGAGGTTGGAACTACAATTGCAGTAAGAAATCATACTGCTAATGGTAAGCTAATTGCTCTTAGTAAAGCGATAGAAAAGAAAATAACTGACGATTTAAAACATGATGGGTTAGTGGAGTCTAAGTATGTATTTGGACGTTCTAACAACAGTTCGATTGGTGATATTATTATTCAGGCGGTATTCTTTTCTGTGATTGCTTTATTTGCTGGCGCGTATATAATGAGCTATTTGATTGATATGTTTAATTTAGATCATTCTCTTGGCAGGATACTAGTGTTTCGAGATGGTTTTATGTACGTGGTTATTCCGATGGTGGTTATTACCGTGGTAGTTTGTACATATCTATATAAGACTGCCGGCAAGTATTCTGGCTATACCTTAAAGGGCCTTAAGATGTCTAGGTATATGGATGGATTAAAACTATACATCGGAATGGCGGAGGCCGAGAGGATAAGATTCTTACAAAGTGTAAATGGTGCCGATACCTCGTCGACTGGAATTGTGAAGCTATATGAGAAATTATTACCTTATGCGGCCGTATTTGGACTGGAGGAAAGCTGGCTTAAGGAAATGAAGGAATACTGCGAAGTGAAGGAGATTGAAGAACCAGATTATTTGTTGATGGGATTAGCTATTTCGGATATTACGAGGGGATTAAACAACGTTGCTAGTGCTGCGGCTGCAAGTTCTACGATGTCTAGTTCCGGTGGGGGTTCTTCGTCTGGGTTCTCTGGTGGTGGAGGGGGCGGATTCTCTGGAGGCGGCGGAGGCGGCGGTGGTTTCTCGGGCCGTTAGATTTTGAATCTACGTAATAAAACTATGATATAATATGTTTAAGTTTTAAATATAATATTAATATTAATAAGGAATAATATGGATCCACTAAATAACCCAACATCGATACCAACACCAACACCAACTCCAACTCCAGCGCCAACACCGGGATCAACTGCGGCACCTACGCCTGCGCCGACGTTAACGCATAGTTCAACACCAATTTCGACTGCATCGCCGGTCGCTTCGTCAATGCCCAATATGCCAGCAAATCCTACACCTGCCCAGGCTTCAGGAACTGTACCACCAGTGGCTGCGCCGCAGGTTAATCCTGTCGGTACGATGCCGGCGAGTCGGATGTTTCAACCTTCTGGTGTTGGAGTTGCGGCAACGGAGCCTATTATGATGCCGGAACAGCCTAAAGCACCAGACCCAATTGAAGAGGAGCTAAAAGCTCCAATGAAGGCAGCAGCACCAGTGCCTGGTTCGATCGGTTCTGCCGTGTCAGGACCATCCAGTACGGCTTCATCTGATTCTATGAGCGAACCGAATTCTGTCATGAATAATCAGTCTGGTATGCCCAATGTAGGAAATGGTTTTAGTACTGCTTCTAATGCTGGTAACGAGCCTGCAGTAAGTTCGGCTGTAAATCCTTTTGCAAAAACCAATACACCAAGTGTTTCATTTGCGGATCCGGCTCTGCAGCCTAATGTTGCTGGTTCACAACCAGTGAAAACTAAAGCTGTCAAGAAGAATAGCAAAACCACTTTAATTGCTTTAATTGTCATAGCGGGGATGGTGATAATTGCGCTTGGAGCTGTGTTTGTGTTCCAGCTTATTGGGTAGTTGAGTCCTTAGTTCGAATTGCGATTTTAATCTATGTTGCTTGTCTTTATGGGCAAAATATTGTAATATATATTGTATGGAAAAGATATATATAACGACGGCTATACCCTATGTTAACGGTAAACCACATATTGGACATGCGGTGGATTATTGTTTGGCAGATTGCTATGCCAGATATCATAGACTGAAGGGGGACGAGGTAAGATTTCAAGCTGGTACGGATGAACATGGAAACAAGATAGCCCAGAAGGCTAAAGAATTAGATTTGCCAGTACAAGATTATGTTAATGAGAACGCGAATAAGTTCAGGGATTTTATTAAAAAGCTCAATGTTTCTTATACTGATTTCGTGCGCACGACAGATGAAAGCCATGAAAAGCGAGTACAGGAAATCTGGCGTCGTCTTAGTGATCATATCTATAAAGCAAAATACGAAGGTTGGTATTGCACCGGTTGCGAGAGGTATGTTACAAAAAAAGAATTTGATGAAACTGGGGGTGTTTGTCCCGATCATCAAAAACCATACGAAGAATTACAAGAAGAGAATTACTATTTTAGAGTAAGTGATTTTAAAGATAGAATTCGTGAGGCGATTGTGTCCAACGAGATGAGGATTTTGCCTGAATTTAGAAAGAAGGAAATATTGTGCCTTTTGGAGGAATCACCTGATGTTTCGATATCCAGACCAGTTTCTCAATTAAGCTGGGGCGTGCCAGTACCAGACGACCCTTCACAGGTGATGTATGTGTGGCTGGATGCTTTATCGAATTATATTACTGTTATCGGTTTTCCCGATGCGAAAGATTTTGGTGAATGGTGGCCAGCTAATGCTCAATTTGTTGGTAAGGATATTCTTAGATTTCATGCGATTATTTGGCCTGCGATGTTAATTGGTCTTGGTTTGCCATTGCCGCAAAATCTAGTTTCACACGGTATGGTACTTTGTGATGGACAAAAGATGTCAAAATCGATTGGCAATGTTGTAGACCCAATTGAGGTGCTCGAGAGCCATGGCTTGGATGCTTTTAGGTATTATTTCCTAAGACATATTGATACCTTTGCGGATTCGGATTTTACTTGGGATAAATATGAAGAGGCTTATAATAATGAGTTAGCCAATGATCTTGGTAACCTTGTACAAAGATTGGCGACACTCGCCGATAAAAATCAGATAGTGATTAGTAGAGATAATAATAGCAGATTGTCGGATGAGTATATTGCTTTGATGGATGGTTTTGAGTTTTCAAAAGCCTTCGATTTAGTGTGGAATAAGATACAGGAACTAAACAAGAGGATTGATGAAGAGAAACCGTGGAGCTTGGCTAAGAATGGTGAGATTGAGAAGTTGAAAACATGCCTGCATAACTTAATAGACGGTTTGTTAACAGCAGTTTATGAATTGTCGCCCTTTATTCCTGATGCTGCTGCAAAGATTATCGATATTTTTAGTGGAAAAATCACTACACCGAAAGTTCCACTGTTTCCTAAGAACCATAATTAAGTCTAGCTACTAGTTAGTTTAGCTAAAAAATAATCCCCAAGAAGGGGATTATTTTGGCTTTTTAGATTATTCTTCACCGGATAATCTGGAAGTGAATTCGGATAGGTAAAAGCCTACAACACCACCAATCATTGGGAACAATGCATAGATTGATAATGCTTGGCAAATGCTACCAAGGATTTCACCGAAGTTTTCGCCTGCTGTTGGGAAAATCTTATACATCATGGCAAGAGCCGGATTAAAGATAAAATTGTTGTTTAGGCCTAGGAAGGCAGCAGACACAACATAGCCTAACACGATAGCTAGAGCCATACCACCAGCTACAACAGCTGCAAAGGTGAAGACGCTGCGTTTGTATTTGAGTGCGCGCGAGAAGAAGAATGAAATGATAATTGCGCCAAGTAACTCAACCATGGTCACGATCCACATGCCATTTTCGGCAATTGCCGACATGGTTGGTACGTCATAGGCGCTCTCTCCACCGGTTAGGTGGAAGGCGTTAAAGATGAGCCAACCGAGCCACGCTCCGATTACTTCAGCGATGATATACATAATGCCACGAATGACAGAAATGTGGCGAGTAGCCATCATGCCTACTGTGATCGCTGGATTAAGGCAAGCACCAGAGAATGCGTAAACGGCAATGAGTACCGCGATGATAGCAAACGAGTAATTGGTCGCAGTATGAATGCCCATTAATGATAGAGAGAAGAACAGCAATGCAAGAAGCATAGTGCCAATAATTTCTCCAAGCAATGCACCGTAGAATTTATGATTTTTAAAGACGGTGAGAATGCTTTCTTTTTCTTCATATTTGCGAGCGAAGAATCCGGACATAAATGATTTATTCTTTGGTGAAGAAATCTCTTCATGCTTTAAAGTTTCTTCGTGCTTAATTTTAGGAGCCTCGAGTTCTGACTTTGTGACAGACTTTACGGCAGCTTTTGGTTTGGTCGATTTAGCCTTTTTGTTGGACTTGTTCGACATCTTCGACTTTTTGGTCGCCATTATTCCTCCTTAAATGATATTTGGTTTTATTATATCACACTATTATGATATAATTAAAAAGTTATTAATTTATTTAGGAAGAAATATGGGTGTAATTGTCAATAAACAAGATGATAAAAATAGTGAATTATCGAAAAGGATCAATGCCGATCTTAGAGCGCGTGCTACTAGCAGCGCCAAGGAGAATGACGTTGATTTGGCCGATGATGCTGAGTATTTGAAAGATTTGAAGAAAACTGGCAAATTCGGCTGGGTTTGGGCGGTTTTGATAATTCTAGCGTTGCTGTCTCTGATTTCGATTATTTTGATATAAATATGTGATATAATACAGATTATATGCAGAATATTGAGAGTCTAAAACTAGAGCTAAAAAAGATAAATAGTGAAGCGGCCAAGATTCGTGACTTACCGGTAGAGGAGAGGGCTGATTTTGGTAAGAAGATTAATGCAAAGAGACAGGAAATCTTAGCTAAGATTTCTGAGGCCGAGAAGGCTTTGCTTGATGCTGCTGTGGAGCCGCTTGATATAACGGCATGGTCTGGGGTAAATGAGGCGCTCCCGGATTTTTATCCAACCGATATGGGTTCACTGCATCCTTTGATGTCGGAGTTGGACCGCGTTGTCGATATCTATCAAATGATGGGCTTTGATGTGGTGGAAGCAAGACAATTAGATGATGAATTTCATATGTTTGATTCTCTTAATTTCGTGAAAGAGCATCCAGCTCGTGATGGCTATGATACGTTTCGGACTGAAGAAGGCTTTATCCCGCCAGCTCATACATCTACGATGCAACATAGAGTATTAAAAGCATATCGAAAGAAACTAGAAGATGGTAAGGCGATTGCTGTAGTTGTGCCTGGGCGAGTCTTTCGGAATGAAGATGTGGATGCAACACACGAGCACACTTTCTATCAATGTGAGGGTGTATATGTGTCAGAGACTTGTTCGCTTGGCAATATGCTAGGCATTTTGCGTGAGTTTTTTGAAAAATATTATGAACAAAAGCTAGAGATTAGAACTCAACCAGGCTATTTTCCATTCACAGAGCCATCCCTTGAATTTTTGATTGAGAAACCCAAGTCGCTTGGTGGCAAGAAAGGTGATTATCTCGAAATGCTTGGTTGCGGAATGATTCATCCTAATGTCTTAAAGATGGCTGGAATCAATCCAGAGAAGTATCACGGTTTCGCCTGGGGTGGTGGAATCGACAGGCTCGTAATGCTAAGATATGGTCTAGATGATGTCAGGCATTTTGAGAGTGGTAATCTTAAATTTTTGAGGGAGTTTTAAATGAAAATATCAATTAATTGGTTAAAGAGACTAGTAAAAATTCCGAATAATGTATCAAGTGGTGATTTGATTAGATTAATCGGAGCTAGACTAGTTGAGGTAGAGGGGGTAATCGATGAAATGCATAAATATGACAATATATATATAGTGAAGGTTGAATCTTGTAAAAAAATACCGGATACGCATTTATCTGTATGCCAGATTAATTCTGGTAGTGATGAATTGACTCAGGTAGTTTGCGGTGCGCCAAATGTACATGATGGGATGCTAGCTGTTTGGATTGCGCCGGGAGCAATTGTACCAGCTTCTGTACATGAAGATGCACCGTTTAAGATTGGTAAGCGCAAGATGCAGGGGTATGAATCTTGCGGAATGTTAGCCGGTGCGGATGAGCTAGATTTTGGTGATGACCATAGTGGGATTGTGGAGATTGACCCTGAGATAGCAAAACCAGGTGATTTACTAGCTGATGTGTTCGAGCTAAATGATTTAGTACTTGAGATCGAAAACAAATCGTTAACACATCGTCCGGATTGTTTTGGATTAATTGGATTTGCGCGAGAAGTAGCTGGCATTTTAGGGCAATCCTTTGTTGAGCCAGAGCTGTTTAGTGAAACGACGCATTCTGGGCTACTTAAAAAAAGCAAGAATGATGTAGTAGTTAAAATTGAAGATACCAGTATTTGTCAGAGATATTGTGCCGTAGTAATGGCAAAACATGGTGAACTTAAGAAAAGGTATTTAACTTGGACTGATACGATATTGTCTAAATCTGGAATGAAGCCGATTAGTCCGATTGTGGATGCAACGAATTATCTAATGCTTCTTACGGGGCAGCCTTTGCATGCGTTTGATTATGATAAGTTTTTGAAAGTTTCTGGAGGTGAGCGGGCGGAGATTAGAGTGCGTTTGGCACGTAATGGGGAAAAATTGACCCTTCTAGATGGTAATAATGTTGAACTATGTACTACTGATATCGTAATATGTAGTGGTGATACTCCAGTAGCACTAGCTGGCGCAATGGGCGGTGAGTCGACAATGATCGATGAAAACACTAAGAATATCATTATCGAAGGCGCAACATTTAGTCTATATAATTTACGTAAGACTCAAATGATCCATGGGATTTTTTCAGAGGCGATTACGAGATTTACTAAAGGTCAGCCACCGTATCAGGCAAGATTAGTAGCAGAATTATGCGCAGATATGTTGTCGGATGGATTCCAGGTCGTGAAAGTAGTAGATGAGTATCCTAAAGGTGAAAATGAAGCTATAATTAAGGTCGGCGTAAAAGATATTAATGATCTGCTTGGCACACATTATGAGAGAGATTTAATCATAACAACGCTGAAAAACGTTGGATTTGAAGTGAAGAAATCAAGGGAAGACTTAGGTATTACTGTGCCGTCATGGCGCACCGACATTCATATAAAAGAAGATATTATTGAAGAAGTGGGCAGATTGCTCGGATATGATAATATTGAACCTGTTTTGCCACTTCATGCCACAGCTGAGCATAATACGATGTTTGAGTTAAAAAGACGGATACAAAATTTAATGTTGCGGCTTGGTGCAAACGAGTTATTGACATATAGCTTCGTGAGCGAAAGATTACTTGAGAAAGCTGGCCAGAACCCAAATAATTCTTATCGAATTATTAACTCTATTTCGCCTGAACTTCAATATGTGAGACAGTCAATCGTGCCTAGTCTGCTTGATAAAACATACAAAAATGAAAAGTTGCCGGTTGAAAAGTTCGCTATATATGAAATTAATAAGGTTTATCAGAAAGTGTGGGGATTAAATGATGAGAGTGTTCCGATAGAAAAAATATCGCTCGGGTTTGTGGTTGCAGAAAGGAAAGGTACTGATACTGCATTCTACAAGGCGAAAAAGTATCTATCAAGACTTCTCAATGAATTTTGTATTGAAGCCGATTATGTGCCACTGAAAGACAATTTGGCGGACGCGTTACCTTTTGAACCGAAACGCTCGACTGAGGTTTTGGTGGCGGGTGAACGAATTGGCGTATTGGGCGAATTCAAAAACTCAATTAAGAATGAATTTAAGCTTGCCCAATATCTTGCTGGGTTTGAAATTGATTTGGAGATTGTTCTAAAGTTAGCTTCTCGCAAGAAAAACATTACTACGTGCGAGTACACGTCACAAGATTTGACTGTAACAACTAAAGATTCTTATGCGGAGACTCTTAAGAGGGTGCGAATTGATTATCCGGATAGTATAATAACTCCAGGCGTGATTTATCAAGCGGATGGGCAAAAAGATAGAAACATCACTTTTCATATTTTGACCCCAACCAAGACTTCGTCAAATAATTAACAGACCTGTATATATACAATAACTTGCCAAAACCAAACCGTTTGTGTTAATATTGTGTTATGATATTGCTCGATTCGGTTACTAAAAAGTATCCAGGTGATAGTAGTCCAGCGTTGGATTCAGTGTCTCTTCATATAGAGCCGAATGAGTTTGTTTTTCTGGTAGGTAAATCCGGGGCTGGAAAGTCTACTCTAATGAAGATGATTACGAAGGAGGAGATTCCGGATTCTGGCAAAATAATTATTGGCGGAATCGATCTTGATTATGTAAAAAAGCGTCATATTCCTGGATATCGTAGGCGACTTGGTGTGGTTTTTCAAGACTTTAAGTTGCTTCCACGAAGAACGGTGTACGAGAATGTTGCTTTTGCTCTTGAGATTGCAGGCATGAGCGGTAGGGAGATTCGACGAATTGTGCCAAAAGTTTTGGAATTAGTCGATCTATTAGATCAGGCCAAGAAGTTTCCATATCAGTTGTCGGGCGGTCAACAGCAGAGAGTTTCGATTGCTCGATCAGTGGCAAGGCAACCCAAAATTTTGATTGCAGATGAGCCAACGGCAAATCTTGATAAACTGACAACTCAAGAAATCATACAGCTTCTTAAAAAAATTAATGATTTTGGTACGACGATATTAGTTACTACTCATAATGAGAATATTGTAAATAATCTACAAAAGCGGGTCGTGACAATGAAGGATGGAAAAATAGTGAGCGATCAGAAAAACAACGGTTTTTATAAATTAGACGGCTCTTCTACCACTAAGGCGCCAACTAGACCGGTTCAGATACCTGGGCATGCATTGAAACGCCAACAAATTATGGTAAATGATGTAACGAAAGAGCAACGTAAGTCGTCTCGAAAGGAGGTGGCGTAGCATGGTTCTAGATGATAAAACAGGCGCGATGAAGGAAAAGAAACTTAAAAAGGTGACGAAGAAAAGTCTTCGCACGATGCAACGCACTAGACAACACCATCCGGTGCGTAATGAAGCCAGGATTATTAAATACGGTGCAAAAGGATTTGGTCGTAACATTTGGCTTTCTACGGCGGCGACAGCGGTGATGGCAATAACGCTAATTATACTATTTATCACTGTGGTAGCTAGTGTAATATTGACTAGTACCGCAGAAATGATGAAAGATAAGATTGATATTACTGTTTATCTAAAGCCGGGGCTAAGTGAGCAAATACTAGACAATTTAGAGACGATAATTCGTAATGATCCAAATACGAAGTCAGTTGAGGTATCTAATTCTGAAGAAGAATATGGAAAGTTTTTGAAAGAAAACGAAGACAGTGACGAAATAATCAGTGTTCTTGATGATGAAATGAAGGCGTTGATGATTGCTAAAATGCAGGGAACGATGCGGATTAAGGTTTATGATGTAGATGATTTATCTAGCATTAAGAAAATTGTGGAAGAAGATATTTATTTCCGAGATTATGTTGATAAGGAAAAGGCTCCAACTTATGATGTGAATCAGGCGGAGATTGCAACAATTACTTCCTGGGCGCGGATAGCGAGAACTGGCGGAATTATTCTGGCGGCCGTATTCCTTGTGATATCGATATTGATTATTTTCTCAACTATTAGAATGGCGATTTTTTCACGACGAGAAGAGATTTATATGATGAAATTAGTGGGGGCAGAAAAAGGTTTTATTCGTGGCCCGTTTTTAATTGAGGCGGAGATTTGTGGGATAATCGCTGGACTGATTGCTGCAACGGTGTCGTACTTTGGTTTTGAATTCTTGGCTCCGAGATTGGCTAATTATGGGATTGATGTGACGGTGATTGTTGATATTTTGGAATCAAACAAACTGATACTGGTGTACTTGATGTTCGTTGGACTTGGTATTGTTATTGGTAGGTTGTCTGCTAGGTTAGCTGTATCAAAGTACTTGAACAAAGCGTAAACTATGTTACAATGTAATTATGGTAATACTAAAGAATGTGAAGATTAGGATTGTTCTATTGATTGTGGGGTTAATTCTTGGTTCGAGTCACTTGATGATGGTTAAGGTTGGGGCTATTTCTAAGGCTTGTCAGAACTCAGCAGCATGTCGTGAGGCCGTAGAGAAGGAGAAAGAAGCTACGAAGAATGCGGCGGTAGCGGCGAGCTCGGCGAACGCGTATCAAGCAAGGGTGAATGAATTATCTGCTGAAATTGCAAGTAAAGAGGCTGAAATTGTTCAGACTGAGGTTGAGATTAATGATTTAAGGGAGCAGATTGAAATCAAAGAGGCAAAATTGCTAGAAGAGCAAAAAGCTTTAGCTGAGCTTTTGATTAATATGCATTTTGAGTCTGATTCAGAGCCGATTCGAGTGCTGGCTGGGGCAAATTCGATTTCTGATCTGGCTGAAAAGACAGCTAGAAATGAGGTGGTGAAGGAACAGATTAGTTTGACTGCGACTGCAGTCAAACAAGCTAAAGAAAAACTAGAGCAGGATAAAAAAGAGGTAGAGCAATTATTAGAGCAACAGAAGTTTGCGAGAGAAAGCTTGGTAAACAAAAAGGCTGAGCAGGAGCGTCTCGTGGCTAAATATGCCAGTGACGCTGAAGCTTATGCTGAAGAAGCTAAGGCAGCGCAACTTGCACAACGCGAGGCAGAGAAAGCGGAGCAGGCGGCACACCCAGAGCTTTATCGTGGTTCGGCCTATTCGGGTGCAAATACTTATCCGTGGCAGGGAGACTGTCCTGGTCGACAAGATGATTATTTGACATATTGGGAAGATGCCTTTGGTTGGCATAAGATTGGAGGTTATGTATGTGAATGTGTAAGTTATGCTGGATGGAAGGCTTATGAGTACGCTGGTGTTTCACTCGGTTGGGGTAATGCTTATTCGTGGGATGATGGCGCTAGAGCGGCTGGGTATCTAGTTAATAAAACTCCAGCACCTAATACGATTGGTCAGGTTGATGGATATCCTTATGGTCATGTATTTTGGGTAGAGAGCGTAAATGATGACGGTTCGATTAACGTGACTGAGTATAATAATTCTTATGCCACATATCTATACTCCGGAAGTATGCATTATGGCGACTTTGGTGCTAGGACTATTCCGGCAAATGAAATATGGCAGTATAATTATATTCACTTGTAATTTTGTGATGGTGTCGTATAATATTAACCATGAGTGAAAAAGTTATGTGGAACGAGAAGAAAACTAACCTAGGTAGTGCGATTGTCCTGTCGGCAATAATGCTGGTTGTTGGTCTAGTTATAGGAATGAATTGGGATAGCTTATTCGGCGGGTTTGCACCGTATTTAGGTTTTTCGAAGCAAAACAATTCTGATATGAATTGGTCGGCGCTTGATGAAGTATATTATAAACTAACTGATTCCTACAATGGCGAGATAAAAAAGGATGAATTGATTGAAGGAGCAAAAAAAGGCCTCGTTGACGCAGTTGGAGATAAATACACTGTGTACATGGGAGCAGATGATGCGGAAGAGTTCTATAATGATTTACATGGCAAGGTTGGTAGTGGTATTGGAGTTGAGATGGGGCTTCGTGATGGGTACGTGAGGGTGCTTAGAACCTTACCGGATAATCCGGCTCGTGCGGCCGGCATTTTGGCGGGAGATATAATATATAAGGTGAATGATGAAGAAGTTTATGCGATGACTACAGAAGAGATATCAAAGCGTGTGCGTGGTGAAACTGGTACTGAAGTAACGGTAACCATTGTGCGTGATGGACAAGAAAAATCATTTACTATGAAGCGTGAGGCAATTAATAATGTATCGGCCTACGTTGATTATGATGGGTCGACGGCGATCATAACGGTAACGCGATTCGATAATGATACCGGTGTTAAAGTGCAACAATTTGCGAAAGATTTTAGCAATAAAGGAATTAAGAAGGTTATTTTAGATTTACGCGGCAATGGTGGTGGGTATGTTTCGGCTGCACAAGATTTATTGAGCTTATGGCTCGATGGTCAGGTTATTCTTCAAACAAAATCGAAGCATTTTGGTGATACTGACACTTTTGCCAGCAATGGAAAGGCGATTTTGAAGGATATGGAAACAATTGTGCTTGTGAATGGCTCTACGGCTTCTGCTTCTGAGATTGTGGCGGGCGCATTACAGGATTATGACAAAGCCAAAATTGTAGGCGAAACGACTTATGGTAAAGGTGTTGTGCAACAGTTATTTGATTTGTCGCAGGGGTCGATCGTAAAGGTCACGACTGCAGAATGGTTGACTCCGAATGGTCGTTCTATCAACCTTGAGGGAATAAAGCCTGATTACGAAGTAGAGCGTTCTTACGAAGATATTAATGCAATGCGTGATCCGCAACTACAAAAAGCTAAGGAGTTGTAGTAAACTATGCATTATATTATATAATAATGCAGAGAAGAAAAACATGAGAATAGCAATTGCTACAGCAGTATATTATCCGCAAGTTAATGGAGTGGCGGTTTTTTCGCATAATCTTGCAATGGGGTTATCTCGGCGTGGACACGATGTCATGGTGATATGCCCGTCGCAGACTGGCAGGAATTATACTGAGATGATTGATGGGGTAAAAACGACTTATTTACGTTCAGTGCAGGCCAAGATTTATCACGATCAAATTCATCCCCTGCCTGAAAGAAAGAGAATTTTAGGACTAAAAACCCCAAGGCTTTTATATAAACACGGATTCAGAGTTTCTATTTTTCCTTTGCTTGAAGTTAAGAAAGCCTTAGATGAGTTTAAACCTGACGTAGTACATGTGCAAGTATCTGATCCGATTGGGTTGTCGGTAGTTTCTTATGCTAGGAAGAAAGGTATCCCGATTGTGACAACTGAACATAATCAACCTGAAGTCTTAACTGGCTCGATGAAATTACCAAGAATGATAAAAAAGCCCGTCGATGCTCTGCTTAGTATGTACTTTCGCGACCGGCAGAGTAAAAGTGATTTTGTAACAATGCCGACCGAACAGGCAATTCATCATTTGCTTTCGAAACACCCAATTGGAGTGCCGGTTGCTGCGGTTTCGAATGGTGTAGATTTAACGCACTTTAAACCGGGTAGGGCGGACGATTCGATTTATAACAAATATGGTATATCAAAGGATGCTGAGCATTTATTATACGTGGGGAGACTTGATCCTGAGAAAAATGTTGAGCTGGTAATTCGAGCATTCAAGAAAGCGCTGATTAAAATTCCGAAAACGGAATTAATTATAGTTGGTGATGGGGTAGATAAGTCAAGATTAGAACAAATTGTTATGAAAAATAAGTTAAATGATTCTGTAAAATTCCTGGGTCGAGTGATGCCACCGGATTTGTATGAAATATATAGGATTGGCGATGTTTTCGTGACGGCTTCTGAGATTGAAACGCAGGGAATTGTGCTGATTGAGGCCGCGGCAACCGGCTTGCCTTTAATTGCTGTAGATGAGGGCGCCGTGAGCGAAGTGTGTCGTAATGGCGAAAATGGCATTTTATGTAAGCCTGGTGATGTGAATGAAATGAGTGATGCGATGTTTAAGATTATGAACGATAAAGCTATTTTGAAGAAGTACGGGGAGGCGTCACTAGAGATTGCGCGTGAGCATAATTTTGAAAAAACTCTAGATGCGTTTATAAATATATATAATCGGGTGATATCTTCACGGTCTTCTTGACTTTTACGGAAACTGTTGTTTTAATTTATTTTGGTTTTATGGTATAATTTTTGCATGAAAAGATATAATCCTTTAGAGATAGAAGAAAAATGGCAACAAAAGTGGGAAAAGAATAAGCCGTACAAAGTTGAAATACGGCCTAGTGTTCCAAAGATGTTTTTAGCTGAGATGTTCCCGTATCCGTCTGGAGCTGGACTTCATGTCGGGCATGTAAGGAATTTTACAATTGTTGACGTATTAACGAGATTCTATGAGCAACAAAGGCTTAATGTTATGCGACCGTTCGGTTACGATACGTTTGGTTTACCGGCGGAGAATTACGCTATAAAGACCGGTACTGCCCCACAAGAAGTGACAAAGATTAATATTGCTAATTTCAGAAAACAAGCAAAACGACTTGGTTACGCTATAGACTGGGATCGTGAGATCAATACCTCGGACCCTGAATACTATAAGTGGACACAGTGGTGCTTCTTGCAGCTATTTAGAAAGGGTCTGGCTTATCAGAAGGAGTCGTATCAATGGTGGTGTCCGGTTGATCAGACGGTGCTTGCAAACGAACAGGTTGAAAATGGCCATTGTTGGCGATGCGGACATGAAGTTGAGAAGAAGAAAATGAAACAATGGTTCTTCAAGATTACAGAATATGCGGATGAACTACTTGAGGATATTGATGCATTAGATTGGCCAGAAAAGATTAAAACAATGCAAAGGAACTGGATTGGACGAAGTGTGGGGGCAGAGATTGATTTTAAGGTGAAAGATAGTGCGCACAGTATTACGGTATTTACCACTCGGCCAGATACAATTAAAGGTGCGACGTTTTTAGTGGTTGCACCGGAATATTCAAAACTAGACTACATTGTTTCGGATAATGCAAAAGAAGCCGTAATGAAGTATCGTGCTGATGCTTTGAAGAAATCTGAAATAGAGCGACAGGAGAATAAGGAAAAGACTGGCGTATTTACTGGTGCGTATGCAATCAACCCGGCTACTAAAGAGGAAATACCGATTTGGGTTGCGGATTATGTGCTAGCTGGTTATGGAACTGGCGCTATCATGGCCGTACCGTATAATGATGAGCGGGATCGTGAGTTTGCAGAGAAGTTTAATTTGCCGATTGTAGAAACGGAAATAGTGGACCGTGATTTATATGGTACACCGAAGACGACCTATCGAATGCGAGATTGGTTGATTAGCCGTCAGAGATACTGGGGTTGTCCGATTCCGATTGCTTATGATAAGGATGGTAATCCACATGCTATTCCGGAGGAACAACTTCCAGTTATGTTGCCGGAAATTGAAGATTATAAGCCTGATAAAACTGGACGTTCGGCACTCGCGAAGGCTAAGGATTGGTTAAAGGTGTCGATTCCGGTGAAAGACTCAAAGACGGGTGAGATACATATGGAAGAAATGACAAGGGAAACTGATACACTTGATGGTTATGCTTGTTCTTCTTGGTATTTATGGCGTTATGCTTCGCCGCATGACACAGAACATGCTTGGAACCCTGAGGCAATTAGTTATTGGGAACCTGTTGATTATTATTGTGGTGGAGATCATGCAGTGGCACATTTACTCTATGTGAGGTTCTGGTGTAAGTTCTTTGCGGATGAGGGGTATTTGCCTTTTCGAGAACCAATCAAAAAGCTATTATACAATGGTTACATTAATGCTCCTGATGGCAAAAAAATGTCTAAGTCTAAAGGCAACGTGATTGATCCGCTAGATGTAATTAATGATGGGTACGGTGCTGATACTTTGCGCGTTTACGAAATGTTTATTGGACCATACGATATGGATGCAGCTTGGGATACTCGTTCGGTGGGTGGTGTTTATCGATTCTTGAATCGTTGTTATAATCTATGTTTTGATGATGATATGTTTGTGCTGAATGATGGTGATTCCGATAAAAATGCTATCGTGCGAAACAAAACCATAAAGAAGGTTACGGAAGATATTCATAAATGCAATTTTAATACTGCGGTTGCAGCTTTGATGGAATATGTAAATGAGCTATATAAAGAAGGTGTAACATCTGACGATTTGACTGCGTTAGCTAAGCTGCTAAAGCCATTTGCTCCACATCTTGCTTCAGAAATGTTGGAGAAACTTGATTCTGACGATGAGTGGCCGAAATGGGACGATAAGTATTTAGCGACAGATACGGTTGAATTGGTCGTGCAGGTGAATGGAAAGCTTCGAGCGAGAATTACTATAGATAAGCAAAAGCTTAATGATGAAGCGACTGTAATTGAGATTGTGAAAACGAATGATAAGGTTGCCGAATATATAAAAGACGGCATTAAGAAAACTATCTTTGTAAAAAAGGCAAACTTGGTTAATATAGTAGTTTAATGAAATTGGTTTTGGTACTTGATAACATTAGGTCTTGCTATAACGTAGGTGCAATTTTAAGAACTGCGGAGGGTTTTGGCGTGAATGAAGTAGTTTTGTCTGGGTATACACCAAGAGTGCATGACATTACGTTATTGCCACATCTTAGGAATAAGCTCGACCGTGAAATACATAAAACAGCGCTTGGTGCAGAGGACATGCTAAAAATAATTTCTTCCACTGACTTAAAAACAGATTTAAAAAACTACAAAAAGCATGGTTGGCAGGTAGTCGGACTTGAAAACAATATCAATTCAAATAAACTGGTTTATTTAGGTACATCTAACTATAGAAATAGATTATCTAACAATGTGGTTTTAATCCTTGGTGAAGAAGTGAACGGCATAGATAAATCACTATATGATTTAATTGACATATTCCTTGAAATACCAATGAAGGGGAAAAAGGAATCGTTTAATGTTTCGGTTGCTGCCGGTATTGCGGTTTATGCTATAATGGAAGCATGATAGAAATATATACAACACCAACTTGTGCATATTGTCATGCTCTGATGGACTGGTTGGATTCTGAGGGAATAGAGTATGTTGAAAAAGATGCCACTAAAGAACCAAATATTGCTACTGTGCCCGTAACTGTGATAAATGGCGAGAGAATAGTTGGATTTGACCGTCCTGCAATTAAGAGAGCTCTTGCGAATTCAGAAAAATAGTGATAAAATAATTAAAATTATCTATTAAATTAAGGAGCAAAATGCCTGAACCTAAAAAACAAAGTAGTCCACGTAAAACTGGCCTACGCAGGAGTCATCTTAGATTGACATTGGCTCGGAGGGTGAACAAGACTTCTCCGGTTAAAGCTTTTGAGACTAAGAAGAAGACCCCTAATTTAAAAGTTAAAACTATTAAGAAAAGGAAAGAAGCTTAACAATATGGCAAGTAATCGACATTTAGGTAGAGTAATTGTATTACAAAGTTTATACGAGTATGAACTAAGAACTCTTGCTAATGACCCGGACGTCGATTTGGATATTGTCGTTGCTAAGAACATTGTGCCATACGAAAAGGCTTTGGGCGATACGGAGTTTGTGTATAATTTAGCTCGTAATGTTGCTAATAATTTCGAAACTTTGGACAAAGCCTTGCAGCCGATAGCGCCAGAATGGCCAATTGATTCGATCGCAGCAATTGATCGTAATATCCTGAGGATGGGGCTATATGAGCTTTCGGAGTGTCGAAATACTATTCCGCCGAAAGTTGCAATAAACGAAGCTGTGGAGCTTGCCAAAGCTTTTGGTAGTGAAAATTCTTCGAAATTCGTGAATGGAGTGCTTGGAACTGTTTACAAGAAGCTTGGCTTAAAAGATGTAAAAAATGGAGCAAAAGGTAAATCCGTCGGTGGAGCCGACGGCGAGGAGAAAGCTTAAAATCCCTGAGGCTTTGCCAGAGGAAAGAATTAAGGAATCTCCTTTAGAAAAAATTAAATCAGCTGTCTTTAGAAAAAAGGCTGCGATTCAATCAATTGTGCGTGAGCCAACTTCCGGTGGGATCGTTTTTCGTTTTACAAAAGACAGGAAAGACATAGAGATTCTTCTTATTCAGGATTCGAGGGAGCGTTGGACTATCCCGAAGGGACATATTGAGCCTGGAGAAACCGCTAAGATGACCGCGCGACGAGAGATTGAGGAAGAGACCGGACTTTCTGATATTTCGATTCTAACCTGGCTTGGCAAAATTCATTTTAAATATCGTAGATTGGATAAACTAGTGCTAATGACAACACAGGTTTATTTAGTCCAGGCGCTTGATAGTCACGAAATGCCAACGCCAGAAAAGTGGATGAAGGGGATACGCTGGTTTTCTTTTACGGATGCGTTGGAGGCGATTGAATATGATGATATTGAAAAATTAATGTTAATTGCAAAGAAAAAGATTCGAGCAGGAGATTATTAACAAATTATTAAACAACTCGTAGTATAAAGGAGGACTATGGATGTATCACAATACCAAGAATTTGCAAAAGAAAAACTTGGATTTGAGTTTAATGATATTAATTTATTAGTGGTTGCGCTTACGCACCGGAGCTATGTAAATGAACATAAGTCGGCGCATGAACACAACGAGAGATTAGAGTTTTTGGGTGATGCCGTACTTGAACTAGTATCATCTGATTTCTTGTATCGCAATTACGATTATCCGGAAGGAACAATGACGGCTCTTAGGGCGGCTTTAGTTCGTACTGAGTCAATTGGTGATGCCGGTAAGGAATTAGGTTACGAACCGTTAGTGAGATTGTCGAAGGGTGAGAAACATGGATCGGAACGAGCGCACGATGTAATTCTGGCTGATTGTTTTGAGGCCGTGATTGGCGCAATTTATTTGGATCATGGTTATGAGACAGCAAAAGAGTTTATCTACAAACATATACTTGTCAAAATTGATATAATATTAGAGGAAGGATTATGGCGGGATCCAAAATCATACGTACAAGAACTTGCACAGAAGATTGATGGTTTAACACCGGTTTATCGAACTCTAAAAGAAGATGGCCCAGATCATGATAAAACGTTCACGGTTGGTATATATGTTGGTAATAATTTGAAAGGTACCGGTACTGGTCATTCTAAGCAAGAGGCACAAACAGCGGCAGCGAGGGAAGGTGTCAAAGTTTATCGTATGCTAGAAAAGAATGTAAAAAAGAAAGCCTAGTGTTTTATGGAGCTTTACGTAGATTTTTTCAAAATTGATACTTGCGGTTGTGATTTACTTTCGTTTTTTTAAAAATATGATATAATGTATAGAATAAATTAATAAAGGAGAACAATGCTAGCGATTCGCATGCAACGTAATGGCCGGTCACACTATCCAACGTACCGGATAATCGTCCAAGAATCACAGCGTCATCCGCTTTCGGGACGTGTGGTTGCTTTGGTCGGTAACTACAACCCAACAACTAAAGCTTTGACCATGGACAAAGCACTAATTGAGAAATTTTTGTCTAATGGTGCGCAGCCTTCTTCTAGAGTGGCTTTGATTCTAAAAAAGAACGGCATTAAACTGCCGAAGTGGTATAAGGAAAGCCCTGTTAAGAAAAATGCCGCAAAACATGCTGACAAGTTGCGCAAAAATCAGCCAAAGGAAGAAGCGCCTGCTGAGGTCGCTGAAGCTGATGTAGCAAATGAAGCTGCTGCCGAGACTGCAGCTGAAACTACTGAGTAATTATAATATTTGAGTGTTAGAAGATTTTATTTCTAAAATATTGTTTTTGTGCTATAATTTGCATAACAATTAATATAAATGGAGAAAAACATGGCTACTATCGACCAACAATTCGTAGAATATATCGTAAAAACACTAGTCAACAATCCTGACAAGGTAGCAGTAGAGCGCAAAATTGATGAAAAGGGTGTGCTTCTGTCGCTTACAGTTGATCCATCAGACGTGGGTAGAGTAATTGGTAAGCGTGGTGTAACAGCCCAGGCAATTAGGGTTTTACTACGCGCGCTTGGTACAAAGCAGGATGCTCGTTATAACTTGAAGATTGTCAATACTGATGAATATGAAGGTGAAGAAAAACATGAATATGCTCACGAAGCTAAGTCTGAAGCCGTGTCTGATGCGTCTTCTGCCGCAATAGAAGAAAGTTCGGTTTCTGAAGAAGACGACATAGAAGAAGATGACAACACCGAAGATGAGGAAGAGACGTCGGAGTTGGCTGAGAAAACTCGTGCTGAGCTTGCCGATTTAGATGACTTGGATATTTAAGAGCTCTTTATTTCAAAAAATCGCGACTTTAGTTGCCGCGATTTTTTGTTTGTACATGGTTATATGTCATGTTTAGATTTTTTTTAGCTCTGAGATACGTTATTATGATTAAAACAAAAAATCCCTCAACGGTGAGGATTTTTTGACATAGATAAGCTCTCAACTTGATTCTTTATGTTTTAAGCGAACTCGCAGTTAGTTAGCTTATGTTTAATTATACACAAGTTAATAAAAAAATCAAGGGACTTTTGGCTTGATTTTTGAATTAAAATATAATATAATTCTTTTCAAGAAGTAGTGTGTTTTGTTTTTGTAACTTTATGGAGCTAGCGACTCTTTAGGGGGAAACAAGACAGTAATCTTCGGCGCTGGGACAATAGAATCTAACGAAATGGGAGTTTGTTTTGTTGGATTTGTTGTCTTTAAGATACTAATAACACTAATAGAAGAGGTAAAATGGCGAAAAAACCAAAGTCAGGTGAGAGAGTATTCTTCACTGGCGGGGATCAGGCGTTGCCAATCCCAGATTTGACTGCACACCAAAAGGAATCGTGGGCAGACTTTGTCAAGAACGGACTTAGGGAAGTCTTTGAGGAGTTAAATCCAATAGATGATTATACCGGGCAAAAGCTATCACTCCGTTTTAAAGATTATTATTTTAAAGATCCGAAGGAATCTGAACGAGAGGCAAAATATAATCTCGCTACTTATGAAGCGCCGCTTCATGTCTTAGTTGAGCTTGAGAACAAGATTACTGGACAAAAGAAGGAACAGGATATTTATTTTGGTGATTACCCTTGGATGACTGATAGGGCTACATTTATTATCAACGGAACTGAACGTGTAATTGTTTCTCAACTAATTCGTTCAGCTGGTGTTTTCTTTAATGCTGAAACTGTTGGTTTAAAGCGTTATTATGGCGCTAAGGTGATACCTGGTCGTGGTGCGTGGCTGGAGTTTGAGACTGCGGTAAATGGTGCGATTTTTGTTAAAATCGACCGTCGTCGTAAAATTCCTGTGACAACTTTCTTAAGAGCGCTTGGTATGACGAAGTCGCAAATTATTGATACTTTTAAGGATATCGATAATGGCGAAGTTAAGTATATTGAAGCGACATTTGAGAAGGATACGACTTCGAATCAAGGAGAGGCTTTGCTTGAGGTCTATCGTAAGTTGCGTCCTGGCGATCTCGCCACGGTAGAGAATGCAAGATCGATGATTGAGAGGACTTTCTTTGATAGGAAACGCTATGATTATTCGAGCGTTGGTAGATTTAAAATTAATCGAAGATTGCATTTTGATACACCAGACGAGCCAGAATTCAGGACACTACAAATGAATGATGTTAAGGCAATTATTGCCGAGATTATTCGTCTGAATAACACCCAGGAAGCACCTGATGATATCGACTCGCTATCGAATCGTCGCGTTAAGTTGGTGGGAGAACTGGTGCAGAGGCAATTTAGGTTAGGCATGCTTCGTTTGCAGCGTAATATTTTTGACCGCATGTCCATGGCTAATCCTGATGATGTAACTCCGTCACAGTTGCTCAATTCGAGACCTGTGGTGGCGGCGGTAAAGGAATTCTTTGCGACTTCACAGTTGTCACAGTTAATGGATGAAGTAAACCCATTTTCAGAGCTTGCACACAAGCGCCGTTTAAGCTCGATGGGTCCTGGTGGTCTTACGAGGGAGCGTGCCGGATTTGACGTGCGCGATGCGCATCCGACTCATTACGGACGCATTTGTACGGTAGAAACCCCAGAAGGTGGCAACGTGGGTCTTGTACTTAACTTTGCAACTTATGCCAGAATAAACAAATACGGTTTTATCGAGGCACCGTATCGTGTGGTGAAAGATGGAAAAGCGACTGACGAAATTGTTTACATGGATGCTGATACTGAGAATGATAAGATTATTGCGGATGCTTCGGTTAAGTTGGACAAAGATGGAAGATTTGTTGAGGATTGGGTGTCAGCGAGAGTGCATGGTACTCCGGCCCAGGTTGAGGCGAAGAGAGTAACTCACATTGATGCAGCGCACAAGGAGATTCTTGGTACTTCTGCAAGTTTGATTCCATTTGTTGAGAAGAACCGTGTTGACCGCTCGTTAATGGCATGCGCAATGCAGAAGCAGGCCGTACCTCTACTTCGCCAAGACAATCCAATTGTGGGTACTGGTATTGAACGTGAAGTCGCTAAAAATACTTCACAGCTAATCATGGCGACCGGTAATGGTGTAGTAAAGAAAGCGGACAGTGAGAGCGTGATTGTGACTTATGACAAGGGTGGTGATGTTGAATATAAGTTACAACATTTTGAGAAAACTAATGATGACCGCTGTTACAATCAACGTTGCGTAGTGGCTCGTGGACAGAAAGTAAAGAAAGATGACTCTCTAATTGAGGGTGCTTCTATTAATGATGGTGAGCTAGCTCTAGGACGAGACTTATTAGTAGCATTTATGCCATGGCGTGGTTATAACATGGATGATGCGATTGTAATCTCGAATCGTCTAGTAGAGGATGATACTTTGACTTCAATTAATATTAAGGATTTCGATGTCGAGGTGCGTGAAACCAAGCTTGGTCCAGAGCAGGTGACGCGTGATATTCCAAATGTTTCTGAACACTCATTGAGACACTTAGGTGAAGATGGTATTGTAACGATTGGTTCCGAGGTAAAGAATGGTGATATCCTAGTTGGTAAGATTACTCCGAAGGGCGAACAAGAGCTTAGCTCAGAAGAACGATTGCTCCGTGCTATCTTCGGTGAGAAGGCTAAAGACGTACGCGATACATCAGTCAGGATGAATGGTTCATCTACTGGTAAAGTAGTCGATGTCCGTGTTTATACCAGGGAACAAGGCCACGATCTCAAAGCTGGTGTGATTATGCAGATTAAAATCTTCGTAGCTGAAATGCGAAAAATTGGTGTAGGTGATAAGCTTGCAGGACGTCACGGCAACAAAGGTGTGGTGTCGCGAGTACTTCCGGTTGAAGACATGCCATTCATGGCTGACGGCACACCGATTGATGTCATTTTGTCTCCAATGGGCGTGCCTTCACGTATGAACCTTGGACAATTATTTGAAACGCATCTGGGTATGGCAGCGCGAGCGCTTGGCTATAAGGTTGCTACCCCTTCCTTTAATGGGGTACCAGACGAAATAATATCGGATGAACTTGAAAAGGCTGGTTTTGCCCGTGATGGTAGAGTGCAGCTTTATGATGGTCTTACTGGTGAACCATTTAATGAACGTACTTCGGTCGGCGTGATGCATATGTTGAAGCTTCATCACATGGTAGAAGATAAAATCCATGCTCGTTCGACTGGTCCTTACACAATGGTGACACAACAGCCACTTGGTGGTAAGGCACAAAATGGTGGTCAGCGCTTCGGGGAAATGGAGGTTTGGGCGCTTGAGGCTTATGGCGCAGCTACAACTTTACAGGAGATGCTAACAATTAAGTCTGATGACGTTTATGGTCGCGCGAAGGCCTATGAAGCGATTATCAAACATGAACCAATCGAAGGACCGAAGTTACCTGAAGGCTTTAACGTTCTTGTAAAAGAGCTACAAGGTCTTGGCTTAAAGGTTGACCTACTAGACCATGGTGAGGCTTCCGATGCTGGTGACGTAATCGAGAAAACTTCAAAAGAAATTGAAAAATCTAAAGATGATGAATCTATATATGATCAACATAAGAAAGATACTGAACCTCAGATTCTGGATCTTGATGATGCAGAAGCTGAAGCCATGATGGCAGATGAAGGTATCGAAATAAAAGAGGTCGATGAAAGTGATGGTACAGTTGACCTCGGAGAGGAGTTCTAATATGGCGTGGATGGATAATTTTATCAGCGCTTCAGATTTTGACTCGATTCGTTTGTCGGTAGCAAGTCGCGATGACATACTGAATTGGAGTTATGGTGAAGTAACCAAGCCAGAAACAATCAATTATAGGACCCAGAAACCTGAAAGGGATGGTTTGTTCTGCGAAAGGATTTTCGGTCCAACTAAGGACATCAACCCACACGATGCAAAGCTAAAAGGTGTAAGATCGCGTGAGGCGGCAGTTGACAAAGAGGGTAACTTAGTCACTAAGTCAATTACTAGGCGTGAACGTATGGGGCATATTGCACTTGCGGCTCCAGTTGCGCATATTTGGTTTATGCGAGGTATCCCTTCTGCGTTGTCACTTTTACTTGATATTACGGTAAAGAATATTGAAAAAGTTGTTTACTTTGCTACTTATCTCATTGTTGATGCAGACACCGAGAAAGTTGAAAAGATGCTAGAAAAACTTGACGAACAAACGAATACAGCAAGGGATGCAATCAAGATTCGTTACGAAAAAGCTGCCAAAGAGAATGGTGCAGACGTGAAAGCATTAGCAGAAGAGCAGACAAAAGAGCTTGAAGAATTGCAGGCTGATTACGTTTATCGCAAGTCTACATTAGAGTCATTTAAGAAGGGTGGAGTAATTACGGAAGTGCAATACCGTAATTTGCCAGAAGAGTATGAGGACTTGATTACTGTGGAAATGGGCGCTACGGCAATTAAGCGGTTGTTGGATGAAATTGATCTTGATAAACTAATTGAAGATTTGCATAAGGAAGAGGAAGAAGCGCGTGGTCAGAAGGAAAAGAAAATCCAAAAGCGTCTAAAGACGCTAGAAGGGATGCAATCTGCTGGTATCAAACCGGAAGACTTAATTTTGACCGTGATTCCAGTAATTCCTCCTGATCTTCGTCCAATGATTGCACTGCCTGGTGGTAGATTTGCTACTTCAGATTTGAATGATTTATACCGTAGAGTAATAAATCGTAACAATCGTTTAAAGAAGCTTCTTGATCTACATGCACCTGAAGTAATTTGTCGTAACGAGATGAGAATGCTTCAGGAAGCCGTTGATTCTCTAATTGATAACTCTGCGTCACATGGTTCAAGAGGCGCTAATTCAACAAATGGTCGTCGTAAACTGAAATCATTGTCTGATCTTCTTAAGGGTAAGCAAGGACGATTCCGTCAGAATCTACTTGGTAAGCGTGTGGATTATTCTGGACGTTCTGTGATTGTGGTGGGTCCTGAACTAAAACTCAATGAATGCGGTTTGCCGAAACAGATGGCACTTGAACTGTTTAAGCCATTTGTGATCTCTTGGCTAATCAGTAATGAGCACGCTAACAATATTCGTGCTGCTTCAAGATTGCTTGAGGCAAGGGAGTCTATTGTTTGGGATGCTCTTGATGAAGTAATTAAGGGCAAATATGTACTTCTAAATCGTGCTCCGTCGCTCCATCGTTTATCTGTACAGGCTTTCCAGCCAAGGCTTATCGATGGTAAAGCAATTAAATTGCATCCACTAGTAGCGTCTGGCTTTAACGCAGATTATGATGGTGATCAGATGGCCGTTCATCTGCCACTTTCTGACGCCGCTCAGGATGAGGCTAGAGAATTAATGTCGGCTTCAAAGAATTTATTGAAACCCGCTGACGGTTCTCCAGTGCTAGCTATTTATCAGGATGTTGTGCTTGGTGCATATTACCTTACTTATGATAAACCAGGTACTGATACCGATAAACCAAAGGCATTCTCGTCTGTTTATGAAGCAGAGATGGCATACGATCAGGGCGTAATTAATCTACAGACTCCGATTCGTGTATTTGCAAAGAAACAGATTCGAAATACTACCCTCGGTAGAGTAATTTTCAACGAAATTTTGCCGGCTGATTATCCATATGATAACTCAGTACAAAACAAGAAGCATTTGTCTAAAGTGATGGCTGACATTTTCGACCTGTATGGTGCTGACACGATGGTAAAAACAGCAGATGATTTGAAAGACTTGGCGTTTGAATATGAAACAATTGCATCGATTTCGACCGCTAAGGATGATTATCCTACATATAGCGAGATTGATGACTTTATCGCGGAGGGTGATGCTAAGACGGCTTTGATTCAGCAAGACTATAATGACGGCCTTACTACTGATGAGGAACGCTATAAGTTAACAATTGCAAACTGGCGAGATATTGATAAGAAAATTTCTGATTTCTTGTCAAGTAAGTTAAATGAAATGGATACCGACATTGCGGTAATGGTGAACTCTGGTGCTCGTGGTAATATCTCGAACATCAAGCTTGCTTCGGCAGAGATTGGTATTATGGTGGATATTAACAACAATGAAATTGAGTTGCCAGTAAAATCGTCGTACAAGAAGGGTTTGAATACGCTTGAATCCTTTATTGCAACTCGAGGTGCACGTCAGGGTCAGGTGTCTACAGCTCTTCGTACCGCAGATTCTGGGTATCTGACACGTCGTTTAGTAGATGTTTCGCAAGATGTTTTCACAACAGATGAAGAGGCCGAGGATCCAGGCTTTATGGTATATCGAAATGAGACAGAATCATCTGGGATTGAATTCCATGCTAGAATCGCTGGTCGCTACACAGCAGAACCAGTGCCTGGTTATCTCGAAGCAGATGAACTAATTACGAAAGAGATGGCTGAGCAAATCGAAGCTGATGATAAAATTGAGGGAGTGAAGATTCAATCTGTACTATCTACCACTGCCGTGAATGGTATTCCGCGTAAGGCTTATGGTGTAGACATGGCCACAAGGGAATTAGTTGCGGCCAATGAACCAGTCGGTGTAATCGCAGCTCAATCACTTGGTGAGCCAGGTACTCAGCTAACGCTTGATACTAAGCATGGTTCTGGTGTGGCAGGTTCTGGTGCAATTGCACGAGGTCTTCCGCGCGTAGAGGAGCTTCTTGAAGCTCGTACTCCTAAAGGTCAAGCTTATGTTTCTCCAATTGATGGTGTAATCGAGGTTTATGAAGATAATAATCATTATGTTGTACAGATTTCGCCTCAATCTGGTTCTATCGCTCGCATGGAACTCGAGGGCAGAAAGCCGGCCGTAAAGGATGGTGAGAGCGTTAAGTCTGGTACTATTCTTGCTAAGAAAAGCGGATCATTCGCTGCTATTAAAGCTCCAAATGATGGCGTAGTAGAATTAGTAAAAGATGCCATTATACTTGTGTCGGCTGCCGGTGCTCCAATTAAGATTGAAATACCTGGTGATGCTGAGCTGGTTGTTAAATCTAACGATTTAGTGAAGGCTGGTGATAGGCTCACTGCTGGTTCTTTGAACTTGCAAGATCTGTTGAAATATAAGGGGATTGAAGCTACTGAGCGTTACATTATGAACGATGTTCTAAATGTCTATGCTGCGCAAGGCCATGAAATTTCGCCTAAACATTTGGAGATATTGGTTCGTCAAATGTTCTCGAGAGTGCAGGTAATTGATCCAGGCGACTCTGAGTTTGTCTCTGGTGATATTATTTCAAAGACTGCTGCAAGCATTGCCAACAAAGAGTTGGAGGCTGCCGGTAAGGCACCACTAACTTATACTAATTTGCTACTCGGTATTACTAAGGTTTCAATTTTCTCAGATTCATTCTTGTCGGCTGCATCATTCCAGGATACCACTAGAGTATTAATAAACGCTGCTATCAATGGTAGAGTTGATCATCTACGCGGTCTTAAGGAAAATGTGATTATCGGTCGTAAGATTCCGGTAGGAACTGGTGTAGCACCTTTGTCTGATTTTGAAACACCTGATTCAAAGATACCAACTGAAGAAGATTTGGAAAATCTTTAGGACAATAACAACTAGATAATATCATGCGAGCCGTCGCTGGTCGTTCTATCGCTATGGGCGACCGGCGCTAGGCTTCGTGCGCTATCGCGCTCTGGGGTACCCCAACTTGATATTATTCTAGTTGTTTTTTGTGTTTTTGTGTTTCAAATTTCTTTAAAGTATGCTATTATAATATATAGTAGAAAATCAGAGGTTATTATGCATTTCAAGACAATTTTTAAATCCCTAAAAAACAAAGACATGCTGAAGCGAGTAATGATTATACTCGGAATTATTGTTGCCTATCGTTTGCTTGCTCAGATTCCAGTACCAATGGGTGATGCTTCTACTTTTAAAGAAGCAGTATCTAATCTGATGGAAAAATCTGATTTTTCGAGTTTTCTTAATCTTATTTCTGGTGGTGGCCTGGCGTCTTTTAGTATTATATTAGTCGGTTTATCACCGTATATTACTGGTTCGATTGTAATTCAGCTCTTAACTAAGGCAATTCCTTCTCTTGAAGAATTGTCGAACGATGGCGAGGTTGGGCGTCGTAAGATTAATCAATGGACTAGGATGCTAACGGTGCCACTAGCTATTGTACAGTCTATTGCATATATATTTATATTGTATCAATCTACTTTGTCAGCTAATATTGCTAATGACTTCACGCCAACTTTAGGTGATTGGGCTTTGTCTGTAACCGCTATGACGGCCGGTTCTGTTATTCTAATGTGGATGGGTGAGCTAATTACGGAGCAGGGTGTAGGCAATGGTATTTCGACTCTGATTTTTGCTTCGATTATTTCACAACTACCTTCTACGATGGCTTCACTAGGAGCAGCGCTTTTCGATACGAGTCAGGGTAGCTTGAGCTTGTTTGGATGGCTTGAATTACCGGTCAATCCGACAGTATTTTGGATTATTCTTGGATTTGGTATTGCAATGTTAGTTGTAATTTATTTCTTGGTTAAACTAAATGAAGCTCAGAGAATTATCACTGTCAATTATGCCAAACGCGTACATGGTAATTCATCATATGGCGGTATTAAATCTATATTGCCGATTAAACTAATCGCTGCCGGTGTGATACCTGTGATTTTTGCGACGGCTTTCCTGTCTTTGCCGGCCTTAGTTGGTCAAGTGATTATGACTTTTGATCCTGGAAATGAGTTTGGCTCAGGATTGGTTTCGATTTTTTCGGCGCCTTCTGCTAATAATTTTGCCACCATGTATCCCGATGGTATTACTGGTAAATGGTTTATTTATCCAACGATCTACTTCTTATTGGTTTTTATGTTTACGTATTTTTATACATCTATTATTTTCAATACCAAAGAAATTGCTGATAACTTACAAAAACAAGGTGGCTTCATTGAAGGAGTTCGTCCAGGTCTAGCTACCTCCAAGTATTTATCTAGGGTTGTTAACCATCTTGATTTGTTTGGTGCTTTAGCTCTAGGGCTTATTGCAATGTTGCCATTTATCACTGATTATATATTTATTGTAATTACAGGTGCGCCTATTGGTCTATCTATTTCTGGAACGGGACTTTTGATTGTAGTAACGGTGGCGTTAGAGAATCTAAGGTCGGTGGATTCCAGAGCTCTAATGATAACTTACGATGACTTTGGTGATGAGCTTAAAGATTAGTGTGAGCTGGCAGAGAATTGTAAAATGGATTGGAGTAGCTATCGCTATAGTTTTGCTGGCTGTGTTTCTGATAAGGGTAATAAGTTTTGAGAATTATTATTATAATGAAAAAGAAGGCAGTGAGAGGGAGGTTCTTGATGAACAAATAACCACAATTCAGCCCGAAGAGGAATTGATTGAAATTGAACCAACTGAGGAAGAGGTGTATGAATATACAGTTGCTGCGGATAGGCCAAGATATTTAACGATTGCGAGTCTCGGTATTTACAATTCTCGAGTTTTGCCGATGGGGTTGACGGCAGAACGAGCGCTCGATACTCCGCGCAATATATTTGATGTTGGCTGGTATGTAGACTCTGGAAAACCTGGTCAAGGTGGTACGATGATTATTGATGGACACAATGGCGGACCGCATGTGCATGGAGTATTTAAGGATTTGCCAGATTTGGGTGTCGGTGATGTGATTATTGTTGAGCGTGGTGACGGAATAAAGTATACTTACGATGTCTATGAAAATAACGAGATACTGTTGTCCGATGCTGACCGTTATATGTCGGTTGCAGCTAAGTCTCCTGTGCCTGGTAAAGAATCTATTACTCTAATTACCTGCTCTGGCGAGTGGTCACAACAGCGTGGTACCTATTTGTCGCGTCAGTTTGTACGCGCAGTAATAAGATAGTTTTAATGAGACAATTTTGCTCAAAGTTAATCTTTACTTTTTGTCGTTTTCGTGGTAAACTAGTATTGTAATTTATGGCTAGTCAAAAGGAAGTGATTAAACTCACTGGTAGTGTGGTTGAAGCTCTACCTAATACCCAGTTTCGGGTTGAACTCGAGAATGGTCATATTATTGTTGCCCATATGAGCGGTAAAATGCGAAAGAATTATATTCGTCTTGTAGCGGGTGACAGGGTTGAAGTTGAGTTAACCCCTTACGATCTTACAAAGGGTAGAATCAGCTTTCGACTCAAGGATTAATATTAACTGTTGTATTTTTTACAACATTTAATTAGTCTATTGTTAGATACTATTTGCAAAAGTATTTAGCAATAATACTTTATTAAATGTCGTAGAAATATGACGCTAAAGGAAAGGATTTTAACACAATGAAAGTACGTGCAAGTGTTAAAAAAATCTCCCCTGATGACATTATAGTGCGCCGGAAGGGTGTGCTTCGTGTTATCAATAAGAAAAAACCTAAGAATAAGCAAAGGCAGGGTTAAATAAATGGCTAGAATAGCTAGTGTTGTGATACCTTCCGAAAAGCAAGTGTGGATTGCTCTCACTTATGTTTACGGAATTGGTCGTACAACTTCAAAGAAAATCCTTGCGGAGGCTAAAATCGAGCCTACCACTCGGGTGAAAGATCTCACCGAGGCTGACGAACAGAAACTCAACGATATTATTACAACAAAATATCATGTTGAAGGCGATCTCAGACGTCTCGTGAGTAACAATATCAAACGTTTGAAGGATATCAATTCATATAAAGGTATCCGTCATAAGGCGAAGTTACCAGTTAACGGTCAACGTACTCGTACGAACGCACGTACGCGTAAGGGTAAGGCGATCGCGGTCGGTGGTACACAGCCTAAGGCAGCAAGTAAGACTTAAGGAGGAATATGGCAGAAGAAGTTAAGAATGCTAATATCGAGACTACTGAAGCTAAGGCTTCTAAGTCGAAACAGAAGAAATTTAAGAGGATCGTCAATGCTGGTGCTGTTCACATTCAGTCCACTTTCAATAATACGATTGTGACCGTGACTGACAAGAATGGTGGCGTGTTAACATCGTCATCGGCTGGCGCAAATGGGTTTCGCGGTTCCAAGAAAGGGACAGCTTTTGCAGCTGGTGTTGCAGCTGAGAAGGCTCTTGAAATAGCAAAGAAGAATCATGCTCTTAATTCCGTAGATGTTTATGTTTCTGGAATTGGGCTTGGTCGCGATGCTGCAATTCGTGCTATCTCAACAGTTGGAATTAAGATTGACGGTATTACCGATGTGACTCCAATTGCTCATGGTGGTGTGAGACCTAAAGGAGAAAGGAAACCATAATGGCAAGAGATAAAGCTCCAATCGTAAAACAAAGTCGTCGCGAAGGCTTTGCTTTGGCACCGAAAGCACACAAAATCATGGCCAAAAAGTCTGGAATTCCAGGCGAACATGGTGACATGCGTGTCAGAGGTGGTAGTTTGTATTTGACTCAACTTCGCGAAAAACAGAAAGTACGCCGTATGTATGGCCTACTTGAGAAACAGTTTGCTAAGGTGATGCGAGAGGCTCAGAAGTCTGAAGGATTGACCGGTGAGAAATTGCTTGAATTCCTAGAGAGAAGAGCTGATAACGTAATCTTCCGTGCTGGTTTTGCGTTAACTCGCCGTCAGGCAAGGCAGCTGGTTTCACATGGACATTTTCTATTGAACGGTCGTCGTATTGATATTCCATCAATCAGACTGAACCCGGGTGATGTTCTAGAGGTTCGTCCAAAATCTAGTAAATCTGAATACTTCAAGAATCTCGCGAATATTATCGGAGCGGCGAATGTTACGCCACTCTCATGGATGAAGGTCGATGCGAAAAATATGAAAATTGAAGTAACCGGACTTCCGAAACGCGAAGAGGCGGAAACTGGTATTAACGAACAATTAATTGTTGAGTATTACTCACGCTAAGGAGAAAAGAATATATGACTACTAAAAACATTCATGAAGCTACACTTGCAGAAGTGAACAAACTAAGCGAGACTAGCGCAGAATTTGTCATTAGGCCTTTATACTATGGCTATGGTAATACTCTAGGCAATTCTTTAAGGAGAGTTTTACTTTCTAGCATAAAGGGTGCTGCAATCACTGCTTTCTCGATCGAAGGCTCTACGCATGAATATGCTGCAATACCTGGCATTCGTGAGGATGTTGTGGATATTATGCTTAATCTAAAGAATATTCGTTTTAAGGCACATACAGATGCTCCAATTGAGCTTGACCTTGAGATTAAGGGTGATAAGCAATCCGTTGATAAGGATGGCGACAAACGCGTAGTTGCTGGCGATATTAAGCTTCCATCTGAGGTCGAAATCGCTAATCCGAACCAGCTTATTTGTCATATTGATGACCCGAAATTTGTGCTGAAGATGCATTTTGTCGTTGAGACTGGTCGTGGTTATCTTACGATCGAAAACTCGAGTGCTGATCGTGTTCATTCGGACATGATTGCTGTTGATGCCGTATTCACTCCTGTATTACGGGTTCGTTATAAGGTTGAGAACACTCGTGTAGGACAGGATACCAATTTACAGCAGTTGACTTTAACGATAGACACTGATGGCACGATAACGCCTAAGGATGCGTTTGAAGAAGCTGCGGCAATTTTGGTTAATCAATACAAGGCTTTGGCTGGGAGTACTGTAGTCGAATCTACCCCTGCGCCTGGTCTTAATAAAGATGATGATGATTCTGGTCTCAATGTTTCAATTGAAGATTTAGAATTGTCTGCAAGGACTGCTAATGCGTTGCTTAACAATGATATTAAGACTGTTAGGGATCTTGTTACTCTCTCTGAGACTGATTTGAGAGAACTAAAAGGTTTCGGACAAAAAGCATTAGATGAAGTAAAAGAAAAGTTAACGGAGTTAAATTTTTAATATGCACCGACATGGTATTAAAGGCCGCAAATTTGGCCGTGAGACCGATCAGAGGTTGGCGCTAACACGTGGGTTGATGTGCTCCTTGATTAGGTATCAAACTATAACTACAACTCTTGCTCGTGCTAAAGAAATCCGTCGTGGAATGGAAAAGCTAATTACTACTGCCAAAAAAGGCGGGCTATCCAATCGTCGCTTAATAATTAAGCGGTTAAACGATATTGAAGCTGCAGCTATTCTTATGGACGTGATTGCTCCACAGGTTAAGAGAGATTCTGGTTATCTTAGAATTGAACATGCGGGATTACGCCGTGGTGATAATTCAGAGATGGGTACGATCAGTTTTGTCGATGAAATTGATTATGAGCTAGAGTCCAAGAATATTGATACAAAAGATAAGAAAGCAACCAAAAAGGAGGATAAATAATGAAAACTTATTCTCAGAAGGGTGCTGAGGTAAAGCGTGAATGGTGGGTAATTGATGCTTCTACCTTGCCGCTAGGCAAACTAGCTGTAGTGATTGCCGACAAGTTAATGGGTAAGAGTAAGGTTACCTATACACCACATATTGATAATGGTGATTACGTAGTGGTTATCAATGCGAAAAACCTTACAGTGACTGGTGATAAGATGCTGCAGAAGAAATACTATCGTCATAGTGGCTTCCCAGGTGGACTTAAGGAACTAAGTCTTGCAGAAGTAATAGAGAAGGACCCTGCTCTTGCAATTCGTGAGGCAGTTAAGGGTATGCTTCCTAAGAACAAATTAGCTGCTGATAGATTGGAGCGACTTCGCGTGTTCGATACAGCTGAGCATGCTCATTCTGCGCAGAATCCAAAGGAGATTAAATAATGGCAAAGAAATATACTTACGGTCTTGGCCGTCGTAAATCTGCCACGGCAACCGCTCGTTTGTATGCCGGTAAGGGTGAGATTACTATTAATGGTAAGTTGGCTCTTGAATATTTGTCTGGTAATAAGACTTATCTTGCCGAAATTACCGATCCTTTGGCACTAGCTGGTAAACAGAAGGAGTATGATATTACTATTGTCGTAAAAGGTGGTGGACTTGCTGGACAGATAGACGCTATTAAACTAGCTATATCGAAGGCCCTAGTAACAGATTCACCAGATTTACGTCCGGTACTAAAGAAGGCTGGATTTACTTCACGCGATCCGAGAGAAAAAGAGCGCAAAAAGTATGGCTTGCGTTCTGCTCGCAAGAAGGAACAGTTCTCAAAGCGTTAAAAATAAGCCCCTCGGGGGCTTATTTTTATGGTATAATGATTTGAGGATGGGGTATTAGCTCAGTTGGTAGAGCGACTGGTTCGCAATCAGTAGGTCAGGAGTTCGAATCTCCTATACTCCACCATAAAACGAAAGAAGCCGCTTGCGGCTTATTTTGATTTATGTGGACGTAGCTAGAGATTGCCCATTTCCTATACTCCACCTTTTTTGTTGTCTCTGGACAGGTCCTGTTGGTGCTTTCTTCCCATTCTCGTCAAGCTCGAATTGGGTCCCCAGACGCCGTCAGTAGTCCATGGAATAGAGCGTTGTGGCTAGTCGAAAAGATATAATAAATTTTATCAAAAAACGTAATAATATGTTACAATAAGCTTATGAATAAGTTACGACATTTCTTATTATTAACTTTAATGCTTGGCGTAATGTCTGGTTTGATTAGCGCTGGCTCCACCTCCGCCCTTACTTTCTCGTCAGACGCAGATATTAGCTTTACCTTCAATCCAATGATATCTATATCATTATCATCAGCTGATTTAGTAATACCAGAACTTGCTCCTGGTAGTATGGCAGATAGTAATGAAATAACAGTCACAGTAACCACTAATACAGCCTATGGATATACTCTAAATGCTACAGTAGGACAAGAAGATGATTATGAAACTAGAGATTTAGTACTTGACAATAACGGCAGTGGTAACAGTAATAGTGTTACCGCTCCAGTATTCTCCAGTCTTAACTTTGGAGCTAGTGAAGCTACTATAGCTACTGATAGTACATGGGGATATGCTTATAGAACATCAGAAACTAACTCTACTTGGTCTAATTATTCTGGATTACCATTATATAGTGATAATGATAATGTAACTACACTAATTGATACTGATGCTGCAGCAGCTAGTGATTATATTACATTTAAAATAGGTGCAAGAGCATCTACTACTCAAGCTTCTGGTGAATATAAGAACGTAATTAATTTCATTGCTGTAGCTAATCCTGAACCACAATTAGGTCCAGTAGCTTGTGAAGGTGGTAAGATTTGCTATAACGTTAATGCCCTAAGTGGTACTGAAGGTACAATGGGAAGGCAAACCGCTTCTGCTGATGGAGCTAGTGTAACACTACTTGCTTCTAACTATAGTAGAGCTGGTTATGGCTTTGCTGGTTGGAGTGATGTTTATGACTATGACATTAATCCTAATGCTAAGTTCTATGGTCCTAATGAAACTATTACAGTACCAAATGGTACAACTGCTGATGGATTATCACTCTATGCAGTTTGGATTAAGTCAGTTGGTTACTTACAAAACTCTGCCGTAGTAAATACTCTCTGCGGTAATGGTTCTAATAGCCTTACAATAGCCCCTACTGATGGTACTGCTAACCTAGATTCTGTCTCTGCTTTAACTGATCAGCGTGATGACGAAACATATGCCGTCGCTAAACTCGCTGACGGTAAATGTTGGATGATAGAAAACCTTCGCTTAGACAACTCCGCTACTCTTACTATCGCCAATACTAACAAACCACTAAACGACGGCACTAACGTCACCCTCAAACACAACTATTCAGATACTGAAACATATAACACTCTTTCCGCTTCACAAGATCCCACTACGACTGCATGGTGTACTACCAATGCTGCTTCCTGCGATGATCAATCAATGCTATTTACGGGCAATACTACAAACCGCGCATCAGGCCCAACCGCAAATGGCGTGGCAATGTACTCTTATGGTAACTACTACAACTGGTACTCCGCTACGGCTGGCAATGGCACATATAGCTTTGGTACCAACAATAATAGTGTAGCAGGTGACCTATGTCCTGCTGGTTGGCATCTACCAAAAGGTGGTAGAAAGGCTAATGTGGATGTAAGTGACTTCTGGAAACTATCGCGTGCTACTATAGGAGTAGATCCAGCAAACTTTGCTAATGATTACTTCTATTACACGGGTACTCCAGAAGGTACGGATGCTTCTAATAAAATGAGAACTTATCCTAATAACTTCGTCTATTCCGGCAGCGTCAGCAGTGGTTCGGTGGGCAGTCGTGGCTCGTACGGCTACTATTGGTCGTCTACGGCCGTCTCGTCCAACTACGCCTACAACTTGAGCCTGTCTTCGTCTAACGTCTACCCAGGCACAATCAACTACTACAAGTACAACGGGAGGACAGTGCGCTGCGTCGCCCCTGGCATTTAGTGAACTGTTTGAACTGTACCCTTAATTGAGCGGCGTACTAACATACCGTTGTTGCGATTATTGTTGTTCGCTGGATTTAGAATGATTTTATTTGCTTATCGGTAATGGGAAGCTGAGAGCGAGAGTCTTGACCTCTTGGCGGAGTTTGGCGATTTCGGTTAAACTTGCGAATTCAGAGTCGGACAAGCCGTCTTGTTCGGCTTTCTGGCAGAGGAGGGCAACTTCTTCCATCCATTCGGCGATTCTGGCCATTTCTTTAACGCCGAGGCCGCGAGTAGTGATGGCTGGGGTGCCAAGGCGGACACCATTGGGACGGAAGGCGCCACCAGTATCGCCTGGGAGGGCATTGGCATTTAAAGTTAATCCGATTAAATCAAGGGCTTTCTCGTAGATCTTGCCGTTAATACCATAGCTCTTCATAACATCAATCAAAATGAGGTGATTCTCTGTGCCATCGGCTTGAAGAACGAATCCGCGCTTCTTCAATTCTTCGGCCAGGGCCTTAGCGTTTTTTACGATATTCTTGGCGTAAATTTTGAAACTAGGTTTCAAGGCTTCGCCGAAAGCGACCGCCTTGGCGGCAATAATATGTTCGAGTGGGCCACCTTGGGTCCCAGGGAAGACGGCTTTATCGACTAGAGTCGGGATATTTTCAAGAGATTTGTGCTCGATCTTTTTTAAGGGGTTGCCGACTTTACCATTGGTTAGAATTAGGCCACCACGTGGGCCGCGAAGTGTCTTGTGGGTAGTTGTGGTCATGACGTTAAAACCGAAATCTAGAGGATTAGGATGAATGCCGGCAGCAATGAGGCCGGCGACATGGGCCATGTCGGCCATTAGGAGTATCTCGTGGCCCCATTTGGTTTCGGCTTTTTTTCGGATGTCAGCTACGCGCTTGAAATCTGGGATTAGCGGAAAGGCGGAATATCCTACTAGGATTAGATTAATGTCGTTAGATAATGCGAGCGATTCAATTTGATCGTAGTCAAGATCGCCTCTGTCGTCTGTTCCATATGGAATAAAGTTATAGATCTTTGCACTACGAGTAACTGGTGAGCCGTGAGTAAGATGGCCACCGTGGCCTAGATTCATGGCCAGAATATTGTCGCCGGGGTTGCACCAGGCAAAATAAACCGCCTCGTTAGCATTGGCGCCAGAATGGGGCTGAACGTTGGCATGATCGGAATTGAATAATTTGCAGGCGCGTGCAATAGCAAGACGCTCAATGCGATCGACATTGGCTTGTCCCCCATAATATCTATGGTTTGGCAGAATTTTTTCGGAGATTTCTTCTTCGCTCCAATCCGTGAGGCCTTCGAAACTTGGGTATCCTTCGGAATATTTATTTGTTAGAACTGAGCCCATAGCCTCAAGAACAGCTTTTGAGACGTAGTTTTCGCTCGGGATGAGCTCTAGTCCTTCGCTTTGGCGTTTTTGTTCCTGTTTTATTAGGTTTAGTACTAAATCTTTCATTTTGTCTCCTTTATTTTGTGATTGGTATAGTAGTTTTAAATTTTGGTATATTTAAAAATGGAGAAATCTAGACCATTGTCGGAGCCTTTCTTGATTAGAGTTTTAGTGTAATCTTTTGGTTTAAAATCTGGAAAAAAGACTGTGGCTTCATTGCAGGTAGAGGCTACTTCGGTTAGATAGAGGTTTTTGGAATAGGGCAAGAAAGCTTGATAAATCGTTGCGCCACCTATGATGAATATTTCTTCATCTGTATTTTTGTTGTCTTCGATGAATTGTTGCATATCGTGGATAATGCTATCCGGACCGTCAAACGTGTTTTTTGAAATAACTATGTTTTCGCGGTCTTTTAATTTGCCAGGGAGACTTTCCCAGGTTTTGCGGCCCATGACAACCTTATGTTTTATAGTTGCGTCACGGAAGAATTTCATATCGTCTTTGATTTTGAAGATGAGGTGGTTATCTTTACCTAGTTCTCGATTTTTGCCGATTGCAGCGATGATGCTAAACATGTTTACTCCGTAACCGGCATTTTAATGATGCCTAAGTCTTGATAGTTTTCTAGTTTGATATCCTTGAGTTCGCGCGAGTTGTCGAAATCAAAGAAATCTTTGATCTTTGGATTTAGCCATAGCGTTGGGGTGTCTGGTAATGTATTATTCGCTATTGCTTTTTCGTAACGTGAGATTTGTTCCTTGATGCCATCGACTTGGTTTTCATAAATGTGTGCGTCGTTCGTGATAAACGTAAATTGGCCTGGTTTTGCACCGATAGAGTGAGCAATTAGATGACATAAGGTGGCATATTGAACTATATTGAAAGGTAGCCCGAGAGGGACATCGGATGAACGAGAAGTAACAAGTAGGTTCAGTTTGCCTTCAATTAGATTCCATTGTGAATTCCAGACACAAGAGGGGAGGGCGGCGGTTTCGAGCCATTCGTTTTGCCAGAGGGATATGACCATGCGGCGATTGCCTGGGTTTTGTTTTAGAGTTTCAATTAGGTTTTCGATTAAGTGGTATTTTCTTACAATCCAGCCGTATGCTGTACCTATGGTATGGGCGAAATCTTCTTTTGGTTCATTGGGGTGTTTGGTGGCGTATATTTCGTTAATATTTCGTCCTTGATATTTACCAGAGTTGGAAATCTCCCATTCGTTCCAAATCTTGACGTTGCGATCTTGTAGCCAACGGACATCATTGGACGCAACTTGATAGATCCAGAGGATTTCTAAAACTGCAGTTTTGAAAGCAACCTTTTTGCTTACTAGGATTGGGAATTCTTCTTCTAGATCAAATTGTAAGACTTGGTGGGGAAGTCGAATGGTGCTTGCGGCGGAACATGCCTGTGCTGCATGGTCGGGTATGGTGGCTGATGTGGTTTTACTCCTGGAATCATTTTTCTTGTAATTGGTTATATGCTCACCGTGGTCTAGAATACGCCGGCATAAGTCAATATACTGTTCATCAAATTTACTCATTTGACCTCCTTTTGTAGCATTATAACATGAAAAAGCCCCACTTTCCATAATGCTTGGAACGTAGGGCTTAGTAAGGGGGAGGTTGAATATTACATCAGATAGTCTTCGGCTTTCCAGCTGTACCACCGGTTATGAGTCTGTAACGTCATCATGATAATGAGCGCCGTTACATACCCATACTCATCGTAGTTGACAGACTTGGCGCTTTTGAAATAGCTAATCGTCCACATTTCGCTGGCACGACATTTGCCATTAGACTTATTGTCACAAAGCGTCATAGCATATCTGTCTCTGTCTGTGGCATCTTCGTAGTCTAAAGACATTTCTGCAGGCTCGTTAATCTGGTCTTCGTACAAAACTCTCAAGATTGCGGCGGCTTTGTCGGCAACATAAATGAGACATCCTGTATAAGATGATTTGGACTGCATTTCTTTGAGAAGACGATTAACTTTCTTCTCGAAGTTCTTGTCGTTGCCGTAGTCACTGAAGTTTTTCCAGTATTCGCGTTCGGTTTTGCCCAGTTCGACGTCGTTTCGTGTGCCATTATCTGGTATATCGCCAATTGTGTTCTCGGGCAAATCGTGACGAAGTACCGCTTCTCTGACTACTTCTCTTGTGTAGCCGTCAATCGTATACTTGGATTCTGGACCATAAATGTTGTCCAATGCTTTCTGTACGATAAGTAAGACGAGTAAGGTGTGAGAAGCTATTGATTCTGGTGCAACTTTGATGCTTGCTTTTCCGTAGCGTTCGTGATTGTATGAGCGTGGCTTTGTGCTTAAGGCGATGAATTCTGTGATATATCCGAGGTCATTCATGATCGTCTCAGCGTTTAACGAAGCGAGATCCCAATGGTATGGAGATAACGCTTCTTCGTGTTCCATGATTCTCTCATACACTATGTTTTGGCTCGACTGTTTCATTGCTCAACCTCCTTTAATGTGCTCCCCCCTATAACAGAATTTAACATAAATTGACTTATATTGCAAAATATTTTGTAAAAGAATTGTTATTGTTAAATAATTTTAAAAAAAGAAAAAACCGCCCCGTGCCCCGAGATGGGGTTTGGAGCGGTGGGCTTAGGTGAAGCGGATGTTTTGCTCTAATACGTACTCGGTGTACGTAGATCGGCCTTCTTTTGTTTTCAAAAGTTTCCAGAGCTGGCCTACTATTTTTTCCGCATCACTTCTGCTTTGATAGGAGTTGTATATTTCGTAGACTCCTGCCACCATCGAAACAATGTCAGTTTTTCTCAGGTGGATTTCCTGTCTGCCTGTAACCACTGTTGTTTCGTTCTCATCGTCCTTGAACAACCCTTTAAGATTGTCTTCCCACGTTTTTGTTAAATATGCCATTTTAATCACCTCCTTTGATATGGCACTATTATGACGACTTATTATATTATATAACACATATAAAGTATTGTCAACTATTTATGATTATTTTTTGACTATGTATAATGTTTAGAAAACGCGTAACTATTGGTTGGATATTATCTATGGTGAAGTGTGGAAAAATATAATTTGCTTATGCACATTCTAGTATCTATCAGAAAATAAATAAAGAGCCTAGGACTCTTTCTTTAATTTTGGTGGAGTGTAGGAGGCGGTGGATTTGCTAGCACAAATCCACAACGCGGGGTGTCGTCTCGAAAAATCCCAAATAAATTTGGGATTTTTACTCGACTCCTACCGCGTGCGAACTCTACTAGTTCTCGCCTCCTACTTGCATAATAGAAAATACTCAACCAAATGGTTGAGTATTTTCTATGGTGGAGTGTAGGAGGCTCGAACTCCTCACCTCTTCCATGCCATGGAAGCGCTCTACCAAATGAGCTAACACCCCGATGTTGTTATTTTAGCATAATATATGGTAAAATAAAAGTATGAAAACGATTTTGACAGGTATAAGGGCTAATTCGGAATTGACGCTTGGCAACTATCTAGGGGCTTTACTTCCTATGGTGAGATTAGCCAATAAGTATTCCGACGAAATGAATGTTAATATTTTCGTGCCAGATTTGCATTCAATTATTTCGAATGTTGATGGTGACTTACAATACAATATTGTACGTACAATCAGATACTATTTGGCTGCTGGCTTAAAAGTCAATGAGCATGTACACATCTATCGTCAGTCTTATGTACCGGCGCACTCCGAACTATGTTGGATTTTGAATTGTGTCGCGACGATGGGCGAAGCATCAAGGATGACACAATATAAGGAAAAATCCGAAGGACGTGAATCCTGTAATGTCGGTATATTTGATTATCCGATTCTGATGGCGGCAGATATATTATTATATTCAGCTGAATATGTGCCAATTGGCGAGGATCAATTTCAACATATCGAGTTAGCACGTAATCTCGCAATGCGGTTTAACCATCGTTTTAACGAAGAGATTTTTACGGTACCAGCAAAAACTTCTGAACAGGTGAAGTTTATGGGGCTTTCTGATGGGATTAGGATTCGCGATTTGTTAAACCCTGAGAAAAAAATGTCAAAATCGACAGCTTCGGAGAACTCTAAAATTATGCTCGATGATGAGCCAGCAAAAGCGGCAAAGAAGATTATGTCGGCAACGACTGATTCGCTTGGTAAAATCAAATTTGACATGTTTAATCAACCCGGTGTTTCGAATCTGTTATTGATTGATGCTTTGGTGACGAATACACCTTTGCAGGATGTGATTTCGACCTGGGTGGGCGAAACGAGATATGGTGATCTTAAACAGAAAGTTGCAAGTGATGTTTCAAATATGTTAACGGAGTTTCAGGCGAGCCTAGCAAATATTACTGATAATGAAGTATTGGATTTGTTTGCTAAAGGTGAGGAATATGCCAACCGCGTAGCCAATGCGAAGCTTCTTGAGGCTCAGAAAGCATTTGGACTAAGATAATAATGATTATAACTGGGAAAAAATTTAGTAAACCTGAGATGTCGCGCGTAATAAATGGCGATGTTGTGCTGAATATTGAGCCGAAACCATCTGATAAGGTAAGGCTGGATGTTTTGATGGGCGAGATTTATAAGAGCTACAATCGCTCAACATTACAGAAATTTATCAAGAGTGGTTTCGTGGCGGTTGATGGTAAAACTATATTGAAGCCAAATTCGAAATTTGATCGAAATATAAAGATTGATTTGAATGTTCCTGATGTTATGAAAAACTCTGATGTTCATCCTGAAGTAATTTACGAAGATGATGATGTTTTGGTGATTAATAAACCATCTGGGTTACTCAGCGAAGGGAAAGGCGAATACTGCCCAGAGAAGACGCTCGCGGATTATGGGTTGGTTGCGCATCGTTTGGATCGAGATACGTCTGGTGTAATTATCCTAGCTAAGAATGAAAAGGTTCTAGAGTTTCTTAAAAAACAGTTTTTGCATCGCACTGTGCATAAGACTTACTATGCCGTAGTTCATGGTAGGCCGAAATATGATCAAGCCAAGATTGAACTGCCATTGATTAGAGATCTTAAACGTCCGACGACTTTTCGTGTTGACCCGAATGGTAAGGAATCCGTTACTTTTTATAGAGTAATCAAAACAAATGGTAAATATTCATTGTTGGAACTAAAGCCAATTACTGGACGAACGCATCAGCTGCGGGTTCATATGAAATATCTCGGTCATCCAATTGTTGGAGATGTTGTATATGGCGAGCATGACGATGCTGATAGATTGTATCTGCATGCTGGTGAACTTGAAATCACTTTGCCATGCGGAGAACGAAAGGTATTCCGTGTAAAAAGACCAGTAACGTTTGATAAACTCGTAAAAGACCCCCAGGAAAGGTGTGGAGATAAGACAAATTAAGGAATATGTTTTTTGATGATACTAATCAAATACCTGAAATTGCAAAAAGGTGCGGCACATCTATTTTTGTGATTCCAGATAATTGTGAATTGTCAATTAAGAATGCCATTATATTGTCGCCAGAACAGAAGTCTGTGATTTCTATCGAACAGGTTAGAGATGTTTTGCATATTATCAATAATAAACAATTTACCGATCAATTTATCGTAATACGCCCTGCCGATAAGATGAGCGACGCAGCTTTTAATGCTATTTTGAAGTCACTAGAAGAGCCCACGAATATGATTCATTTTGTGTTGGTAACAGAGAACATTGGTAAAATTTTGCCAACGGTACTAAGTCGTGCCTCAATTTATTTTTTAAAGACATCGAATTGTCTGTCTGATAAGATTGTAGTTGATGACAAGGTGAAGGATTTAGCTAAGCAACTGTTGGTTGCAAAGCCAAATGAACTTGTTGCTATTACTGATCAAATTGCGCGAAAGAAAGACGGTATTAGGGGATATGCGCTTTTAATCATTGGCACCGCAATTGAAATACTATATAAGAGTTATTTTGCTACATCAAAAGAAGTGTTTCTAAAAAAACTTCCAAAGTTCTTGATGGCATATGATGGGATAAGTAGAAATGGTCATGTTAAGTTGCAATTATTGGCTAATCTGTGTTAAAATAGAATTATGATTGCGCTTTTTGCTATTTTATTCTTTATCATATTTTTAATTTTTTTCTATCCAATAAAGCAAAAGAAGAAGCCTGCGCCTGAAAAGTCTTCTAAGTATAATACTCAAATGAAAAAACTGTGGCAGATTGCACAAACTGCGATGAAAGAGCGGAAACCTTTTCGTGCCGAGAAAGCTTTACTTACGATATTGAAATTTGATGAGAAGAACGCCGCTGCGTATAATAGGCTCGGAATTCTTTATGCCAAAAATCAAAAATATGATGAGGCTGTAGAGTGTTTTGAGATTGCACAATCTCTCGATAATAATCCTGCCTCGATTCATAATGTTGGCTTGATTTATCTTGAGACTGGAGCTTACGAAAAAGCAGCGATGGCCTTTAGCCAAGCAATTGCACTTGAAGGAGATGTACCTTCTCGCTATATAGCTCTTGCAAAAGCAGAAGAAAAACTTGGCCAGTATAAGAAAGCAATTGAGGCTTTAGAGAATGCATACGAGCTTGATCCAAAGATTTCGGTTTTGAGAGATATTTTGGCAATTTATGAAGAAAACGGAGATAGCGAAGCTGCAACTGCAACTTCGGCTAGAATTGAGGCTCAAATTGCTCAAGATAATTTAGCCAAGCGACGTGGTGTGCTTAGTAGAACGAGGATTAAAGCCTCATCGAAGCAAACAAATTCCGACTCGAAACATTCCTCGATCCAAAAGAACTCTAAAACAGTCAGCAAAAGATTGTTAGGAAAGATATCTTCTTCCAAGACGCGAATCACGAAGTCGCATATTGCTCGTAAGCGAATTTAGGATATTGTTTGCATGCCAAGCTTGGAACTGATATTGAACTTGATTTTTAATGATGGTTTGGTATAATCATACTAGTTGCTGGAATCGTCTAGTGGCAATGACAAGAGACTGTAAATCTCTCGCCTTCGGGCTTCGTAGGTTCGAGTCCTACTTCCAGCACCATTTATTTGAGTTAAAGGCCGGCATCTCGGCATTTTTTCTTGCTCGCTCATCCATAAGATGCACTTCGCAAGAAGAAAATACCAATCTGCCGGCTTTTAATCTCAAATAAACCCGTGTTTTTCGTGCTTCTTCGTCCATTACATTGAATAATCCTGAACGCTTACCTTAGGGGGGTTATCTTGTTAATTGATTACTTCCATTTATTACATTAATATGTTACAATACACTTATTGCCGCGATAGCTCAGTTGGTAGAGCGCATCCATGGTAAGGATGAGGTCACCGGTTCAAACCCGGTTCGCGGCTCCATTAGGAAATATCGTGGCGAGTTAGTTAAGTGCTGGAATCGTCTAGTGGCAATGACAAGAG
>DFGN01000029.1 GCA_002371235.1 Candidatus Saccharibacteria bacterium UBA3749 | reverse complement strand
CATACCAGTACCGGACATAGTACAAGCAATAGGTACCGTAATATTAATCTCATCTACGACGGAAGTATCTTCTGCTATTACACGATTACTAGCTAGTACCATACCAAGCACGCCAGTAATCCCAAGCAACATACCCAGGCTTAACGTTGTCGTTTTATAATGATTCTGTATGACCATAGAAATCCTTTTAATAAGCTTAAGCCCATTATAACACAGCTTTCATACTAAAAGACAAAATAAAACTGGCCATTTTCGCAAATACCTCGCTCTACACAAACATCCCCATAAATAGCGGATAATACTCACAGCCTTTCTCGTCCTTAGTAACCGCTGTGTTTTTCTCCAGTTTAATGTATCTAGTTACAGTTTGGTAATTCTCTATAATCGATTTCATTGATTTTGCCTGAGTATGCTTACCGGATTTTACTTCAATAGCTGTCACTTGTTTGTTAAGATTGAGGACAATTTGAAATATTCGGAAAACTTATCAATTATAATTACCTTTAATTATCCCACGGGAATATTCCAATACCATTTGGGAAACTATCAACGCCATTCTATTCTGATAGTATATAATCAATAATCTCACGGCCAGCAAAAGTACTATTCCCTTCTCCGAGGCCGACTGGCGCCCGCGGGGAGGAAATGGTACTTTTCTAGTCTGTTCTTACCTGGGCCAAGGCTTAAACGGCTAAAACGACTACGAGCCTAGACTCAAGCACCGTACGGCCAAAGCCGCGAGCTACTGGGTCAGACAGCGGACTGTGTTGCTGTAGCCCTTGACGTTGATGCCGGTATCCGGGGTGACGTTCTTGGAGCCGAAGAGCAAGTCGTAGGCGCTGGAGCTATTGCCGGCGGTACGAGACCAGTAGTTGCCGCTGATGCCGCGACCGACTGCGACTGAGCCGTACCAGACGCCGGAGTAGAGGAAGTTATTAGGATAGCTTCTCCATCTATTGGAAGCTTCTGCTGTACTTTGGTAGCCACCAGTGCCACCCATTGCAGAGTCTAGAACACTGAATTGTCCGCCTGTATTACCAGTAGGTAGACTCCAACCATTGGGGCAGATATCGCCTGTGGCATTACCGCTTGTCTGGCTATATGTACCAGTACCAGCTGTAGCAGTATACCAGTTGTAGTAGTTACCATAACTATAAATGTCGCTTACTTGTGAGCTTGTGGTGTTGTTAGTGAAGGAGATAGTGTTACTGGTGTTTAGTTTGTTTTGGTTGACACAAGTTTCACTATCATACTGTGTACACCATTCATTACTTGTGGCGGATAGAGCGGTGAAGGTGCTGGCTGGATTATTGGTATTTGTAGAGTTTAGGATGATTGGGCTGTTATTGCTGTCTGTATCAGCTAATCTTAAATTTTCTATCATCCAACAATTACCGTCAGCTAGTTTAGCTACAGCATAGACGTTATTGTCTCTAGTATCGGTTAGACCTATGACTTGGTTAGTACTTAGCGTACTACAACCATTCCAACCTTGGAGATTGCCAGAGCTTTCTATCCAGTGAGCGTAGAGAGTGAATCCATTATCTATCATGTCTTGGGTAACTGGAATGGTTTGATTAGGTCCATAGTTAGCACCAGACATATCGGTTTTGTCGTTCCAACCTGCAAAACCATAGCCATCATGTTTGAAGTTAGAGGCTTGGAGAGTAATATTATCTACATAGACACCTTCTTGGTAGGGGAGAGTGCTAATATCTATCTGTTGACCATCCGCTATGCAGGTTGTGGCATTGTCGGTGTAAGTGTTACAACTACTCCAATCCCTAGCCTGAAGATTTTGATTACCCATAGTACCTTCTATCTCGTCTATGTCCGCATTTGCATCATAACAAATATGTCCAGGTTCACAATTGGAAGTGCTTGGAGCAGCAGATGATGGATGTACTAATGTGTATATTACTTGCCCACTATACGTATCCGCCGGCTGAGTCTTACTGATATATGCAGCATAAGTAGTAGTAAGCTTAACTCCACCAGTAGTTTCAGTCATATCGGTACCAGAGTTCTTATGTGCGACTTTTACGTATTCATTTGGGACTACGTGGTACTGCGAGAATGGAGCCTGAGTTGCACCAGATTCTGCAGTACTCGGAAGAGCTACATTTGGAGCAGAATCAATCGTGAAGGCATTGTCAGTTGAAGTATCTCCTGAGTCTTGAGTCATAGTGAGTTTCATAGCCCAATTAGATACGTCTGAATTACCAGCAGATGTAGCAATACCGGATTCTATAGTTGCATTACCAGAAGCTGTTGTTCCTACTAGTTTATTACTATTTGTTCCTCCTACTTCATTTCCGGTATATCCTGCTGCGTATATAGCGAAGCCTTCATTATCGTTACAGAATGCATGGAGAGTAGTACTGCCAATGTCTGGAGTATAAGTACCATTAGCTATTTCTGCATTATGTGACTGCATACCAGTACCAGACATAGTACATGATACTGGGACGGTGATGTTGATCTCATCTACGACGGAAGGGTCATCGGCGGAGACAGTACTAGAGACTAGGATAGCACCAGAAAGTAAAGTGAGAGAGACTAGTCCTAGTGGAATAAGGCTGATGGGGTTTAGGGTATTTGATTGAATTGTTTTCATAATATGATTGATGACCTTTCTTATATACTATTTTACCATAATCATTATGTTTATTGTAATATATATATATATATATATATATCAAGAGGGGTCGCAAAAAAGAGTGTGGAGTGGAAAAAATGGGAGCAAAGTAGTGCTCCTGTATTTGATGAATTAAAAACAGTCAAATAATTCAATTTATCATTTGAATTTTGGACATTATTTTTCAAACTTAACGTTTGCGGAAAGAAGTTATTTCTGGAGTGCTTTGGCTTGCCCCAGGAGCTTCTGCTCCTTTGATATATTGAGTCAACTTTTTTGTTCTACAATTACTTTCCTAGTAGCCATTTGACCAAGTTAACTTTCTGGATACCAGAATACTCCTCATTGACCATATCTAGCGTAAGCAGAATTTTTGGGTAATTGTCTCTTATTTTGACAAAAGGCCTTATCTCCCTCTGTAAAATCTCTTCCGAAGTGATATGATATGCCACCTGGTAATAAACTCTCTCGCCACCAGGTTTTTGCACGATAAAATCCACTTCAGACTCATCGGCTTTGCCGACCATAATTTCTCCTTCGTTCCGCTTTAATAGCTCCAAATAGACAATGTTTTCCAGTTTGTGGCCGAGGTCGGATTCTAGCGACGAGTTTAGAAGCATCTGCCGAAGCCCCAAATCCACTGCGTAGTATTTATCGTTGGTAGTGAGGAGCTTCTTGCCCTTTACGTCATAGCGGCTGACTGGATACAATAGATAACTCTGCGAGAGATAGTCCATATATCTGACTACAGTATTATGCGCCATATTACCGTTCGCGCCATTCAGAACGTTGGCTACCGTCCGTGCCGATGTTGGATTACCGATATTGGCAAAAAGATATTTCGCTACACGCAAAAATTCTGGTTGGTTTCTAATTTCGAAGCGCGTAGCAATATCTTTATTAATGATAGTATCATAAAGATCTTTCAGGTAATTATGCACTAACTTTGCGTCTACATTGGACAGGTTGACGGCCTCTGGGAATGAGCTAGAGTTCAGATAATCCATAAACAGCTTGTTTTCGTCCATTTCTTCACTATTAGCCTCACGGTACTCGGCGAACGAAAATGGTAACATATGGATGGAAATATACCGCCCAGTCAGGTAGGTAGCCAACTCTCCAGAAAGCAGAAAAGCATTGGAGCCGGTAATATACAAATCCACATTTTCTTTCACGAATAACGAATCCACAGCTTCTTCGAAATGTTCTACTTTCTGAATCTCGTCTAGGAAAATATAGTTCATCGCATCTGGAACTAGTTTTTGCGCAATGCGCTGGTGTAGCGCGCGCCAATCTCGTAGTTCGACGTTAGATTCTTCTTCAAAATTAAACGATTGAATCTGGGCGGACTTAATGCCCATGGTTTTTAACTCGTCACGAAACAGCGCCAGTAAAGTAGATTTGCCGCTACGACGAATGCCAGTAATCACTTTGATGACTTTCTGGTCTTTTAGTTTTATTAATTGGTTGAGATAATAATCGCGCTTTATCATATAGGTTATCCTTTATTACACTATACACCAAAATTCATTTTTTTGCAATTTTGGGTAATAGCGGTGTGGATTGCAGAAGTAGGACGTAGTATTCCGCGCCTCCTGTTCCGGATCGCTAGGCTCTTTAGGAACGGGGGCGCATTATTCCTTAGGGGGTTCTAGGAAAGGCGGGAAGCGGAAACTAACCGAAACTAGAAACCAGAAACCGTACCGAGATAGGTGTCTACTTTTGTGGGTACACTTGAAAAAAGTGTCTACTATTAAGGGTACAGTTCAACCCACTAAATCATCTACTGGGCAATGCAACGTATAGAACCAGCGTAATATCTATCATATCTACTGATGGACACTTCGCTTGATGAAACTTGCAAGATACTAACTGCATACGTATCGACGTATGACACATTGTAGATAGAAGATGAAGTATATGAACTATCTAACAAATAGTCGTTTGGATATTTTCTCCAATTCTGAGATGCAGCAGAATCGTATGCACTGTTGCCCATAGAAGTGTGGAGTGATGAATAATCGCCATTATTAGTAGATTGAATTGGTAATCTCCAACCAGAAGGACAAATTGATGTAGACGCAATAGTAAATTCTCCACTTTCATCGTAAAGAGACGTATCAGCAGCAGCAGCAGCCCAAGAATAAAGGTTACCATAGCTGTATGGAAGTGCATTGCTAATACGAGTAGTGTTATCGTTGTTATAACGTGGATATCTATACATTTGTAGACCCCCAGTAATATTAGTGGTGTTATACAGACTATTAGGAATAATGGAATAATCGCTAAAATTGCTTAATGGTTCTGGGTCAGCAAGGCCTATAAAAGCCCCTCCCCATGCGCCATTATTGCTCTGAGTGTTACTAGGAGTAATGTTTGCAGTATTGTCCAACCTAAGATTTTCTATCATCCAGTATTGCCCATCGGCGAGTTTTGCGATTGCGTAAACATCATCGTCGCGGATATCTCTTAGTGCAGTGACATAGCCGTTTGGTTTGTCATTTAGAGTGTCTCCGTCTTTCAAGGTAACGGTCTTAAGATTTGATGTTTGGAAAGTTAATTCATTGTCGCTATTATCTCTAGCAACAGGTACCCAGATAGCATAGAGTGATAATCCGTTTTCAGCGATATCGTCCGCAATAGTGATGGTTTCGTTCGGACCATAATTAGTTCCAGAATAATCATAAGCCGTATTCCAGCCGGCAAAGCCGTAATCGGAGCGAGAATAGTCTGATGCGGTGAGATCAGTTGTATAATAATTCAGTTTGGGTAATGTACTGATATCAATCTGCTGATAATTACTGTCCAGACAGTTGGTCGCATAATCTGTATATTGACAAGAACTCCAATCTATATTCTTGCCAGTAAGACTTTGTGGTTCCATAACACCTTCTGTTTCGGTGGGAGCGACATTGGTATGGTAGCAAATTTTTTCAGATACACATGACATTGCGTGTGGCACAAACGGTTCAGCACTAGCTGGATGAACTAAGGTATAGATAACTTGCCCACTATACGTATCCGCCGGTTGAGTCTTACTGATATATGCGGCATAAGTAGTAGTAAGCTTAACTCCACCAGTAGTTTCAGTCATATCGGTACCAGAGTTCTTATGAGCTACTTTAGTATATTCATTTGGCACTACGTGATAGGCTGAGAAAGGAGCCTGAGTTGCACCAGATTCTGCTTGACTAGGAAGTGATACATTGGGAGCAGAATCAATGGTGAAGGCATTAGTACCTGTTGTATCTCCTGAGTCCTGAGTCATAGTAAGTTTCATAGCCCAGTTAGATATATCTGGATTACCAGCAGATGTAGCAGTACCAGATTCTATTACTGCATTTCCGGAAGCACTAGTTCCTAATAGTTTATCACTATTAGTTGCTCCTACTTCATTTCCTGTATATCCAGCTGCATAGATAGCGAATCCTTCATTATCGTTACAGAAAGCATGAAGTGTAGTACTGCCAATATCTGGAGTATATAGACCATTGTTTATATTAGCATTATGTGAATCCATTCCAGTACCAGAAAGAGTACAGGAGACTGGGACGGTGATGTTGATTTGGTCTACGACGGAAGGGTCTTCGGCGGAGACAGTACTAGAGACTAGAATGGTACCAGAAAGTAAGCTAAGAAGAACTAGTCCTAGTGGAATAAGGTTGATAGAGCTTAGGATGTTTGATTGAGTTGTTTTCATATTATTATTGATGACCTTTCTTATATACTATTTTACCATAATCATTATGTTTATTGTAATATATATATATATATATATCAAGAGGGATTGCAAAAAAATAGAGCGCGTAGTAAAAATGGGAGCAAAGTAGTGCTCCCAAGGGGACTGGATGCTAACCACAAGCTTTAGTGCTTGGTGGTTTTGTCGGTGATGGAGATGCCGCCGAAGCCGCCAGCGGCGTCGAGGTAGATGGTGTGTTTGCCTTTTTCGCGGTCGGACTTGCGGTCGTCGGAGATGCCGCCAAAAATAAAGCCGGAGCGGGATTTGACAATGACGTCTTCGGGGACTCGGATGTCAATGCCACCAAAGAGTGCGAAGGCCTTGATGACAGTGTCTTTGGTGAATCTGGCATGGGAGAGGTCGAGCTCGACCCCGCCAAAGACGGCGACGAGGTTGGAGCCGGTGAAGGTTTCGTCTTTGTACGTACGTTCGCTACCGGAGAAGATGGCCATTTGGGAGTCGAGGCTTTTGCCGTCGCCGACTTCTTTGACTTTTTGTTCGACTTCTTTGTCGTTGTCACTGTGGAAGATGGTTCTTAGGATGATGCCGAGGCCAATTAGTACGAGAAAGACGGGGAGAATGATTTTCCAGGCCATGTCGTAGGTGATGACTCCTTGAGCGGCAAGGAGGAGAATGATACCGGCGGACAGGAAGCCGACGCTGGCGAGTTTGTCCTTCTCGGTGAAGATGCTAACGACAGATGGGATGATGATGAATAATGTCCACCAGCCGTCGAAGAAAATGTCGAAGTCGAACCAGCCGATGGCGCGACAGGCGAAAATAATACCGAGTGCCATGATGGCGACTCCCCAGATGATTGGTCTTGCTTTTTTCATGGTAAATAGTCCTTTGTTTAATTCTAGGTATATTATACCATTACCGAACTAAATTGTACCAATACGGAAGGCTTCATGTTTGGCGAAGATTGGGTTTCTAGCGAGTTACGCAGAGAAGCTGATAGATATGGTATAATCGGGGCAAGGTGGGACGTACTTTAGAAAGGTGGTGAAACCATGTCCAATGTTTATGCACCGAATGAACAAACGATGTTTACGTATCTCAGGGGGCGACTGGATGGGCCAGGATTTGAGCAGTCTCGGGCAGCCTTGGTGTTTGCGCGACGGGCCCACAATGGACAGCTCCGCAAAAATGGAACACCCTACATCATTCACCCGTTGTCGATGGCGTGCGATGCAATTGCATGCAAAGGCATGACGGACGAAATTGTCGCCACAATCTTGCTACATGATGTCTGTGAAGATTGCAACATTCCACTGTCAGCATTGCCAGTAAACGAAGTTGTGAAAAATGGCGTTAAGTTGATGACTCTGAGGCCGTTTCAGGGCGAGGAGAAAATCGAAACAAAACGGCGTTATTTCAACGAGCTACTTGGCTCAAAGGAGGCGGTTATCTGTAAAGCATTTGACCGCTACGCTAATCTGAATGATGCAGAGGGAGCCTTGTCAGAAGAAGCAATTGTCAAGAACATCTTGGAGACTCATGAACTCTTGATGCCAGTACTGAAAGAAGCTAAGTATGAGTATCCCGAATTATCGGATATGCTTCATACGATTCGCACAGTACTAAAAAACACTCTGGTGATGATGGCCAGGTATCATAACGTAGACCTAGATTAGTCAATTCCACCGTACTAGTAGTCCTCTTCTTTAGAGGGCTACTTTTTAGTGTGAATATCCAGCTGGGCGTGAGGAATGCGGATTTTGTTCTCTTCTAAGGTCGTAATAATGATACGAAGACAATCGCGCTGAATCTGAAGCTGGTTCATTGGATCGCAAGTAACAACAATTTGATAATTGAGCGATGAATTAGTTAGAGCTGTGACGCCCTGATACTTGGCATCATTCACGCCATCATGATGGATAATCTGTCTTACGATGTCATAAATTACTGTCTCGGCGTTTTCGGTAGAAACTTCGTATGGAAATGGAATAGGGATATAAAGATAGCCGGAAACTATCTCGACCTGATTAATATTACGATTGGCGATGGAGACAATATTCATCGTGTTAATATCTTGAATCTTGGTAGTGCGAAGACTGATTGATTGAACCTGACCGACATTGTCGCCATATTTGATTACATCACCGATATCGTAGTAGCCATCCGAAATGATTTCGAACCCACGAAAAATATCTTTCATCGCATCCTGCAGGGCAAAGCCAATTACGATACTTGCAATACCCACACCGGCCAGCATTGAGGAAACATCAACGCCAAAAATCTGCAAAACCACCAAGGCCGTAAATGTAGCGATCGTGTATCCGATGATGTTCTTGAGGATACGGATGAAGGTCCTGTTCTTCTTGCTGGAGAGGATTCTAGAGTTCTTTTTCTCTTTGCTACTTAAAAATTTGGCAATAATGCGATAAAGTATAAGACTAAATATACAGACGATAAGTGACCAAAAACAACGTTGAACCCAGACGTCATTAATGACTGTTTCAATAAACTTCATATGCTTATTGTAACATGCTTTGGCAGGTTAAACTAGATAGAATAGAACTTCATTAATAAGCGGGAGAGTTTTGCCACGCCAGGATGCGCGGACTTCGCCGTTGTTCCCCAGCGCCATGATAGTGGGGTATTCGACTACGTCGTAGGCTTCGCAGAACCCGGGGTTACGGTCGGGGTCCATAGTCTCTATTTCCCTGCCGGTCTGACGACGTATATTCTCAAGCCACTCGTCGACCGAGCGAGTGTAGTCTTGATTATCTCGATAAATACATACAACTCTCATTTTTTCTTTTTTTGCTCCTTTAGAATGTTTTCGAAATCCTCAAGGGTTTTGAATTCGCGGAAGACAGAGGCGAAGCGGACATAAGCAACTTCATTAACCTCAGCCAAGACGTCAAGAACAGCTTCACCAATCTGTTTACTGGTGATCTGGTCGGTATTATAGGAATATAAAATGTCTGAAGCTTTGTTCACTACAGCCTCAAGCTCAAGTTCGGATTTGAAAAACTTACCTACGCTACGTTTGACCGCTAAGAGCAGTTTATCGCGATCGTAGATTTCCTGATTACCGCTGCGCTTGATGACAGTTAATTGTGGTATCTCAATGCGCTCATAGGTCGTAAAGCGACGACCATCGGGCGATTCACGGCGACGACGAATCATAGTGCCATCGACAGTCTCGCGGCTTTCTAGAACTTTACTATCTCCGATTCGTAGTTTGTTCATCCGCGGGCCTCTCGATTATTTCTTCTTGCGGTTCTTAAAACGTTCTCTAAGGGAAGGTGGGATGTCCATATCATCATCGTTCATGACTGGTTCCGGCTCAGGTTCCTTTTTGATGGAGTCCCACATATTCGTCTTGCTCTCAAGAGCAAAATCCTTGGCTTCGGTAGTAGGCTTTTCGTCATTCAGACCAGTTGACTCAGATTGCTCAGCCTCAGGCTCGGGTTCATTATAATAATCGGAATCAAAACCAGTAGCAACTACAGTCACGACAATTTCATCATCGAGCTCGGGACGGATTGATGCCCCAAAGATGATGTTGGCATCAGGCGAAACTGCACCAGTGATGACTTCAGCGGCTTCCTGAATTTCGCTCATGGACATGTCATAACCACCAGCCACACTAAAGAGCACACCGCGAGCACCTTCAATCTTCACCTCAATCAGTGGGGACTCTACGGCTTGCTGCGCTGCGATAACAGCGCGGTTCTCGCCACTAGCGCGACCGATGCCCATTAGAGCAGAGCCGGCATTCTTCATAATTGCCTTGACATCAGCAAAGTCAAGGTTAATAAGTGAGTGCTCAGTGATAAGCTCAGAAATACCCTGAACGCCTTGACGAAGGACATCGTCAGCGATTTTGAAGGTCTCGAGAAGTGGGGTACGAGGGTCAATGGTCTGTAGGAGGCGATCATTCGGAATAGTAATGAGAGCATCTACCTGGCGGGCTAGCTTGTCGATAGCGACATCGGCATTCGCCTTGCGACGAGCACCTTCAAACGTAAATGGCTTTGTCGCGACACCAACGGTAAGAATGTCTTTCTTGCGGGCCTCCTCAGCGACAACAGGACCAGCACCAGAACCGGTACCACCGCCAGCACCGAGAGTAATAAAGACCATATCGGCTCCATCAAGAGCCTTATCGATGGCTTCCCTGCTCTCCTCGGCAGCCTCACGCCCCTTCTCTGGATCACCACCGGCACCGAGACCTTTGCCAATATGAACCTTGACATCGGCAGGGTTATGATGAAGGGCTTGGGCATCAGTATTAACCGCAACGAATTCTACACCAGAAAGACCCACTTCTTTCATGCGCTCCACTGCTGAACCACCGGCGCCACCTACACCTACGACTTTAATGCTTGCTTTACTTTCCACCTCTGTTGGTTTGACTTCTGGCATAACTACCTCACTTTACTTTGATAAAAGTATACACCGAATGGGGAGGATTTTCAAGAGCTAAAATGAAGCTTCGTGCCAAATTATCGCTGGGGTGAGCACGGGGAGGAAACAGAAATAACTTTTGAGCTATTCCTCTGCGGGGGTAGATAGAACGCTAAATGAACTAACTACCTATCAAGCAACGGACGCTAAAGCCGGAGTTCTTACTGTTGTAGTCGGACGGGTACAAGTACGTAGAGTAGAGGTACAGGTAGTAAGAGTTGAGGCTGCTGTAGGCCGACCTACTCCAATAGCGGCCGTACGAGCCACGATAGCTCGCGGACGAGCCACTGAAGTAGCCGGAGTAAAGGAAATTATTCGGGAAGCTTCTAAAGCGATTACTCATAATGTCGCCAGTACCAGTACCGCTTTGATTGCTACCTGTGCCACCATAACGTTGAGAAAGAATACCGAAGTCTTTGGCGGTGGTGCCACTGGTTGGCAAAGTCCAGTTGGTAGGGCAGATGGAAGTGTTAGCAGCCTCTGAAGTAGATGAGCTGGTATAGTAATTGGTATTAGCCATGGCAGCAGCCCAGGTGTAGT
>DFGN01000008.1 GCA_002371235.1 Candidatus Saccharibacteria bacterium UBA3749 | reverse complement strand
AGGCTTAGTGGGATTAGATTTAGTTTATTTGTATTCATTATATGACCTTTCATTAATTCAATAATAGCATAATCATTATATTAATTCTACCCCCCCCCCGCGAGAGTGTCAAGCGGGAAAATAGTTGGTAATATGAAAAAACATGCTTATCTGTTGTCTTTACACCTCCATAAGGAACTCTGGCAAGTTTTTCTTCACTACTCCATTTTCTTCATCGCCTTTTCCCTGTTCTAGGGTCAGAACATATTTGGGATAATTGTCAGAAATCCCCTCAAAAGCTCCGAATTCTCTTCCTCTAGTCTCTATACTAGATGCCTCCAGTGCGATTTGCAGATACATTTTTTGGCCTTTTTTTTCTGCCACGAAATCAATTTCCTTGTTATTATTCTTACCAATATATACATCGTACCCCTTTGCGATTAGCTCCAAATAGACGATGTTCTCCAGCACCCCATTTTTATAGCTGTCCTTTCGGCCGTTCAATGCATACAATAATCCTACATCACCTAAATAATACTTTTCTTGAGTCTTAAGTGTTGCTTTGCCTCGCACGTCGTAACGTTTTACTTCATAGATTATGAATACTTCCTTTAGTAACTCAATGTAATTGTATATTGTCTCTGGGTCTACTTTGCGAAGTTCGCTCTTAAAATAATCTGCCACTGATTTGGCAGAAAAAACATTTCCCACATTGTCAAATAAAAATCTAATGACTCGTGTAAGAAGTTCTGTGTTTCTGATACCCTTTCGCTCGATCAAATCACGATAGATGATTGAAGCATATATGTCTTCCACGATTTTGTCTCCGTCTTCTAGGACATAATCCGACGCGTGTAAGATAGGAAATCCGCCTTTCCACATGTATTCATCGAATTCCTTAGATAGTTCACCCACACCCACCATTACCCCTCGCGCTCGTTTGAACTCTAGGGCTTCCGTAAAACTAAGGGGATATACTTGCACTTCCACGTAACGACCAGTGAGATAAGTGGAAAGCTCTGTTGATAGCAATTTGGAATTGCTTCCGGTGATATAGATATCACTCTTGCCATCAGCTAGGAGCCCATTTACTACCTCATCCCAACCATCCACCAATTGGACTTCGTCTAGCAAGACATAGTAGTGTTTCTTGTCCTTTGTCAGATTTCGCATTAAATCAATCATTTCGTCTCGAGAACGGATTTTTGAATACTCCAGTGATTCAAAATTGACTGTGATTATTTGTGACTCTTTTACGCCTCTCTGTTTTAGAATATCACTTACCTGTGTCAAAATTGATGACTTGCCGGCTCGACGAATTCCCACCAAAATCTTTATTACTGGTTTATCGATAAAAGGTTCAATTTGGCTTAAATATAGTGGGCGTTTAATCATGGTTTATTCTCCTTTTCGTCCATTATATCAAATGCTCTCCTCATGTCAATAGTTTGTCGGGTTATAAGCCGATAAACTTTATTATTTCGTGTAGTTTGTTGGGGTATATGCCGATAAACTGTTAGACGGATGGTTAGTTGGTTTTGAAGAGGCAGCGGACTGGAAATGCCATGAAATCGTAAATGTTTGCATTGCCTAGATAGTCGACATTAATGCTAAGGGCCCCAGTGAAATACGTACTATCTGAAGACATGGTAGAAGACTGATATCTGTTATCTGCCTGGAATTGCCCAAACATGTAACCACCGGCCAATTGAAAGTTCGGAATAGAGTCAGGACCGAGATTGTTATACATCGCTGCACTCGTAGGATTGGTTTCTGAATCATAATACGCAGTTTCCGCAGAGCCACCGTAGCTAATAACAAGATTGCCAAAATCAGTTGTTGGATCAGTAGTATCATTGGCAACTCCAATACTTGGCAAATGCCACCCCTTAGGACAAATACTAAATGGGGCATTTGCGCCTATACCGCTGATTGTACTATTCGAGCCAGCCGTAGCAGCGAACCATGAATAGTAAGAATAACATGGTTGATTGTTGCTGCAATTGTCATTGTTGCTGTTATAGACATAGGGTCTATAATCTGTTCCTGGGGTATCGGAATCCGGGAGTATCAATGTGTTATTAGATACGGTCCAACCATCCGAAGTTGGAAGTTCGTAGCTAGAGTCAAAATCCGTATCTTCGCTAGAAAGAGCGGTACCGCCAGCAATATTGAGATTTTCCACCATCCAGCATTTGCCGTCTTTTAGCTTAGCGACTTTGTATTCTTGCTCGTCACGAGAATCTTTCAAAGTGTAGACTTGTTCTTCCGGGAGGTCGGCTGGGCAAGAATTGACTTCTTGGAGATATTCGGCGGTTGCGATAGTGACTGGTTTAATTGGTTTGGTTGCATTATGTGGATGTATAAGGGTATATTTTACTTGTCCAGTATAAGTCCCGGCAGGTTGGGTGCTGCTGATGTAGGCTTGGTAGGTGGTGGTGAGGGTAGCACCTTCGGCATTGGTGCCGGTATCGGTGGCTGATGTGCGGTAGGCAACTTTTTCGTAGTCGTCTGGGACTTGCTGGAAGGTGGAGTAGTCTGGGTCACCTTGTGCTTTTAGTGAGTCTTCAGTACTGCCGGCGATGATGATGGGGTAAGTTGGAGTGGGGGAGGTGAGTTTGGTTAGTTTCATGGCCCACTTTGAATCATTTCCAGTGATTGCTGTGCCGGTTGTTATGTCATAGGTACTACCTAATGTAGAATTAGTTAAGACATTCTTCCCTTCTTCATTGTCAGTATAACCAATAGCATAGATAGCAAAGCCTTCATTATCATTACAAAAAGCTTTTAATGTAGTTTCGCCAATAGCGGAATTATAAGTGCCATTATTTATCTCTGCATTATGAGCGTCCATACCAGTACCGCTGAGGGTACAGGATAATGGGACAGTAATGTTTATTTCATCTACTACGGAATCGTCTGCGGAGACGACAGATGAAACTAGAATGGTGCCAGCAAGGATAGTGAGACTTGCTAGGCTTAGTGGGATTAGATTTAGTTTATTTGTATTCATTATATGACCTTTCATTAATTCAATAATAGCATAATCGTTATATTAATACTAGCCCCCTCCGCGAAGATATCAAGCAAAACTTAGCACGATTCTTCGCTATTCTATGGTCTTAAGTAGGGGCTATCTTTAATTTACCTCTAATATGTGATATAATAGGCTTATGAAAATAATTACTACGCCAGATAAACGTCTTAGAGAGAAATCAGAGAAGGTGCGCGAAATTAACGACGAGATTCGCGACATTATTGCTAATATGCGACGAATGTCCCTCGACTGGGAGAAGGAACATCCTTATGAGCTCTCGGCTGCTATGGCAGCGCCACAGATTGGCGTAAATAAGCGTATTATTATCATCCGCGATGACATGGAGGACAAATCTAGAGCTACTTTCACAGCGCTAATTAATCCAGAAATCATACGGGCCGATGGTAAAACGAAACTTGACTACGAGGGTTGCCTTTCGGTTCCATCAATCTATGGTATGGTGCCTCGTGCTTCGAAAGTTAAGGTAAAAGCCAAACTCGAAGATGGCACAGAGGTACGAATCAAAGCAACTGATGAACTGGCTAGAACGCTTTTACATGAGATCGATCATCTTGACGGTGTTCTTTTTATCGACCACATCAGAGACAATAAAGATGCCTTCTATAAAATGAACGATAAGGGTGACCTAATCCCAGTAGATTATGACAACAAGATTGCTCATAATTCCAAGCTTTGGGGTGAGGAATAGGCCAACAACACATCTTTAATATCTAAACAATTATATTTTACACAGAGGAGGTAGACCAATGAAGCAAAGGATAGAGACTAATAACAATAGGAGCGTTGTTTTCTTCGGTAATGGACCACTAGCAGACTATGCGCTGGCTATCATAGAGCAGAGTTATGATGTTATTTTTCACGCCCGAACACGTGAAGATTTGGAAGAGGTAAAACGCATAAAACACGAACACCCAGAGACGCATGGTATTTTGGCCTCGTTTGGTGTACTGATAAAAGCAGATGTTCTAGAGCTGTTCGAGTCGGAGGGAATTCTAAATATTCATCCTTCCCTACTCCCAGCCTATAGAGGTGCTTCACCAATTGAATCGGCGATTTTAAATGGCGACAACAACTTCTCGGTGTCAGTCATGAAGCTGGTTAAGGCGATGGATGCGGGGCCGGTTTATTTTCAAACAACATTGTCAGATTTACCGATTGATAAGGATGCGATTTATAGGGCTTTAGCAGAAACTGGAGCTAGGTGGATATGCGAAAATTTAAATCACTTGCCTGAGCCCTTTTTGCAAGATGACTCAAAGGCCACTTTTTGCGGCAAACTTGATAAATCAATGTCACAGCTCACCCCAGAAAAAGATTCTGCTGACACAACTTTACGGAAAATCATCGCTTTTCAAGGATACCCCAAACCAAAATATGCCTTCTTTGGCCAAAATTGCATCATTTTAGGCGCTCATGCTTGTAAAGCGAGTGAGACGGCGGCTTTGACACTAAAATGCGCTGACGGGCAAATGCTTGCGATTGACAGGCTTCAGCCCGAAGGACGAAAAGCCATGGATGCAAAAGCATTCATTAATGGATACAAGAAATGATTTACCTGTCGTAGTTCAGGTTGTAAAAGAAAAAACAAGAAGCGCCACGATTTTTTGCTCCATTAGGCACCGACGAGCCTAGCGCGGTTGGCGCGAATTTCGTTTTTCATTTCTTCGATGGTGCGACTAACTATTTCCCGATAATCCGGGCGATTCTTCTCGAGCCATTTTGCCGCCTCGGTCGAATCGACAATAGCATCAAACTCGCTTAGCTGAGCCTCGGTCAGTCCTTTACTAATACGTTCTCCGATACGGACCTCTAGTTCCTCTTGAATGTAATCTAAAAACTCTTGCTTTTGGTCCTCCGGCATTGCCTGAAGGCCCATTTCCTGTAGAAAGCTTTCGTCAAAGTTCATTTTATTCTCCTTATGCTTATAGTAGCATAGGTATTTGTTTTTTACAACGTGCGGCGCCTAGATTCGCGGGTAAAGAATTGGAGTCGGTCGCCTATCTGAAGATCTAGTTTATGCTCGGTTTTCAAGGCAAGGCCACCGGTCTCACCAGAGACGAGCTCTTTGACGTCCATTTTTTCCTTCTGGACAGAGACAACTTCGGCCTCACCAAGGTATTTCTTATTGCGGACTACTCTGACTAGATAATTAGGCTTAACGTCGCCTTTTAAAACTTCACCTCCGGCGATAGTGCTAGTCTTCTCGGTACGGAAGACACCAAGAACCTTAAGTTCACCTTTGTCTTCTTCGACAATTTCGGCATCGAGAAGGTTTTCCATTTCATGCTTGGCATCATCTAATAGCTCATAGATAATTTTGTATGTGCGAATCGGAACATTGTCACGCGCTGCCATCTTGCTGATATTAATAGGAACAGAGACATTAAAACCGTAGATAATGGTATTCTCACCGGCGGCCATATAAACATCATTTTCATTAATATCACCGACACCAGTAGAAACAATATTAAGCGTAATTTCGCCATGGGTATCAATGAGACGCAAACTATCTACGACGCTAGTGACCGAGCCTAGCACGTCACCCTTGATGATAACATTGAAAGTCTTGCTATTATCAGCGACATTCATCATACGCAGCAAGTCAGAACTTGTGACATTCGCATCGGCAGATTCATTTGCAATCGCCTGGGCATTGAGGAGGGCCATCTTGCGGGCCGTCTTCTCATCCTTAACCTCAGTGAATCTATCACCGAAATTCGGAAGTTCCTTAAAGCCAGTCACAGTAACTGGAGTCGATGGAACAGCCTTACCTTTAGGCTTACCCTGCCAATCTAACATAGTCCGAACTTTACCATAACTAGAACCTGCCACAACAAATTCACCAACTTTAAGCTCACCACCAGTTACCAAAAGGCTCACAACTGAACCCTTCCCTGTCTCCATATGCGATTCAATGACAAGGCCTTCGGCAGGAATATCGATATCAGCCTTGAGCTCCTCAATATCGGCTGTGAGTAAAATCATGTCGAGTAGCTGATCAAGATTTTGGCCTAATTTGGCTGAAATTGGTACCATTACAGTGTCGCCACCCCACTCTTCTGGCTGAAGACCATTATTGGAGAGGTCGGCCATGGTGCGATTGATATCAGCACCTTCGCGGTCTATCTTGTTAATGGCGACAATAATCTTGGCGTTGGCAGATTTGGCAAAATTAATTGCCTCGATGGTCTGAGGCTTCACGCCGTCATCAGCGGCAACTACGATTACGACGATGTCAGTGAGCATGGCTCCGTGCTGACGAATCGCCGCGAAGGCTTCGTGCCCTGGAGTATCAAGAAAAGTAATCAATCTCCCGTCGCGATTCAACTGATAGGCCGAAATATGCTGAGTAATACCGCCAGCCTCATCGTCAACGGTCTTTTTGTTAAGAAGTGTATCAAGAAGAGTAGTCTTACCATGATCAACGTGACCCATTACGGCCACCACTGGGGGGCGTAAGACGGCTTTATCGGATAATTCTCTGTGAAAATCGGATGTACGGGTAGAAGTATTCTTGCGCTCCAATCTCACATTCTTAAGCCCTAATTCGTCGATGATAATACTAGCCGTCTCGAAGTCAAGGCGCTGATTGATGGTAGCAACAATACCGTTCTTAAAAAGAGTGCCAATTAGCTCGGTCACAGAAAGACCCAGAGCTTTACTAAGCTCATCTACAGTAATAGAACCGGCGATCTGTATTGTCTTTTCTTCCATGTAGATAAATTTTACCACAAAATAGAAAAATATGCTATAATGGGGGTACGTTCGTTACAGATAATCCCGGGTAGCTCAATGGTGGAGCAAGAAGCTGTTAACTTCGAGGTTGCCGGTTCGAGCCCGGCCCCGGGAGCCACGTCGAAGCCCTTCGGGCTTTTTTGTTGCAAAAATACGGACTCGAATTATTATTGTTTAAACGTATAATCGCGCAATGAGTTTAGCGATTATAGTAGCGATGTGTAGCAAAACCTACAATAGCTAGTACGAACGCAGTAACCAGCATTGCGATGTTGCTTGACACTATTGATGCTTCTTCTACGGTAAAGGCACCGGTGTCTGGTGAACCTGCCGCAATTGTAAAGCTAGTCGATACTACACCTTTGTTGTAGACAAGCGTGAGGATGTGTACTCCTGGGTCTAATGAGGCAATATAGTCAGCTTTCAGAGTAACAATTGTGCTACCAGATGCTAAGTCGTATTTGTCTTCACTAATTAGCTCGTTGTCAACCTTCACGCCAGTGAGGCTATCCAATTCGCCACTTGCCTTTACTGTCAAAACAGTGCTACCGTCGGCCGTAATTGCTTGATCCGCACCTTCGAGGATGCTGTAGGCTTCGTCTTGCGGCGTTACATCAACAATCACGGAAAGATAACCGTAGCTATAGAAAATATTCTTAGATTGCAATGCAACACCATTGACCTTGACCACCACGTCTTTATCGAAGATATATTTCTCTGGCTCATAAGTATTCATTTGGACAAGTATTTGATAAGTCTCACCTTTTTCTAGGGTGCCAATGAAACCGCTAATCGCGCCCTCTTCTACTGTGATCCAATAGGCATAATTGTGGTGCCCATCCTGTTCATTTCCGTCATCTAGACGGTACTCTACGCCTGCAGGCACACTAACACTTGGTTGAGGAGTCTGCGTCTCAAAATCCTCGCCATCAAAAGTCACCTCTGTACCAACCTTTGGCGCATTAACGATGAGATTTACCTCAGTGATAGCCTCTCGTCCTTCCTCCTCGTCATCTTCTGGCACAACGTAGTCAAGGACAGTAACTTCGGCATATTGTATGGTGTAATTATAGACAACGCATTCTTCTGGATTACTATTGACTACAGAGTCAATCTCGTCACCAGTAGCCATGTCGTCGCTATTGCCGCCGCAAGATTCGGCGATGGATACACCATCGAAGATGGTTGCTCGGTATTCAGGATACTTATACTCACCATCCGAAGCAACGTAGAGAGCTTCCCATGCTGTACGATATGCTTCAGGCGCCTGTTGGCCGATTTCACTGTCTCGCCATTCGGCTTTTCTATCATTGACATACGCTTCCAAATCGGAATCGCGAATGACATCCTCATGTTCATCGACTTTTTCGAATGTATAATTCACCGTATATTCCGGTGCGGCCGGAACATCATAAAAAATGAATTCGCGCTCGTTAACACTGCCGTAGCTTAGTGTCTCTACACCGTTCACCGTGAAGGCTGTATCATTGCGAAAAGTATAGCCTTCGTTTGCGGTAAAAACAAGTCTCAAGGCATAGTCTTTGCCTGCCTCGAAAGCATCATCTTCCCCGATTTCGGTAGTGTATGGTTCCTCAAATAGATACCATTTGCTAACCGCGACACTGTACTTGTCATCATCCGTTGATGACACCATAATCACGCTAGGCGAGACTCCTCCCATTGGTTCATCCACCCTCGCATCGGCTTCTAGAATCTCTTCTGGATCAACGGGGTCCGCATAGATTTCTAGCCTTGGGGCCATAATTGACAACCCTAGCAGGGTTAGAGCAAAGGTACTGCCAAAAATAATCCCTTTCTTGTGATGACTGTGCATAAAAAGCTGCAGTCGTTTAAGTTTGTTTTTCACTTCACCTCCTATATTAAGCTATTTTAAGTATAACATACTACGTATGAAATGGTAGTGTTTTTTATAGGACTTATCCACCGAACACAACCTTGAATAGCCCTAAAGAAACGGCCAGCATAATAAGGCCAGCCGTAAGAACTCCGGCCGTGATTGCTAACATAGTTTTCTTAAAATCTAGATTGAGAACACTTGCAGCTAAGGTGCCAGTCCAGGCGCCAGTTCCCGGCAATGGGACGGCTACAAACAGAAATAATGCTACAAAGGTGCCACCATTGCCGGCATTTTCAAGAAGCCTCTTCCCAGCCTTCTCGCCTTTCTTGAGGCAAAAACTACAGAACTGCTTAAATGGCTTCCATTTGCATTTGCTACCCCAAACAAGAACTTTTCGCGCAAAAAAGAATATAACAGGCACCGGTAAAACATTGCCGATAATAGCGATAATTAACACTAACCACTCTGGAAGCCCTAGGTCCATTCCAACAGCGACTGGGATGGCACCACGTAGTTCAATCAGTGGAACCATTGATATTAGTAATACAATGATGATTTTCCAAAACATAACTATATTCTAACACATGTTTTATTTAATGTAATGTTGAGAGATCCCGGTGCGCCGATTGAGTAAGATACAAAATATCATCTAATACTAAATCCAATTCTCTCATTATAAAGCCGTGATGCTCCCATTCTTCAATAATACCAATTACCCCCTTCTCGTAAACTTTGTATGCTTTGTTAATATTATTAACCGCTCGCCAATCGCAAATAATTCGCGATTTGAGATGGTCGAGTATTTTCTCCATGATCTTGCTGTCGTATTCCATTGATAGAGCTTGGAAAACTCTGTCGTTATGACGGATAAAAACCAAAGTCCTTAGGAACAGAGTCCTAAGAGCGACTTCATTCTTAAGGTATTTCCTGATAGTACATCTGTAGTTTTCATACAAATAGTCTTCATAATCTAGTGGAATAGCCTGAATCTTTTTATGGTGTCGATAAAGAGTGGTACGAGATACGCCTGCCATGCGGGCTAATCTTTTGGCGCTAGGATAATCCCTTAACTTGTAATATGCAGCGAGGATGGCTTGTTCGGTCCTTCTGAAACGCACGTCCGCCATCCTCTTCTTTGTCAGCCCACTCGTTTTCATAAAAACTATTATAGTTTAGGCGAGCAATGATTATCAAGTAGTGTCTTGGGCTAGTTCTTAGATTTTTCTTCTTTTTCGAGCTCTCGGAAAGCAACTTTACCAATCTTGGTGGTTGGAAGCTTGTCGCGAAATTCATAAGCAGCCGGAAGAGCATAAATTGGAACATTGCGTTCAAGTAGCCCCCTAATTTCACGTTCAATGCGCTTACCTGGCTTGTAGCCGGGCTTCAAAACAATAAAGGCTTTCGGTACTTGACCCTTATAATGATGGTCAATGCCAATCACGGTAGAGGTAAGTACGGCCTCGTGCGAGTTAATAATAGACTCAAGATGAGTTGGATAGATATTGTAACCAGATGAGATAATGATACGTTTCAAACGCTGGGCAAAATAGATTAAGCCGTCGTCACCGAGATAACCAATGTCGCCGGTATGAAGCCAGAGTTTACCATCATCGTGCAGACGAATTGTCTGGGCGGTCTCAGCATCGTCACCAAGATATCCCATCATGACAAGCGGACCAGAAATACAAATTTCACCTTCTTCACCAGCCTTTAACTCTTTAAAAGTGTCATTCTTGGTGATTTTGAAGTCCATATCTGGAAATGGCACTCCGATAATGCCGTCTTTGAAGGTGTTCTCCGGCGAAAGACAAACAGCACCTGACCCTTCAGTTAATCCGTAGCCAACGCGGATTTTGGCGTTTGAGCCGTGGCTACTTAGGAATTCATTGACTTTGTCGCGGAGAGTCTGGTTCAAAGCATCACCACCGCAAATGACAGCCGTGACCGATTTAAGGTCGTCAGACTTTAGCTTTGTATTGATAAGAGCCTCAAACAATGTAGGTACCCCGACGATAAAGTTCGGCTCATTCTTTCTAATGATATCGGCAAACTGTTTATGAGAAAAGGCCGGAATCAAGATGCAACCCATGCCCCTACAAAGCGGTGTATGGATACAGACGCCAAGCCCGAAGCAGTGGAACAGTGGCAAAATAGAGAGCACCGTAGCACCGGGGACTACCTGGCGAATCATGGTACCATCGCAAATTGACTCGGCATTGATATTGAGATTAGAAAGCATTACCGCTTTGGGTGCACCTGTGGTACCACCAGAATACATAATGACGGCAAGATCTTCCCCACCGCGTTCCTCGTAATAATTTCCTTGATAGAAATATGAATTAGCAATAAAATCCTCCCATAATACTACCCTGTTATCATTAAGCGGAAGACGAACCTTCTTAATGTGGAGAGTATTATAAAGCTTCTTCTTCAAGAACCCGAGGCCATCTGATGGACGGACAACAATAATACGCTCTAGTCCTGCGGTGTCGCGAAGCTTGTATATTTTGTCGAAGACTGCATCAATTACAAGCACATACTTAGATTCGGCAACCTTGATGTAGTATTCTAGTTCTTTCTCTGACGACAAGGGATGGACCATGTTACAGATAGCACCAACCATATTAACTGCATAAACCATAGTAATTCCCTCTGGGGTATTGGGCATACAAATAGTTACACGGTCACCTTCCTTAACGCCGTAATTCTTGAGGGCGCGAGCCGTCTTCTCAATCTTGCGAACAAAATTCTTATACGAAACTTTGTGACCGTAATAGATGTAGGCTGTGTTATCTGGCCATTTTTCGGCCGATTGCATTACCATGTCGACCATGGAACAGTCTGGATAGTCGATATTACTTGAAATCCCCTCTTCTTCATAATATTTAAGCCAAGGCTTGGTATTGTTTGCTTTCTTATGGTTTTTCACGAAAATAACTCCTTAATCTGATTGTTATTAAATTATATCATAAGCAGGAATATTTTGGTAGATAATATCCTATGCTTAAGGAGCAACATTTTGGAAGCAATTAACAAAAATAGCCCATATTGGGACTATTTTTGTTGAACCTACTCCGACAAATGGTCGAATAATGGTTATTTCTTGATAACAGATAGAGAAATCTTACGATTATCCTTATCAATATCGAGAACCTTGAAGCTCTTGCGCTCGTTTAAAGTGAAGACTTTCTCCGGGTCAACATCGGAGCCTTCGCCCAACTCTGAAACATGCACCAACGCTTCCACCGCTGGCGAAATCTGTACAAATGCACCGAATGGCGTAATTCTCGTCACGGTACCTTCTACTTTAGCGCCCTTCTTCAAAGCACTAACTTCTGAAATCCAAGGGTCTTCTACTAGTTGCTTCATTGAGAGAGACAAACGCTCTTTGTCGATAGCTATAATCTTGGCCTCAATGATGTCGCCAACCTTGACGTAATCAGATGGATTACTGACGCGCTCCCATGAGATTTCAGAGATATGGATAAGACCTTCGATGCCGTCTACATTGACAAACACGCCGAAGTCAACCACACCAGTAACGACGCCCTTTACAACATCACCAACCTTGAGTTCGGCAAATCTCTCTGCTAATCCATCTTTGATGGCTTCTTTTTCAGACAATATAAGCTTGTTCTCCCTCTTATTGGCATCTAGAATACGTACCTTGATGGTACCACCAACTAAGGAATTGAGACGTTGCAAAATCTCATCCTTGTCCGATGAGCCAACGCGTGGGTAGTGTTCAGCTGATAATTGCGAGACAGGCAAGAAACCACGAATACCTTCATATTCGACTAATAAGCCACCCCTATTAGCATCAAATGGCGTAACATCGATAGTTTCGTTGCTATCCAACTTAGATAATATTTCGTCCCAGCCTTTATCTTTAACTGCTTTACGTAGTGATAAGAGGACATAACCATCGTCCATCTCGGCTTCAATAACCGAAACCGTCACTTCGTCACCTACATTAAGATTCCTAACATAGGAAGCCTCGCGGCGTGGCACTAAACCTACGCCTTGAGCGCCTAGGTCGACTAGTATTTCGTGCTTCTTGACTGAGAGAACAGTACCTTTAATTGTTTCTCCTGCACTTGCTTTTTTGAATGCACCTTCGTTCTCAGCGATAAGGTCATCCATTGTTATTTTCTTGGCATCTGCCATATTTGTTATTATTCCTTCCTTAGGCTCATTCACTGACTCCCGATATTTCAGGTTCTATAAATTTATTGTTCCAGGGGCAAGCCCTGCAAGCTATAACCATTCGGCGCTACATATTAATATAAGCCAGTGAATGAGCCTAAACTCTGTTAATTATAGCAAAGATCTATGATATAATCAAGTTATGTATCTAGCGATTGATATCGGAGGCACCAAAACGCTAATTGCACTATTCTCAAAGCGTGGCAGAGTAATCAGGCGTTTGAAATTCAAAACCGCACAGGGCTCTAAGACATTTATCAATGACTTAGTAGATGGTTTAGAACGATTTAGGAAATATAGAATTAAGGCTATTACCGTAGCAATCCCCGGTCTTGTACAAAAAAATTATTCAGTAAAATTTGGCAATCGAAATTGGGATAATATCGACATTATTACCCCTATAAAAAATTTATTCAATTGCCCGATTTGGTTTGAAAATGATGCAAATCTAGCTACGCTATACGAAGGTTATCGAATCCCTGGCAAAACAATTTTCTTAACTTTTTCGACCGGAATTGGTGGAGGTATCACTCAAGACAATCGTATTCTTCCCTATTCGAGTGATTTTGAGCCTGGACACCGTATTTACCAATATCAAGGCCAAAAACTAGAATGGGAAGATATTGCAGCGGCTAGCGCTTTAGAAAAATACTATCACGTTGATCTCGCAACCGATTTACGCCAAAAAAAGGTGTTACAGGATATCGCATTTCGCATCAACCTGGGCTTACCCGATATTATCAATGAGTATCATCCTAACACCGTTGTGCTTGGAGGACCGCTTGGCAAGATTTTCAAATTATACGTTAAATTCTTGCCTAAATACCCCGGTGTGAGGCTAAAAAGACCGAAACGACCAACAGAATCCGTTATTTACGGATGTTACCTCTATGCTAAGGAACAAATAAACAGTATTAAACCACGATGAATCAGGCTCTACTGGATCGAATTAAATCGGATTATCCGAAGTTTAGGGTCATTCCTGGTGAACGATTCTCTTTTCGACCGCCCAAGACAATTGTTTACGAGACTGATGCGGAGAACTTCGAGCTGTTGTTACTACACGAATTGGGGCACGCACTGCTAGGGCATCGCTTTTTTGCTATCGATGTCGAAAGACTAAAAATGGAAGCCGCCGCCTGGGAAAAAGCGAAAGAACTAGCACACAATTATGACGTGGCGATCGATGAAGAGCTTATTCAAACCGAATTAGATACGTACAGAGATTGGCTACACCAGAAATCACGCTGCCCGAAGTGCGGATTAACACGATATCAGACACCAGATTCTCGGTACCATTGTCCATCGTGCGAGGCATTTAAAAGTAACAAAAAATAGTATCATTTCTGGAACTGGTCGCCCACTTCGAGCATATCTCAATAACAACAAAAAAACACAAAAGCGTCTTTCTTGACTCGCTCGCGCTGGCCTGTCGTTACAGACGGCGCTTCGCTCAATCCGCTCCTCATTAGTCGCGGACGGTCTCGAAGGACGCTATTCGTGTTTCTTTTGCTACTACTTAGGCAGCTTTCTTAGCTGGGCCACGACGAGAAATACGTCCGCCCTTAGCACCAGCGATACGAGCTAACGCAGGGTTAGCAGCGAAACCACCGGTGTGGCCATTTTGGCCACCTTTTTTACCGATACGAGCATAAAACTCTTTACCGTATTTAGCCTTATTAGTTGCAGCGGCTTTCATACCGCCAGCTTTAGTTCCAGCCATT
>DFGN01000003.1 GCA_002371235.1 Candidatus Saccharibacteria bacterium UBA3749 | reverse complement strand
TTCGGTATGGTGTACCCCAAAAAGTAGACACTTTAAATTCGCTTATGTTTGGCGTATTTATTGCCATTAATTATAATGGCGATAAGTTTACTGTAGGAGAATAAAATGACGAAGAAAAAGCCTAAAGCCTATCGCGGAGTACAAAGTTATCTCACGGAGGAACAAATTAGCGTACTCAGTAAGAATCCGAATATAATTAAGGTTACTCCCAGACAAGTTCACTATACACAGACGTTTAAGAATTATTTTTGTCGCGAATATGCCAAAGGGCGCTCGTCCACTGAGATTCTTCGTGAACAAGGCATAGACCCTAAGGTACTTGGTGAAACCAGAATATCCACTCTTAGAACATATTATAGCCAAGTAAAGAATGCTTTTCCTGGTCGTGAACAATTATCACTAGAAGGCAAGAATCCATATCGTGGTAAGAAAGGTAGTGGACACACTCAGCTCCAAACCAATGCAGATATAATCCATATGATTGGCAAACTAGAGCAGCAAGTACAATACTTAGAAAAGGAAACAGACTTTCTAAAAAAAATTTTCGCGTACAACGAACTCAAGGGAAACTCTCATTCAATCTCAAAAAAGATCAAAAATTTACCATCATCCATGAACTCCTAACAGTTGCTGAGCGTACTAATACTAAATGTCCTAATATCGTCTGGTTATGTGATACTGCTGGAGTATCTAGGAGCGGTTATTATAAGTGGATAAAAGAAGAAGAAACTCGTATAAGACTAGAAGAACAAGATAGAAGAGATTTTGACCTTATACTAATTGCTTACAAAATGCATGGTTATACTAAGGGTGCTAGAGGTATTCAAATGGCGCTGCTTCATTTTGACGAACCTGTAATAATGAATTTAAAGAAAATAAGAAGACTTATGAAGAAATATGGGCTGACTTGTCCTATTCGTCGCCCAAACCCATATAGAATAGCACTCAGAGAAAATATGCTAGAGAAGACTCCACCGAATGTCTTAGATCGTAAATTCCGTGAATTTGGCCCAAGAAAAGTACTCCTGACTGATATTACCTATTTATTCTACGCTAATCACCAAGTTTGCTATTTATCTACTGTTAAAGATGCTTTTACCAAAGAATTATTATCGTACCAAATAAGCCAAAACCTCAAAGAAAAGTTCGTCTTAGATACTTTTAGACAACTAGTTCTTATTCATGGTAAAACCCTAACTAAAGACACTTTAGTTCATAGCGACCAAGGTATTCACTACAAGGCAAAGAAGTTTAACGAATTAATGGAAGACTCTAATCTTATTCGTTCTATGTCCAGAAAAGCTACTTGTTGGGATAATGCACCACAAGAAAGCTTCTTTGGTCATATGAAAGATAAAATAGATGACAGAATAGCAGAATGTAAAACCTTCTCTCAGGTTACCAAGGTAATTATGGAATATATGAATTATTATAATCATTATCGTTACCAATGGGATTTAGCTAAACTGGCTTCAGCCGAATACTATGATTACTGTACGACTGGAACATATCCATTGCCAAAAGGTAACAATAAAAGCCAGAATAATGATTAAATATGAACCAATTGAACATAATACCAATCGCTATGAAACTGCTTAACCATAGAGATTTTTTCTACCCCTATTTTGCTAATGGTCTAACTCTACGGGCTGTCTACTACTTGGGGTACAGTACAGCTAACAACCCGAGCCACTAGCAACTTGAGTGGTTTCGGTACTATATATAATATATGGTGAGCCGAATACACTATATATAGCGTATGATATATAACATTATACGCTAGATATAGCGTATAACCGAACACTTCCCGAACAGTTACGCCTTTTTCCCTTCCATAAACTCCTTGATCCTAGCAACTTCGTCCCTTAGAGCCGCTGCGCGTTCGAATTCCAAATTCGCCGCTGCAAGTTGCATTTCAGACGACAATTGCTTAATTAACCCAGGCAGTTCATCTTTCGGGATGCGTCGCACATCGAGTTTATTTTCCTTTTCCTTCTCCGGAATAATCGCGCGAAGGCCCATGGAAATTTCTTTCACTACCGAATGCGGTGTAATGCCGTGCTTGGCGTTATACTCTTTCTGAATTTCGCGCCGCCGATTGGTTTCAGAAATCGCCTTCTCCATACTTTCGGTAATGAAGTTCGCATACATGATCACTTTCCCTTCTTCATGTCGTGCCGCGCGACCTATCGTCTGAATTAGCGCCGATTCGGAACGCAAGAACCCTTCCTTGTCAGCATCTAGTATTGCAACTAGTGACACCTCAGGTAAATCCAGTCCTTCGCGCAGCAGATTAATCCCCACCAGTACATCGTACACCCCCTCGCGCAAATCTCGCAATATATCTCCTCGCTCTAGGGTATCGATATCCGAATGTATATACGCCGTTTTTACACCCCGTTCCTTCAGGTGGTCGGTCAGATCTTCCGCCATCCGCTTAGTGAGAGTTGTAATCAGGGTCCTCTGACCTTTCGCAATCCGTTGGTCAATTTCCTCCATTAAATTATCAATCTGCCCATCAGACGACCTTACCTCAATCTCCGGGTCAAGTAGTCCGGTTGGGCGAATCACCTGCTCGGCTGGTTTCGGCGAGACCTCAAGTTCATACTCCCCTGGTGTTGCCGAGACATATATCGCCTGATTCACGCGTTTCTGAAATTCCCCATAAGTTAGTGGCCGATTATCAAGAGCCGATGGTAGTCTGAACCCATAATCCACTAAGGCTACCTTACGTGCATGGTCGCCATTATACATCCCACGCACCTGTGGCAAAGTCATGTGTGACTCATCGACAATCAATAGGAAATCCTTCGGGAAGAAATCTAATAATGTCGAAGGCGGCTCTCCGGCTTGTCGCCCGTCCAAATGCCGCGAATAATTCTCAATTCCCTTCACGAACCCAGTCTCTTTTAGCATTTCGAGGTCATATTTTGTACGTTGTGATAACCTCTGTGCCTCCAGATATTTTTGATGTTCCTCGAAGTATTTTAGCCGCTCTTCGTATTCCGCTCGAATCGTCACCAGTGCTTTCTCGAGTTGATCCATCGGTGTTGCATAATGCGTATTTGGGAAAATATGTATATGGTCCGGCTTTTCTCGTAGTTCAAAGGTCAACGGATCCACAATTTTAACGTCTTCCAGCGTATCGAATCCAAACTCGAACCGATAAGCATATTCTCCATTTGCCGGATACAAATCAATCGTGTCGCCCATCACGCGGAAATTGCCTCGTTCAAACGCTAAATCATTCCGATGGTATTGCATTCCAACGAGACGGCGAATGAAATCTAGTTGTGTTAAGCGATTAGTAATAAAGTTTTTCGGGGACGGGTCGCTCGCGCCCGTCGTCACGGGGCTCGCGCCCTCATCCTCGGTCGTAACCTCCGGAAGCCCCTCAAAATCTTTATTACTAATCGCCCACTCACCATTTGTTCGCCACATCGGTAGCGACATCTCTTCATAATGCGCTGGTGAACCAATGCCATAGATGCATGATACAGATGACACTACGATTACATCGCGCCTGGTTAATAATGCTTCGGTCGCTCCATGTCGCAATCTATCAATCTCGTCATTGATTGCCGAATCCTTTTCTATATATGTATCCGTTGAGGCAATATATGCCTCTGGCTGATAGTAATCAAAATATGATACGAAATAATGAACCTCATTCTCCGGGAAAAACTCACGAAACTCAGAATATAACTGTGCCGCCAAAGTCTTGTTATGTGCTAGTACTAAAGTTGGTCGCTGGGTTTGTTCGATAATATTCGCCATAGTAAAGGTCTTGCCGGACCCAGTCACACCAAGTAAAGTCTGCTCATGTACGCCACGATTAATCCCATCCACGAGTTGTTTAATCGCAGATGGTTGGTCGCCAGTCGGCTGGTATTTTGACACTAATTTGAATTTTGCCATATCTATTATTATAACATGTCGTGTTATTGTATAATAGATTCATGAAGTATGTAGTTACCGTTAAACCCGGTTCGTCCCGAGAAAGAATCATTCAAACTGCACCCGGCGAGCTTACCGTCTATCTTCGCGCTAAACCTCATGACGGTGAGGCTAACGAAGCATTAATCAGATTACTAGCAAAGAAGTTTGATATTTCCAAAACATCTATCACTATCCATCGAGGCCTGCGTTCTCGCACTAAAATTGTTGAGTTATGACCACACTAGTCTTCTTTACTTTTCATAATTGGAAACGGCACCGCTTCGCGGCCTGGTACCCCTTCAAGTAGCCAGAAGTTTCGCTCCGAATTTCCCCATCCGCAAGCAGGTGGCATTCCATATTCAAGCATTTCCACGAAGTCCATATCCAGCATCTGTGCTTCATTGTCGCCAGCATCGCGTGCTGCCTGCTGTTCCTGGAATCGCGCCAGCTGATCCAAGGGGTCATTTAACTCCGAGAATCCATTTCCCATTTCAGTCCCAGCGATTACTGGGTGGAATCTTTCGGTCACCAAAGGATTTTCGGCCGATTTTTTCGCTAGTGGCGATAGGCTCAAAGGTTCCTCCACTACCCAATATGGTCCCGCTGATGTTTTACGAATCAACTTCCAAACATCGTCAATCAAATGCGGTGTCGTGGTATTCTCGAGCTTCTTCATGAAATCCTCACGTTTCAAATCATCTGCATCCCAATTCTCTAGCAAAATCCTAATTAACTGTTCCCTATCCGGATTAAATACGTCGACACCATATTTGTCGCGTAGTAAATCCGCATATTTGTAGCGTGGCCACTCACAGTCTAGATCTATTTCAAATCCGCCCACATTAAACTTCAGCGTACCCCATGTCTCCATGCAGACATATTTCATCATTTTTTCATAGAACTTCATGCCATCTTCGTAGTTTTCGTAAGCAGCATAAGCCTCGAAAGCAATGTGCTCCGGCAAATGCTCGTCATCGACACCTTCGTTTCTGAATCTTGGTCCGATATCATACACTTTCTCAAATCCACCACCAAGTAAGCGCTTCAAAGGTAACTCGTGTGATATGCGTAGATAAAAATCTTCATCTAGCGCATTCATGTGCGTTACGAACGGCTCGGCATCTGCTCCGCCGGTTGTGTGCTCAAGTACTGGAATATTAATTTCGATAAAACCATGCTTATTCATGAAGTCACGTGTTGCTTGCCAGAATCTCGAACGCCTCACCAGCCTCTCGCGCACCTCGGGGTTAACATTCATATCGACATAACGTCGACGATAACGTTCCTCCTTGTTGGTGAATTTTTCCGGTAATGGACGAAGAGATTTAGTTAAGAGTCTTACATAGTTCGAAAAAACCGAAATCTCGCCAGTTTGTGTCTTATCGACAATCCCTTTTGCCTCAATAAAGTCTCCAATATCAAGGAGCTTGATGTCTTTCACACCAAATCCATCCATGGTCGTCGTCTCCAGACCTTCAGATTCGAGCTGGTTTGCTGCAAAGTTAGGGTCTTGTGACTCTATTTTTGCCACATCGCGCATAAAGATCTGAATTTCACCAGTATAATCGCGTAGTTTCACGAACGCAAGCTTACCAAACGAACGAATTGCAACGATTCGTCCAACTATAGCGACTTCTTGCCCTTGTTTTTCATCAAAATGATTAATAATATCGGCTATTTTGGCCGTACGATGAGCCTTTGAAGGGTATGGCTCAATTCCGCGCTCCTTTATCTCTGCGAGCTTACGGAGTCTTTCGGTTCTATAATCTTCGAGTAACATGTTTTTATTATACCATGTTACTGGATTTCAACAATCTTAACCTTTTTTCCATTAAAATCAAATGATTCACCAGCTTTTCGTCCTAAGAGTTCCTTGCCGATTGGTGATTCATTAGAAATCTTACCCTCAATTGGATTGGCCTCAGTAGCTCCCACTAGTGTATAGGTGAGTTTACGTCCACCAAGGTCAATTGAAACGGTCGCACCTAGATCGATCTTGTTTCGTTTACCACCACGGATAACCTTGGCGCTCTTTAATATTTCCTGAATCTCCAATATTCTACCCTCAGCAATCTTTTGTTCATTTCTAGCCGAGCTATATTCCTCATTCTCAGATAGATCACCGAATGCTCTAGCCGTTGCGATTCTCTCGGCTACTACTGGGCGATTCTTTATTAATTCGTCAAGCTCCTTCTCGAGCTCCTTCTTACCTTCTGCGGTAAGGCTAATTGTTTTATTAATCATTTCTTACTCCGTTCATACAAACAAAGTATAGTTTATATGAAAAACCACAATGTGTCAACCATTATTTTGCAGGTTAAATGATACCTAAAACTTCTCGAATAACTCTTTTATTCCAACTCGCCAGCTTTCGCCAGTTCTTCTGTCGGTAATCTCGGCTTCATTAGTAGCAAGAGTTTTATCAGAAATTACTATCCTAAATGGGATGCCAATCAGCTCGCTGTCTGCAAATTTTTCTCCTGGTCTTCTGTCGCGGTCGTCGAATAATACCGTATCTTCTCGGCCATCATAGAACTTCTCGGCCTCCGCTAGGCCGGTATCGCCAATTCCGATTAGATAATATTTAAATGGAGCTACCATCTCCGGCCACACTAATCCCTTAGAGTCGGAATACTTCTCAGCAATGACACCCATCAATCTAGATACGCCAATACCATAGCAGCCCATATATACTGTTTTTTGTTGATTGTCTTCATCGATGAATTTAAGCCCGATTGGCTCTGAATACTTGAATTTCAGTTTAAAGATGTTTCCGACTTCAGCCGCGGTCGTCTCTTCAAACTTCTCATTCGGGACACCCAAATCGTCCAATACTTCTTGATTGAAGACTTCTTTATTTAATACGATGGATTTGTCATTATTATAATAAATCGTGTCTTCACCTACCGGCAAGATAGTCTGGAACTCATGAGAGTATTTCGAAAAAATTCCACCGCTGGCAAAAGTTTCAAATGTATCTTCGCCAATTCCCAATCGGTCAAAAATTCTTCCATAAGCTATTTCTACTTCATGATAAAATCTATTCAAATCTTCTTCAGAGCTGTGGAAACTATAAAGATCCTTCATTAGAAACTCGCGTCCACGCAAAATGCCGGACTTAGCACGTAGCTCATTTCGAAACTTGGTCTGAAACTGATATACATACAACGGTAAATCTTTGTAGCTACTAATGTAGCTTTTCATTAAGGTCGTGATTGGCTCCTCGTGTGTTGGGGCGAGCCCCAGAACTCCACCTGAAGCAAGCTCGGTCTTGAACCAAATGTCTACTTCTTGATCGGAAAACCGACCCGTCTTCTCCCATGGCTCAGGATTCTGCAAAGATGTCATCAAGACTTCTTCACAGCCAATTTTATTAAGTTCCTCTCGAATGATTCCTTTGATCCGCTCAAGCACTCTGAGGCCAAGTGGCAAATAATCATATACGCCAGCCATTTCCTTATGGATATAACCAGCCCTAATCAATAATGCTCCATTAGTCGCAGTTTCGTCTTTAGGCGCATCACGCAGTGTTTTAACAAATGATTTAGATAATCTCATATTAAAATAATTATATCATATCTTAACTATGCAGCACGAAACTAGTGCCTACTAGCGAACTCCAAGTACATACAGTAGATAAAAAGCGATGCCATTCTTTAGCATGTGCAAAATAATGCCAGAATAAATAGTACCAGTGAATTCTCTGAGACCACACAGAATTACCGACATTGCGAAAACATTGACCCCCACATTCCACTGCAAATGTACGATGCCAAATATCAAGGAGACAAGTAGGTTTGATATGATTATCGTAAAAACCTTAGAATAGTTATTTGTCAACGTGTCCTTCAACTTGCCATAAAGGAAGCCACGAAAGATGACCTCTTCTGCAATCGGCGCAACCACTACAATTACAAAGAAGGCAATCATGCGATCGAGCCCAGAAACGTAGGTACTAAATCCTACGTCTTGTACTTCTTCGGCATTAAACCATGGGAATGCACTAAAAAGTGCCATTAGTGCTGCCGATAACAATAAATAAGCAATCATGCCTAACGGGGCCAATCCAATATCCGCCCAAGTCAGCCAGCCCTTTATTCCAAGCTTCTCCAGATAAGTTTTATCATCAGTAGTTTTATGCTTTTCTTTTGAAGTAGATTTATGGTGAGCCTGTCTGTCGTTTAATAATTTCGGAATAATGACAAGGAGTACTATCGCAAAAATGTAAGAGAGTGCTGAGTATATTGCGGTTGGTAGTGGCTGACGAAAAGTCTCCGCCCCCACAATAAAGACCATGAGATAACCTATAGCAAGTTGCGATACGATTACGGCCGCCCCCGCCCAAACCGTATAGATCAGAGCCTTCAGGAGTACTTTCATTGTGCAATCCTAATGATGTCAAGTATAGTTACAATGAATATAAGTGCGAGTAATACGATAAATGCCCTTGAGACAATCTTTTCTTCGGCTTCCTTACTAAGCTCCTTCTTGCGAATCTTATAAATCGCAATTAGCAGCCACCTGCCACCATCGAGCGCTGGTATAGGCAATACATTCATGCAGGCTAGTGATACGGAAATCAGGGCGGCTAAGAATGCCAGGTTAGTTGGTCCGGCAGCTGTGAAGGCCGGAAACAATACGCCGATAATTCCAACGGGGCCAGAAACGGAGTCACCCACTTGGGATAAGTCGGCTTGGCCTTGTTCCCTTACATCTTCACTAAAACTAAATAATCTTGCCGTGCCAGAAACTAATTTGGAGAGCATTATGCCAACGCCTTTGAATGTTTCGCCAGTTAGCTGTAAGGTTAATCCGGCTCCAACAACCGGTGCAGACCATGTTGAGTATGACATACCTTGTGTGGTAGCCATAGTAACCCCAAGTAGATAGTCAGAACCCGTCTGATTCAATGTGACTGGAACTTTTAGTCTAACTTCTTCTGTTGTGTCGGATCCACAATCGCAAGATTCACTCTCGCAGGTGGATAAGTCACAGATTTTCTCCCATCTTTTTATGGTGTATGTAACCGTCTCGCCAGCGTGTTTATCATTATAGTCGGTTATCTCGCTAGCATGTACAAATTCGTGTCCATCAACGGCTAAGATGTAATCCTCTGGCCTCAGTCCGGCTTGCATTGCTGGAGATTCTGCAGCTACGCTTGCGATCTGAACTGGAGTGGTTTTTGTTCTGGTGTCGCTATGAATCGTGAATTGTCCCTCGAGAAACTCTGGCATTCCTGTCCAAGCTAGGATGGTAAAGATTATGAAAGCTACCAGCCAGTTCATTGTGACACCAGCAAAAAGAATCTTAGTTTTTGCAATGAAGCTCGCTTTTCCAAAGGTTCCTACCCTCTTGTCTGCTGCTGACTCGCCGTCCATCTGACAGAAACCGCCAATTGGTAGCCAGTTCAGGCTAAACACCATTCCTTTTTGTGCCAAAGACTTATCTTTCTCGTCTGAATAAACAACTTTAGAGACTTTCTCTTTCTTCCACTCGCCGTGTGGAATTCTAGCCCACTTACCAGTCTTAACATCTTTGCGCCAAGCGATCGCTCGCGGCGGGAAACCGATTCCAAACTCTAGTACATTGACACCGTTTCGTCGGGCAGCCAAAAAGTGACCAAACTCATGTGCTGTCACAAGAGCCATTAAAACCAACAATCCAACAATCACACCTAAAAATATATCCATAAAGACAATTATAGCATACGTTTTGACTATTTACCAAATCTGCGGTTACGCTTATTGTATTCGTCAACAATAAGCTTAATGTCGCCAGTATCCATATCGGGGAAGTATTTTTTAATAAACATAAATTCTGCATATGACGAACGCCATAGCATGAAACCAGAAATTCTCTCCTCTCCGGATGTCCTGACTACCATATCAATATCGGGCACTTCTGGATGGTATAAATGTTTTCTGATAGTTTCGGTTGAAATTTCGCCATCTGCCTGCATTGCGATATTAGCAGCGTCTACAATCTCCTGTTCACCACCATAATTAAAACAAAAACAGACTGTGATACCCGTGCAGTCTGCGGTGGTTTTCTCCGCCTGTTCAATGATGCTGGCTAATTTTGGTGAAATGCGATTTTTTGAGCCTAAAACTAGCAGCTTACCGTTCTTTGCTTTTAACTTTTCAGCGTACTTTGGAATCCTGGTCTCCGCGAGTTTCATGAGGTATGACACTTCTTTTTCGCTTCTACCCCAGTTTTCAGTGCTGAATAAGTAGAACGATATGAACTTAATGCCGGCCTCATTGGCACCATCTACTAATTTTTCGATTGATTTCAAGCCATTTCTATGCCCCTCGATTGATGGCAACGAGTGTTCCTTGGCCCAACGTCGGTTACCATCTGCAATCACCCCTAAGTGTACTAAACTCATATCTTCATTATCTCGTCTGATTTATTTTTGAACTCGGAATCAACCTTGTCGCTGAATTCTTTTGTTAGCTCATCGATTTCTTTTTCGGCACGTTTCTTAATGTCTTCACTCATCTCGGTTGCAATCTTGACGGCCTTGCGAGCATCTTCACGTACATTTCTAATTGCGACCTTGGCTTCCTCGACTTTTGACGAAGCTGCTTTGACAATTTCCTTGCGGCGTTCCTCGGTCAGGGCTGGGATTGGTACTCTGATGACTCGCCCATCATCGGCTGGATTTAATCCGAGTGATTGGTCGGCCCGAATTGCGGCTGCAATCGCCTGAATATTGGATGGGTCAAACGGTGTGATAACTAGTAAGGTCGCATCTGCTGCAGTTATATTCGCTACTTGATTTAGTGGCATGAATTGGCCATACACCTCAACTTTTATGCCGGAAATCATATCTGGATGAGCCCTGCCTGTTCGGACCTTTTTCATTTCGTCTCTAAAGCGCGCGATAATGGTATCCATTTTCTTGCGATCTTCTTTTGTGTCAAACATAGTACTCCTTTGTTAATGATTTCATTATACCATATTAGTCTATCAGAACAAAAAACTCCCCATAGAGGGGAGCTTTTAATGATTTATCCGATTACTCGTTGGTTGGAGTGTTAGCTTTTGATTTTTTCTCAGCCTCTTTTGCAACCTTCTTTGATTTGTTACCAAGGGCAGCACGCAAAGCCTTAGCTTTTTCGGCGCGAGCCTTGAAGCGATCAACGCGCCCTTCTGTATCAATAATCTTCTCTTCACCAGTGAAGAAAGGATGCGATGCAGATGAAATCTGAATCTTGACCAACGGGTATTCTTTACCGTCTGTCCACTTGATTGTCTCCTCGCTCCTAGCCGTGGACTTGCTCAAAAACGAATAGTTAGCCGCTTCGTCAATGAAAACGACATCACGATAATCCTTAGGATGTAACTCTTTTTTACTCATAATTAGACAAATTATATCAGAGATTTCGAAAAAAGTAAAGAAAAGGGAGCGAACTAGATTCACTCCCTTAGCGGTCTACAATATTACGTCGATGTTTGTCACAATTTCATCAATAAAGCCATACCTCTTTGCCATTTCCGGTAACATATAGAATTCTTCTTTAGATACGCGGTCATAGACATCTTCCTGCATCGTGCTGTGTTCTAAAACGTGTCTTTTTATGACTTCCTTTATTTCGCGATCGAAGGCGAGCTTTTCTTCCATACTGCTTATTTTGCCAAAGGAAGCTCCTGACGGTTCGTGCATAAGGAATGTCATGTGGGGCAAAGAGAAACGTTTCTTGCCAGTGATGCCGATTAAAAATGCCATCGAGCACCACATTCCGACATTGACAGTGTAGATTGGCGTCTTGCTTAGTGCAATGGTTGAAAGTAGTGAGAATCCTTCAGACAACTCTCCGCCAGAGGAATTGATGTAGAGGACGATCGGCTTTCTTGAGTCCGGTGGAATTGAACTATCGCTCTTATTGATAGCGAAGATTCTTCTAACGAGCTCGGATGTGGGTGATAATGTTGGGTTAGTTTCGTCTGCGCATTCCTCAATTGATTCTATTGCTCCACAGAGATACAACCTACGGTTTTTCTCGCTTTCCAAGTTCGAGAATTCCCAAAGGGTGCAGTTCACATGAAGCTGATTAGCTTGCAAAGATTCCAACTCTAACACCTCCTTTCTCTTAAAGTGCAACAATTGTAGACCACTGAGCCAAATTCTACTCCGCCCACTTGATTTTTGCAAGCATATTTGTTATAATATAAATATATATTAACTAATGAAACAGTTTTTGGGAGATTTCCTGAACGTCGTCAGGCGTCCGAGTATGCCCAAGAACAAAGAGAAAGGAAATCATATATGACAATCAATGTCGATATGAAAGCTTTGCTAGAAGCAGGTGCTCATTTTGGGCACAAGACTAGCCGGTGGCACCCAAAAATGGCCCCGTACATTCACAGCAAGCGCGGTGAAACCCATATTATTAATCTTGAGAAAACCGTTGAAGGTCTCGAAGTAGCTTTACCAAAGCTCACTGAAATAGTCAAGAACGGCAAAAAGGTCCTTTTTGTTGGTACAAAAAAACAAACCAAGGCCCTTGTCAAAGAGGCCGCAGAGACGGCCGAGATGCCTTATGTGACGGTAAGATGGGTTGGTGGTACCTTGACGAATGTTGAGACCGTCAATCGCCAAATCAAGAAACTAAAAGATCTCGAGCGCCGCATGGCATCGGGTGAACTCGAGAATCGTTACTCAAAGCTCGAGGTCCAGCGCTATCAGGAAGAAATCGATCTTCTCAATGAACGTTATGGTGGCATTAAGGATATGACCGAGCAACCAGCTGCAATCATTGTTGTCGATGCAATGGAAGATAAAAATGCTATCAAAGAGGCTAATGGTCTCAAGATTCCAGTATTCGCAATCACCGATACCAATGTTGATCCTACGCCAATCGATTATGTTATCCCAGCTAATGATGATTCAATTAAAGGGGTAAAACTAATCCTCGACTATTTCGTCGAAGCGATCAAAGCAGGTAAAACTAATAAATAGGAGGCAAAATGGCAAAAGCAGAAATAACAATCGAGCAAATCAAGAAACTAAAGGAGCTATCCGGCGCTGGTTTAACTGATGCTAAACAGGCTTTAGTTGAAGCTGAAGGCGATTTTGACAAGGCCCTTGAGGCAATGCGAAAGAAAGGTCTCACCAAAGCCGAGAAACGCGGCGATCGTGAAACTCGCGAAGGATTAGTTGAAGCCTATATTCACGATGGCCGTCTTGGTGCCATCGTTGAGGTTAACTGTGAGACTTCATTTGTTGCTAAAACAGAGGAATTTAAGACTTTGGCTCACCAAATTGCTATGCAAATCGCATCAATGAACCCTCTTTACGTGTCAGAAGATGACATTCCAGAGGACGTACGCGCAGCAAAAATTAAGGAGCTTGAGGCAAACTTCAAGGGTCCAGAGAATATGAAAGCAAAGATTTTGGATGGCCAAGTCAAGAAGGCTTTCTCTGACAAGGTTTTAATGAACCAACCATACATCTTGGACGACACTAAGACCGTAGAACAATTTATTAAGGAAGCTATTGCAAAAACTGGTGAAAATATTACTGTCCGTCAATTCAAGCGCATCGAACTTGGTGTAACTGAATAGGTGTATATGATTTAACAAAATCGGGCGCCCTCGCAGTAGCGCCCGATTTTTTGTAGAGCAATAGCTAATCTTTATTTTCTGGAATCGTGTTTAACAATATACACCACGCCGCTTATGCCAATCACTAGGAATAATAGCATGCCAGTAATAAGAAAGTCAGCTTGGGAAATGTTTGCGCCATTTAGCAGTCGGCCAGTGTCAGGTACTGGAATTACCTCTTCTTTCTTGTCGTCATCGTCCTCACCATCACCTTCGTTTCCACCGTCATCTTTGATAGTTTTTGTTAATAACTTCACGATTAGTTCATTATCCTCGCGGTTATATGCTGTTACCTTAATCGTGTAGTCCCCAGCCGGTAAATCATATTGATCAAACGGTACCTCAACTTTTTTCTCGGGCGGCAATACGGTAATTGGGGAAAGCGGGGTAACTAGGTTACCATCTTGGTCAAATACCTCAATTACAAACTTACCGATAGCATCTTTGTCGCTTGCCTCTTCGCTGTCGGTGTATCCTAAATCAACATAAGTTTTTCCCGATTCTTCATTATCATCCAATTCTGCCGTGAATGGGATGAAACTGAATTCGACGATATCCTCATCTACACCTGCAGGCCCATCACCGACCACCTTTAGGACATAATTACCGTAACCATACTGAGGATCGTCCAGGTTGAGGTTCAATGGTAGCGAGCCTGGGGTGGGCTCAACATTCTCATCCACTAAATTAAAAACCTGTTCGTTTCCATTCAAATCCGTATATGTCAAAGTAACCCTGAGTCTCGTGACGTTGTCATACGTAATTGTCAAATCCTTTTCCGGATTAATGGTAGTGGTACCAGATTCGACACCGTTGATATCTACGTTTACGTTGTCGTCCACTACTCGTACGGTAATGGTATCCGTTACGGTTGATATTGCTGATACTCCAGGACTCGGCAATGCAATCGCTACCACCGTCATAGTGGCAACTACACCTAATCCGAAGAATCCAAAGAGTTTTTTGTGTGTTTTTTTCATGCTCTACACTCTTTATTTTTTAATGTTTGTATTTTATTTGCAAAGGGAGCTTCTGCTCCAAAACCCCGCTCTAGACCGACAATCTCGAACGGCGCTCCTTGCGCTTCTTACCATAGACTATACACCATACAATAATAATTGTCAATAGGATTATGGTTATTATGATGGCTGGAACGACATTGATTACAACAATTTGCTCAATAGTTTCAGTCTTCCCTGCGGCTTCTACTGTCCAAGTGACCTTAAAGATTCCGAAACCAGGTGTTTCCTTCCATTCGTCAGCGAGCGTCAACTCGGCTTCCGGAATTACTGAGATCCTACCGGCCGAATCGGGTGTCTCATAGTGCCCTCCAAAGATGATACCATCAACGACTAGTTTACCTTTAGCATTAAAATCGACATTCCCTGTGTTCTTAACCTTTGCTATTCCCATGATTGCATTACGCGTTGTTTCGTTTTCGGTGATAGACTGCTTAATGGACAAATCCTTAATCTCAGCGGAGATAATCGACTCACCGTCGGTAGAACGCCCATAGATTACCATGCCTGGGCTTGCTTCGGTTTTGATGCCATTTGATGAAACTATGCCATTGGTGGTTCGTGCAAAGATTACTGCGTATTGGCCACCAGCTGGGATACTGCCGGGAGTATTAATCTGATATTCAGCAACATAGGAAGAATTTGGCGCAATTTTTGCATTAATTGTACTCTTGTAACTGCCATCGGCATCCTTAAATGAAATCCAGCGAGATAGTTGGGTATAGTTGTTCTCGTTGCTAAAGCCTAACTGATAGGTATCGCTCTGCTCAGAGTAAACGTATGAGTATGGCGCAGCAAAAACCTCAATGTCTAGCTCCCGGCTACCCGTATTATTAACAGTGAAAGTGTCATTATAAACCGAACCAGCTGAGAGCCGATAAGTCTTACTGACCGGCGTAAGACTGATATTGGTGCCAGTTTGACTGGCGTCATCGGCTGCCTCTTGCTCATTCTCGCCTTCTGCATAAATGTCGGGCTGAGTAAGTAAAACCGGGCTAATTAACAACGCTATAACTGCTAATAAACTAAAAAGTTTGTTTTTCATTTACCTCCTTATAATGAATTGTGCGCCTGACTAGACTCACATTGTTTGTATGGTGCGCCTGACTAGACTCGCATCTTCAGATTCGAGTCGCTCGGACTCACATTGTTTGTATGGTGCGCCTGACTAGACTCGAACTAGCACAGCCGTGAATATGGCCACTACCACCTCAAGGTAGCGTGTCTACCAATTCCACCACAGGCGCATGTTATTATTATAACATACTATTATAGTTATGGAGTCTTGTTTTTTGTGGTAGTATTAACGGCCCACGTATTAACATCGGAGAATCGATCAAGAGCTGTCACTAGCCTCAAGTCGTCACTAAATGTTCGCACATTACGGTTGTAGTAATAAGTGAGATTTGGTCGGAAAATACCAATCGCCGGTACGTTGGCAACCCAATATTCAAGGAACCTCTCGTATTTTTTGATTCGAAGTGACTCGTCTAGTGTTTCCCTACCAGCAAGTAGCAAATCATCCACGAGCGCATTGCGATAGTTAGATAGATTCAGGCCAGATTGAGAGGCTTGGGAAGAATGATAATATGGTAACAAATCCGGATCGGCCCCCAACTCGATTTCATAAATCAACAAATCATAGTTTCTTTTTGATAGGATATTCGAAATGAATTCTTGGTTCTCCTCATAGGTAGAGACATGCACATCATATCCGAGTTCAGATAGGGTATTGCTAACCAGCTCAGCTACCTTAGGCAAAAATCCGGAGTTGACTGTTGCCAGCTCCAAGGTTTTTTTCTCGCTGCCGTTCAATTCGGCCAATCTTGTTTTTGCTGATTCAAAATTATACTCTGGCAGGGCAGGATAGTTTTCTAGTTTTAGTTGCGATTCTAGTAACGGATAATCCAGTGCAATCGTGTCCGGGGCTCCATTTCGGATCTCCGCCATGTTTAGTCCTTGTCTAATCGCTGCTCTTATCGCTACATCGTTAACATTTTGACTGGACATATTAAAGAAAATGAACGCCCCAGAATTCAAACTTGAGTTTTTATGGTAAAACTGTGCCGAAGTGATTCTATCGTTCACTGCCTCAGTCAGTTCGGCGGTAGCCGTCACCGTACCGGCATTTACGGCATTTATAATATCATTTTGATTTGCAAAAACATGAACAGCAAAACTACTTAACATAGTCTGACTCTTATAATAATACGGGTTTGAGGATAAATAAAATGTCTTTTCGCCGGTGGTTGGGCTAGATTGAGTTGCGTTATAGTAAAATGGCCCCGAGCCGATTGGTGAGATTGAGAAATTATCTTCGATTAAAGTTTTTGGATCCGAATCCGATAAGATGTGCTTAGGAACAATCGGAATAGTTAAAGCAGAGACGAAATCTGCATACGGATATGCCAGGCTAAATACTATCTCCCCTGCCTCATTCAGGGAAAATTTGACATTAGCTAGATTTGCATCATAGGTTGTGTTTACGGCCGGGTTTTTAATTAAATCTAACGTAAACATTACATCCTCACTGGTTAGAGGTTCACCATCCGACCACTTAAGCCCGTCTCTGATCCGCATTGTCCAAACTCGGCCATTTTCATTTGGTTTGATATATTCAGCTAGTTGTGGGGCCAAGTGCCCAGAGCGGTCAACCGCCACAAGGGTGGAAAACATCAATTTGCTAAGTGTGCGTTCGCTATTCGTGCTGGCAAAAAGCGGATTCATTGAGTTGACATCACCAGTGGTGGCCTCTATATAGGTCCCTCCCGTCGACCACACATTACCAGCATATGAATCTCCAAACCAGAACGCTTGCGTGATGGCCAACATGATTAAAGCTACAACTAAAAGCCCCCATTCAAGTATCAAAAGTTTGATATTTGCAATGTGGGAAAATCTGCCGATTATATTTTCGCGGATATGTTCCTTACTTTCGGCCCCAACTTTAAACGAAGCCTTTGAGAACTTCTTGATGAATTTTTGCCCACGCTTTTTAAGAGATTTTTTCATACTATGATGGAATTAGTAATAGCCCCAAAATTGATAAAACAAAAATCACGGCAGATACAATTGTAGTCACAAAAAGCGACTTTTCGAGCCCACGACGCGTTGTATAAAGCTCTCCAGAGCTGCCAAAACCAGCTCCGAGCGAAGCTCCACGCTGTTGCAACAGAACCAAAAGAATCGTAAAAATAGCTGAGATAAATGTAACTACTTCTAGAAAACTGCCGATATTCATAAAATAACTCCTTTGATAGACTCATTTTAGCATACTTTTACGTTTGAGTAAAGAATGGTAGGTAATCGCAAAACGATGTGATTCTTCATCGACACGGGCGATGAGCTTTGCGATATGGGAGTCGTTCGGTAACTCTAAGTATTCCAGGTTTGGCACATCAGTTTCGGACGAATGCGGGATAACTAGCTTAACAATAGCGTTTCGCGAATGATCGCCAGATTTGTCGCGCCCGATAACTTTTATATTATACGGAGTAACTAATGGTAGTATTGCATTGACTTGTGTTGCGCCGCCATCGAGTATAATTAAATCAGGGAAATCCCATTCTCGGTGTTTTAAACGACGCGTTATTACTTCAGACATGCTTTTAAGATCATCATTTTTTGATGTTCTAACCTTAAATTTGCGGTATTCGCTCCTGGCGGAGGCGCCGTTAATAAAAACTACCATGCTTCCGACCGTGTTTTCTCCCGATTGGTGCGAAATATCATATCCCTCTATCCTTCGAGGAGGATTTTCGAGACTCAATAGATTTTGTAATTGTTTCAAAGCCTGGTCTGATGAAATATCTAAGAACTCTTTATCAGAGAAAACTATTTTCTTCTTGAGTTCTTTAAGCCCGAATAGTTGATCTCTAGCTTCGGCGGCTAACTCGTAATTCCCTTTTGCGGATTCATCACGCATTGTTTTCTCGAGGTCGTTAAGGAGGGATTTGCGGTTACCTTCGATATATCTAATCAGCTTCCGCAGATTCTTCTTATATTCTTGCGGAGTCGTCCGTCCAATTTCAACCCCAGGTGTAAGACCGAGGTCGGTATCAAGATTCTTATGCCCGGAGTAGGGTTTTACATAATATGGAAAAATCTTTCTTAGGATTCGTAAAGATTTTTCGATGGATGATTTCCCATAGAATGGGCCGATATAGGTAGCCTTATCGTCAATCGGGTTACGTGTAAATGAGACATAGGGCACCTCCTCGTTCATCGTGATGCGAACATAAGATACTGTCTTGTCGTCTCTTAACAAAATATTCCATTTGGGCATATAGCGTTTAATCATTTCTGCCTCAAGGAAAAGCGCATCCATTTCCGTATCTACTATAATCCAATCGGTGTCAGTGATCTCTCGCACTAACGCCTCGGTTTTTACATCTTTCTTGGATTTTTGAAAGTATTGTCGAACTCGGTTTTTTAAAACAGCAGCCTTACCGACGTATATAATCTCGCCGGCAGAGTTTTTATGAAAATAAACCCCCGGACTGGCCGGGAGTCTACTTAGTTTTTGTTTCAAAGCCTCATTCATAATTATATTATATCACACTTATGCATATTTGTCAAGCGTAGCATTCTTGTCTATAGTTCAATTTAAAACTACCAATCCATATCCGTATCCATATCCATATCGATGTCAATGACCTCTGACTCTACCTCTGGCATATTGTAGAATCCGGACATCATCTGGGTGATGAGCTCTGAGAAATCTGTATACTCGACCGGCTCATTAACATTGACGGCTGATGGGTAAGTGAAACCCAGGTCAATTGTAATTGTGGCAGCTCCTTCTGCTAAATCGGATTCAAGGTAAAGTCGAGAGAAATCATTGTTACCGTTAACTTCTGCATAGACTTTTGGTAGAGTCTCGACGAGCTTTGATAAGCTGTTTTTGTCTAGCGATACGCTATTCTCGTAGCCCAGGCAAGTATAAATGTCGTTAGTGATGCCGCTATTATTAATTGAGTTTACAAAATTAACGAAATTATCACTGTCTATATTGATACGGTAAACTTGGCTTTGCTTACGCGGTATGAAGACATTTTCGGTAGTGGAGGTTATGAATGGATTCTTGCTGTATAAATCTGCGGTAGTCTTGCCACTCTTGTCTAAGGTGGAAACGAGATTGGCGACACAACTGATTGGGCTTTCTGTCTCTCCGGAAGCGGATTCGCCTAATGATTTTATGGTATCAGCCGACACCCTAAACCACGTACCCTCTAGCGAACCAAGTACGGTGACAATTCCAAATGAATCCGATATTGGCAACATAGAACTAAAGCCTTCCAGGGCAGAAGAGGCGCCATCAACTTTGAAATAAATATTTCCATCGGCAGTGTATACCTCGTTGAATTTGACAGAATAGTCTTTGTTGTTAGAATCTGTAATGGTGAGAACGGCCGAAGACGTATTAATCATCGAGCCCGTCACTACATCGGTATCGAGATCAATATTGATGCGCTTAATTGGTGAACCGGACTGATTGATGAGGATATTAAAATCACCATCTACTGCTACATTTTTTGGAGCTGTACCGCTCATGATTCTCTGCATGGCAGCGCCTACTGGATCATTATTAAATAATCCGGGGAGGAAAAACACAGCCGCTGCGATACCACCAGCAAGAACGGCAATTCCTAAGATGATACCAATAATTAAGCCAACTTTGCTCTTTTTGGCTGGTTTCATGGCGATCTGATTGCTGTCAGTAGTAGCTGTCTGATTGACCGCTGGAGTAGCTGTTGCTTGGCTAACGCTATCCGCTGTGGTCGCCTGATTCGTCACGTCAGCTTGACTAGCATTCGACGCGCCGGTTGCCTGATTAATTTGTGTAGTATTTGCTGCCTGGGACGGCATTGGGTTTGGCACTTGAGCCGGGTTTGGATTTAACGGACTCGGTGTACCGCCGGGATTATCATTCATAATTAACTCCTTTTGTTGATTTATATAAATCATTTTACCATAAGTTAGTTATTTTGTTATAATTTAATTATGGAAGATTTTATTATAACGAATATTAAAGCGAGGCAGGTCTTAGACTCGCGTGGCAATCCTACTGTGGAGGCCGAAGTATATCTTGATGACGGTTCGTTTGGGCGCGCTATCGTGCCATCTGGAGCATCTACTGGCTCTGGAGAGGCATTAGAATTACGCGATAGTGATTCAAGTCGATATGGCGGCAAAGGTGTGCTTAAGGCCGTTTGGAATGTTAATTCCAAAATCCGTGATGTCTTAGTGGATAATACCTCAGACATCAGGACCGTTGATGAGCTAATGCTGGAGTTAGATGGTACTGAGAACAAACGCAACCTGGGTGCCAATGCTACTCTTGCGGTCTCGCTCGCTGCTGCCAAGGCTAATGCTAATGCACTAAAAATGCCTTTGTATCGATATGTCGCCGAACTCGCCGGCACTGTCGGTGAAATGTCTATTCCGATGCCAATGATGAATGTTATGAATGGTGGCGAGCACGCATCTTGGGCTACGGATTTTCAGGAATATATGATTATCCCACGTGGTGCTGGCAATATTGCCGATGCCGTGCGGTACGGCGCAGAAGTCTTTCATGTCCTGAAAGATATCTTAAAAGAGCGGGACTATCCAACTACGGTTGGCGATGAGGGCGGATATGCTCCGAGGGTGCGTGATGGTAATAACGAACCGCTTGAATGTATTAAACTGGCCGTAGAGCGAGCGGGGCTGAAATTTGGTGATGACATCGCCATTGCTATGGATATTGCTGCCTCGGAATTTTATAACAATGATCATTACGAGTTGAAGACCAATGGCGATTGGAAGACTGCCGATGATATGATTAACTGGTACGATTGGATTGTTAATAACTATCCTGTAGTCTCAATTGAGGATGGTTTGGCTGAGAACGATTGGGATAATTGGAAGAAACTGACCGATCGATTAGGAAGCCGCATTCAATTGGTCGGCGACGATCTGTTCGTGACCAATACGAAATTACTAAAGAAGGGTATTGACTCCGGCGTTGCCAACACTATTCTAATTAAGCCAAACCAAATTGGCACTCTATCAGAAACCATCGATGCTGTAATGATGGCAAAAAATGCCGGTTACCGCACCGTGATGTCGCACCGTTCTGGTGAAACCGAAGACGTCACGATCGCACATTTAGCAGTTGGCCTTGGTACTGGTCAAATCAAGACTGGTTCCCTTTCTCGTTCTGAGCGTATCGCAAAATATAACGAGTTAATTCGCATCGCGGATGAAAATTCTAGCCTTGGATTGATTGATCCCTTTCAGCTTTAATGCCGTCCCGAAAACCGTCATAATAGTTCTCTGAAATTTTTGGATGCCCCATTCTATTAGCTGCATCTACAATATCTCTAAGGTTATCGGTAATTTTAAAGATTCGCAAATCATCTGGTTCAATCAATCTATTCATGATCATCTTCTGAAACATTTCTTCGTAACCACTCCAGAAGTCTTCTCCGACCAGGAAAACTGGCATCTTAGGCATCTTCTTTTCCTGCATCAACAGAAGGATTTCCCATACTTCATCCATCGTTCCAAATCCGCCCGGGAAGAATGCAAATACTTTAGCGGCCATTGCCAGCATGACTTTACGCGCGAAGAAATACTCGAATGTCAGACAGTCCGTAAGATATGGATTTGGAAATTGTTCATGCATCAGAGTAATATTAAAACCAATTGTGCGTCCACCTATTTCGTATGCTCCATGCGATGCCGCCTCCATAATACCTGGACCACCACCGGAGATTACGGCATGTCCATTCTCGGCTAACAAATGGCCAAGTTCGAACGCCATTTTGCAGTATCTGTGATCCTGTGGTAATCTTGCAGAGCCAAATACTGTAACGCCTTGCGGAAAAGAACGAATAATTTGGAGTCCTCTCCCGAGATCCTTAGCGTAGGCGTTGGCTCGCTCTAGGTCGGCGATTGACAGCTTCTTTAATAACTCTTGCTCAATATCTCTCATATCTTTCATATTTGTCCTTTCGGTTATTATACCATCAAAAATGTTAATCTAGGCCGTTTTATAATTAGATTTTCTGGATTGGCATCGGGTGAATTGCCTCATTGCCACAAAGCAACCCCCTGCTCGCTCCCAGTTTCATTACTACTGAAGTGGAATTGGCCGATGCGAAAATCAGTGAGTTTCTAAAAGAATGTCCAGCCGCGAAATGGGCTAAGAAACCTGAGCCAAAAGCATCTCCTGCCCCAGTTGCGTCCTTTATTTTTTGGTCTTCGTATACACCGAAACGATATGTTTCAGTGTTATTTCCAGCAATTCCGCCCATGGCTCCAGCGGTTATAATTGTAGTATCGACATAATTATTTAGGTGATAAATCAATTCAACTAATGTATTACCCGGAACAATGCGAGATGCTTCTTCCTTATTAACTATTAGAACGTTAACACAGCTAAGTAGTCCAATTAGGGCTTTGGGTTCTTCTAGCTCTTTGATGCCAGGGTTGAACATAATCTTGATTCCGAGTCTTTTGGCTCGTTGAAAGAAATTTTGTAGAGTCTCCATGTCACCACGTAGCGACGTAACATACATCCAGTCCGGTTGAATTGAATCAAGATCTAATGGGTCTAAGTTCCCGAATTGCTCGCTAGCTCCACGGTAGGTTAGTATTGTTCTTTCGCCACTTTTCGAATCTAGTAGAATAATTGAAGTCCCGGTCGCTTTTCGTTCGAGAAAACGCACGTAGCTGTTATCGACGCCTTCTTGATCTAGCTTCTTCAGGATAGCAGCGCCAGCCGGATCGCGTGAAACGTTCCCCATAAAAATAGCCTCGTGTCCGTGTCTAGCAAAGGATATAGACGAATTAATCCCACCACCACCAACCTCGTAAGCTACCCTGTCAATGTCCACTTTTGAGCCAACCAGTACTTTGCCAAAAATAGCCGTATCGCCAATCGTTGTTGGTCTTAAATCATCGTGGTCAATCAAATAAACATCTTGCAAGGCAGAACCTAGAGATACGATTCGCGCCATTAAATCACTACTCCGTTTTTGTCAATCTCGGCGACTAGTTCTTGAAATACTTGGGCTGGGTTAGGAGATTGAGAAATTGCTGAACCAACGTTAATTATGTCGATATCGGCATGGGCGATAGCGCGGACATTAGTCATATTAGCACCGCCATCCCAGCCAATTTCAAGCTCTGGTTTCATATTGCGAATTAGTGGAATCTTTTCCATTTGCATTAAATCAGCTGGTGAGCCCTGTATTCCGAGTTGTCCAGCAAATATCAACACATGATCTACCATGTCAATATATGGTTTTACGTTGCCAGGGAAAGTAGACGGCAGTAGTGCTAGTCCAGTTCTAATGCCGGCTTCCTTTAAAGTATTAAACATCGGTAACAAATCCTCATTTGCTTCCGCATGAAGAATGCAAAGCGATGGGCTGAGTTTTAAAATAGTGTCTAGGTGGGCAGATGGATTTGCGGACATTAGGTGTAAATCGGCTTCCCAGTTTTTAGGCCACCAGATATTTGTGATATCTAGCGTTTGCGTTGGAGCAAATGTACCATCAGATACATCAATCTGGACTCTGCGGGTAAAGATATTGATTCGCTCAATCTGGGCCCGATAGTCCTGTTTGTTGTCAGTAAGTATAGTTGGCACAATTGATACCGTTCTAATCATAGTCTTCCCTTTCGTCTAAACGATTGATGCGCCTTACTCGGCGTTCTAGTTCAAGAAACCCCGTTTCTAAAAACGTTTTGGCAATTTCTTGCATGGTATTCTCATCCATAAAATGTGCGGACAAACAAAGAATATTTGCATCGTCATGCTCGCGTGCCAACTTGGCCGACTCCTGGCTATCACAATGCGCCGCACGAATACCCTTAAAGCGGTTGGCCTGAATTGTCACGCCGTGAGCCGAGTCACAAATTAGTATCCCCATCGATCCACGGTCGTCTCGTACATCCTTCGCTACATCAATGGCCGGGTCATTAAAATCATCTCCTTCATTATACTCATATGCCCCATCATCAATCACCTCATAATTACAGCTCAAAAGGTAATCCCTCAGCCGGTTCTTGCTCTCGAGTCCTCGATAATCAGCGCCCAGGTAAACTTTCATTAAATACCCTTCCCGAACCCGACTGCTAGTTCTACTAGGCGATTCGAATAACCCCATTCATTGTCGTACCAGGCAACTACTTTAATCATGTTGCCACCTACTACATCGAGCAATGGTAGGTCGACAATACATGAATGCGGATCACCGATAAAGTCGGATGAAACCAGCTCTTCATTTGTGACGCCAATAATGCCCTCATAGTATGGCTCTTTAGCTACTTTTTTGAATAGTGAAGTTAGCTCTTCTTTTGTCGTATCGCGCTTAATTACTGCTGTAATGTCGGATAGTGAAACAACCGGTGTTGGTACGCGAACCGAAAGTCCATTAAATTTATCCTTAAGTGATGGTATAGCTAGAGCTGCAGCTTTGGAGGCGCCAGTGGTGGTTGGTACGATATTTTCAGCCGCACTTCTCGCCTCACGTAAATCCTTAGCAGGAGCATCGAGAATTCTTTGTGAACCGGTGTAAGAATGTACAGTAGTCATCATGGCTTTTTCGATGCCAAATTCATTCTCTAGTACTTTCATTATTGGCGCGATGCAGTTGGTGGTACAGGAAGCATTTGATAGAATCTTATCGTCATCCGTCACGACTTCTTCATTTACACCAAGTACTACGGTCTTGGCGCCTTCGCCTTTGGCGGGTGCCGATATGACTACTTTCTTAGCCCCAGCGTCAAGGTGAGCCTTGGCATCTTCAGGTTTGGTGAAAAACCCAGTACTTTCTATAACAACATCGACACCAAGCTTCTTCCATGGTAGCATCCTTGGATCTTTTTCGGCATAAACTGGTATTTCCCTAGTATTCACGATGATGGTTCTGTCGGTAAATGACACTTTTTTATCATACGTTCCGTAGGATGAATCATGCTTTAGTAAGTGAGCAAGCGTCTTGGCATCCGTAATGTCATTAATCGCCACTACTTGCACGTCGCGCCTTTCTAATAGTATTTTAAGGGCATTACGGCCAATTCTGCCAAAACCGTTAATCGCAACTTTAATCATTTTACCTCCTAATATTCTTATAGTTATTATATCATAAGCTTTTAAAAACCGAAGCATTATTTCAACAAAAAAGAAGAGCAGAGTTTATTTCTGTCTTCTTTTTATTAGTTCAAAGCTTTAGCGTGCAAAATGTGCAAATGCACGGTTGGCTTCTGCCATGCGGTGGCAGTCTTCTTTCTTCTTGAAGGCTGCGCCGGTTTCATTGTAGGCATCTACAATCTCGGCCTCAAGTCTCTTTGCATATGGCATACCACTCCTTGCTCTCGCTGATTGCACTAGCCAAGAGAAGGCAAAGTGAAGTTGGCGATGTCCCGCAATTGGAAACGGAATTTGGTAGTTTGCACCGCCAACACGGCGTGATTTAACCTCAAAATCCGGGCTGATGTTCGAAATAGCTTTTTCTAGAACCTCAACTGGATTCTCGGATTTTAGCTTCTTGGCAGCACCTTCAATTGCGGCATAAACTGCGCGCTCAGCTACTTGCTTCTTGCCGTCGAGCATTGACTTGTTAATTAGTCTCTGCACTAAAATTGACTGATATCTACGATCAGGATTTACCTTGCGCTGCAAGGATTTAGTAGTTTTACGTGGCATTACTTATCCTCCTTCTTGGCACCGTATTTGGAACGGCCTTGTTTGCGGCCTTGTACGCCTTGAAGATCCAAGGTCCCACGCACTATATGATAACGCACGCCAGGCAAATCTGGCACACGGCCACCACGTACTAATACAACGGCATGCTCCTGCAGGTTATGTCCTTCACCACCAATGTAAGCCCAGACTTCTTGTCCGTTAGTAAGACGCACACGTGCAACCTTACGCATAGCGGAGTTAGGTTTCTTTGGGGTTTTTGTGGTTACTTTGATACAGACACCACGCTTCAAAGGCGCAGCAGTCTCAATTCGCCTAGTCTTCAAGGTATTCACGATGGAGCCTAGTGCTGGAGACTTGGATTTCTTCGCAGCCTTCTTGCGAGGCTTACGAATCAACTGATTAATAGTTGGCATTAAAATTCCTTCTTGGTTATTATATTGATATGATTCTTGACAGCACCGCGCAATATATTATATCTCTCATGATATCATTATACACAGTAGTCAATATTGTTAGACCGCCTACAGCAATAGCGGACCAACCGAAACTCTTACTCTAATTATATCACACTTATCCTCAAAAGTCTACTCTTAAAGCGATTCTTTGGACTAGTTCTAATTGTGTAAGTGGCTACTACTTCTTGTTAGCATCGGCCAAGAAATCGATAGCCGCCTCGACGATGAGACGATTTTTGATATCCATCTTAACATTAGGATTCTTGAGGTTTTTTAAGGCCTCTGGCGATTTCTTATAAACATCACGTAATTCGGCGATTTTAGCATTGACTACATCATCTGAGACTGTGATACGATTTTCTACTGCAAGAGTTTGGAGTACAAGCGATGCCTTGACTCTCTCGGTTGCGATTTTGCGGGCTTCTTTTTCCCAACCCTCCATGGTCTCATTGTTGGCCTTTAGAAAATCCTCAAAACTCATGCCACGACTTTCAGCGTTTCTGGTCATATCTTCGCGAATCATCTTAATCTGATCACTGATTAATATTTCAGGGGCTGCAACTTTAGACTTGTCTACGAGAGCCTTAATTAGGTCGTCTTTATACTTATTCTCAAGGCGGCTTTCGTTCTGCATGGCGATATTTTTCTCAATATCGGCTTTTAATTCGTCTAATTTTTTGAATGGGCCGCATTTTTTGGCAAGCTCGTCATTAAGCTCTGGCAAAGTAACTTCATTGACCTGCTTTAGTAGTATCTCAAATACTGTTTTGGCGCCAGCCAAATCTTTTGCTGGGTAATCAGATGGGAAAGTTAGTTCAAGTTCAAACTTATCGCCAGGCTCATGCCCGACGATGCCATCTTCAAATCCTGGAATGAAAGTTTTTGAGCCGAGCGTAAGTTTATAATCCTTGGCGGAGCCACCTTCGAAAGCTTTTCCGTCCTTCTTGCCAGTAAAATCAATAATCACTTCATCCGTAAGCTTTGCAGCGCGCTTGGTGGCCTTCTTCTCGGCGAAGGATTTAACAATATTATCTAGTACGCCGTCAATATCCTTCTTTGTAACCTTGACCTCAGGCTTCTTTACGTCAAGCTTCTTATAATCACCGAGCTTGATTTCTGGAATGATGTCAGCAGTTGCGGTATACTCTGCCATCTCGCCAGGTACGTGCTTAGTCACGCTGACGCTAGGTAGAACTAGAGGAGACTTTTCTTCCTTTTGGAAAGCCTGAATTACGGTCGAGCGCACAGCAAAATCCAGTGTTTCGGTATTTAGGTCATTCTCGGGGATAAACTTCCTGGCAATATCGACTGGTACTTTGCCTTTTCTGAACCCTTCAACTTTGATGTCTTTAGCTAGCTTTTCTAGAGCCTTTTCTTCTGCCTTTTTCAAATCGTCTTTATCGAGCGTTACGGTAATTTCTACGCGCGAATCAGAAATCTTCTTGAACTTTGTTTTCATATAAAACTCCTATTTTGCTAAATTATAGCATAATTCTCGGTGAATTGGTATCTCTTAGATGTGTCAAGGTAAACTTTGATATGGCACCGAGTTTAATGTCTGGGCTAAGTATATTGTTTTGATCAAAAATTTGTTTGATTTCGGTATATAGGGTCTTTTCTGGTTCTGTCATTTCGGTATTGGTGACAATTGCTTTGAGTCTACCTTCTGGCGTACCGCCAGCCAGTTTGCCACCTTGCCTCTCAATCACGTAAGCACCAGCGCGTAAAAATGTAGCAAGTTTCTTATTGTAGCCTTCTTCACTAAGGTCAAATTTTGGTCTTAGATTATAATTTGATGAACCATAATCGCCATAAAGCGCTAAGTCTAACCCCAATTTTTCGCGCAAAATGTTTAGATCGTTTACGAAAGATTGCAAGTTTTCTTTTGGTAAATAGAAGTCTGTCAATATTGGGACCCGTTCGCTATTCTTAGTGTTGGTGAGGTAATTATAAAGCGCATTCTGGAATTCGCCCAACTCCTGGAGAGTATTTGGTGACTCCAGAATAATCCTTGAGCTTCTTGGCTTGCTGTTTTGCATTGCAGCAAGTTTCTTGAGGCAATAGTTCTTCCTTTCGTCGAAGGACATAAAGACGACAAAACCATCCTCCAGCTTTCTAATTACGCCGTCTAAGTTTTTGCCAGACTCCCTGGCGTCTTGGATAATTCTTAGATCATAAATACTTAACTCACGCGGCCTTAGCGGCTTTACCTTATCCATAAATTCGCAGGCCTGCTCCAGAGTCTTGAAAGTAGCCACCGCACGTGCTGGCCTTCTCGAAATCGGCACTGCTTTTAAGATAACCTCCGATATAACGCCCAGCGTGCCTTGAGCGCCAAAGAATAGCGGCGCTAGGTCGATCGACTCGCCTTTATAAACTTTTTTAATTCTAGGGTAACCCGAGCGCTCGTGCCTGTTTTTACTAATCTCACTAATTAAATTCTCATTACGTTTAATTAGTTTCGTAATCTTCTTGTAAATCTCGCCTTCAACGGTTTTCTCCGCAGTTTTCTTAGCCGCTGCATACTTGCGATAATGCGCAGTCTGCAAGACATCGCCATTTGCTAGGACGACTTCAATTCTCTCTACGTACTTTTGAATGCCACCATATTTACCAGCAAATAGGTCGGTCGGACAGTTCGAAATTAGGCCACCTATCGTGTCATTGTCATGCCCACCAATTGGGATACCAAGGCCGGAAACCGACAGGGCCGTATTTAATTCTTTCAACGTAATACCGGCTTGAACACGCACTAGCCTTTCGCGTGGGTCAATTTCGAGCATCTTATTAATCTTCTCTGTCGAAATTATTAAGCCGTTACCAAGATCCGCACCTCCCTCATCTAAACCAGAACCACGTATGTTAATTGTAACGGGGATGTTTTTTAATGCAATTTGATTGAAAAATCGCATGAGCTTCCTAATGTCTTCGGTGGATTCTGGAAAAGCAACAAATTTTGGCCTAATCTTCAGGGCTGAGCGGTCGGTCGAATATGCTTCGAGCATCTCAGGCGTATCAAAAACATTTCCGACAATCAGCTGATTAAGATATTTTGTAATTTTATTCATGCTTCTTATGATTATATCATAATAATTATAAATGTTTTTTTACAAAACTAAGTCAGATATTCCCAGCCTAGTGCGCGATAGAAATCCATCGCATCTGGCCAATCAAAGAATTTCGAGGCTAGTAAGTTATATATCTCGTCTACCATGATTAATGCAAAAAGTGAAATTGCAAGCGTAAGAAAAGCCTTTTTGGACATCTTTCGCGATAGCCAGATAAAGAATGGCAGAATTAAATACATAAACATTAGAGCCGACAATCCAAAAATAAGTACACTGCGAAGACAGACAAATCCACCGATATTGCCAAAATTCAATATCTCAGTATTATAATCCCAATACCTAGTGCCATTGCCAATAGTATAGACCAACCATCCACCTACAAATTCCACGATTCCAGAGATTAAAAGAGCGACCAAGAATACCAGTGGTGGGTATTTGCGGATTTTCCAGCAGGCCGGTACGATGATAGCCGCCCCAATTGCATAGATATTAATCCAGGGTAAGAAGTTTCCTCCTTGCATATAAAATTTTCCCGTCCCAGCATCAAAATAGTAAAAAATAAACTCATATACCCAGCCAAAGAATCCGGCAAACACGGCCGTAAGTAGCATAATCCCGGCCCAGCGCCATTTTTCCAGCTTTAGTTTATCATCTAAATATGTTTTCCACCCCATTTTTCTCCTTTCTATTGTTTTATATTGTTGGAATTGGTTTTTTCCGTAGCTTTTATAATTAGGTCATCGAGATTCTTGTTTGGGTTTAAGATGTTTAAATCAATGTATTTCTCGTCACCTTTATAGCCCTCGAGTTCGCCACGGTCCTTATATTGCCAAAGTGTCCAGTTCTCGCCAAAATCCATAAATACTGGATAATAAACATTACGAATCCAGAGCGGATATTCCTTGAAATCCTCGCGCAGATATTTATCATAAATGTCTTTTTGGGCGTAAACCAAGGGCTTAACTTTGTATTTGTCTTCTAGCACTGCTAAGAAAATTTTCAGTTGCTTTGTAACAGCATCCTTCTCTGGCGGATTAGTTGTAAACTTACCATATAATTCCACATCGACAGCCGGGATTAACCGCTCGTCAAGCGAGCCAACAGTTCGGATGTAATTATCGGCCTGAGTTTCGCCACCACTTTCAAACGAGAAGAAGTGGTACGCTCCAGCCTTGATATCAGTCTTAGCGACATTAAGCCAGTTGGCCTCAAAAGTTTTGTCAACATGATTACTTCCCTCGGTCGCCTTCATATAAATAAAACGAACGCCCTGATTAGCTAGGCTTTTCATGTCTACCTCGCCTTGATAGCTCGAGATATCTACGCCCCTTAGCCCATTACCAATAAACCATTCATTGATAAATAGTTTGCGCTCCCTAACCAGAGTATAACCAACAAAGATACCACCTACTACCAGCGCTAAAAGAAATAAATCCAGAACCAGAGTCCTAAGCTTTATAAATCCTAGCTTATTCATAATCTATATTATAACAGAAAAATGATAGATATGGTAATTACAGACTTAATCTTGATTTGGTTCCGTATCATTCGCCTTATGGTTACATTTTGTCATATATTTTTGATAAATATAAAACTAGCGATTATAAGTTGTATGTTTTACGACCTAGTAGTGATAATGTTATAATAATAAGCATGGCAGACACTGATATGGAAAAATGGGCATTGAAATCTAAGCAGATTGAAGCTGAACGCATGAAAGCCGCTGAGGATTTAGTGAACCAAAAACCCGATAAATCAAATCTTGCTTTTTTGGATCCCAAAGCCACCAAAGTCAAAGGCTGGTCGAAAGATCCGGATGTGATTAGAGCGGACGCCGAGCGCATGGGTAATCGCGCGCTGGTTTTTGCAATTGCCGGTGTCACGCTTAGCCTCATCGGCTATGTCGGTGGGATGGTGGCGTCGTCGTTTAAGCTTGGACTTGGTGGGGCAATTGTTTCTGGTTTGCCAAGCGGCATCGGCTATATATGTCTCGCAATTGCCGTATTGCTCGGCCTAATCGTGATGGGCCAAGAGCTATACTTAAGAATTAAGCGCGGTGCCAAGCTAACCTCAGTGTTCTGGACGGGCTTTAGCGCAGCGCTTGTTGTGGTAGTTTATTTGGCAATTCAGACACTATTGATGACGATGCATTGACTTACTTACGTCCTGAGCTCCACTCGGCAATAAAAAAACGCGCTTTCGCGCGAAAAACCAGATTTTTGTACTATGATGGTGCCCGAGACAGGACTTGAACCTGCACACCAAACGGCATATGCTCCTAAGGCATACGTGTATACCAATTTCACCACTCGGGCATCTAGGATAAGTTAAGTATATCACAGAATTACCAAAAAAGCGAGGCCGAACTGGGGCTCAGCACTCGCCTTGGCTGCAAAGACATTCGTTGCAAAACAAGAATGGAGTATATTATTTACTGTTCCCTTTTAGCTAAGATGGCAGAAGAAACACAGGTAGTGAGGAGTCCGGCCATTATTGCGATAGGTAGAACGTCTTGAGGTCCAGTTGTAGGAAGGTTGTCATCGGCAGGAAGCTCGACCGGGTTTTCATCCTCAGAATCAGTATCGTGTGAGCTGCTGCTTGAACTGGTACCATTGGAGGCTATCTCGCTACTAATAAGTCCAAGACCACTAGAAGTGGGTTTCTGATTGTTTTTGTCCGAATCTGAATCAGTCTTAGACTCAGACACCGAAAGGCCATCTAGCACCTTGCCCTCTTCTTCGTGACTCTCAACTTCTTGTGGCTCCGCTATCGAACCACTCACTATCTCATCGGAATGAGAAGACTTTTTGATTGCGACCACGATAATCGCCACGATGAGTAAGACAATAATTGAAACGGCGATGGTAGCCACCGCAATTAGTTTCTGACGCTGTTTTTTCTCAGCTTCATTTTGGTAATACATAATAAACTCCTTATATGTATATTATACCACACATTACGACAAAAAGCAAATATAGCAATAGCATATTTTGCAGATTTTGCAAGACTAGACTATTCCTTGACAAAAATTGAAATTGTGGCACCAGCATATCGGCGGGAACTTTTAATTGAAAGGCCTGTTATTACTGGTATATGCCCTGGATGTGATAGGACGAATACTCCTCCTAGTCTCAGATGGGCCGATAGCGACTCGATATCACTAAGTCTGAACAAATCATATGGTGGGTCTGCCATAATTAAATCAAACTTCGTCACGAAACTCTGTCTCTCCGCAGCGCCATGATGAACTTCGGCGATTTGATCAAGTAAGGGCGATTGAAGGGCGTCGTTTGTATTAAATCTTTGGTCGTCGGTCTTAAGTTGATATCTCCCATCAGTTGTTTTGCAAAATCCAAGCGACAACAAGTTCTTTTTGATGCATTCAGCAGCATCCCGACTTTTATCGATAAACACGACTTTCTTTGCGCCCCTAGAGAGTGCTTCTATTCCTAAAGCGCCGCTTCCTGCATATGCATCCATAGCCAATGCATCTGATGCACAATCATTAATCATATTAAATAGCGCCAGTCTTTCTCTCTCGCCCATAGGGTGAGTCTTGCCGCCAGGAGTAGCAATCCGGCGACCACGGAACATTCCAGATGTAATTCTAAGAGTATTATTCATTTGATCCTTAGTTTAATGTTGTAATCTGCTGATATTTAGAGATACCGGCCATTAATTCTTTATATTTTATCAGATTATCCGGGTTTTTCAAAAAAACGTCTACGTCTTTCTGGGCACGAGCGATTAGCTTCGTATCGGATAGAGAGGCGATTTTAAGATCGAGCGCTCCGTGCTGCAATACGCCGTAGATTTCACCTGGACCTCGCATCTTAAGGTCAACCTCAGCGAGATGGAAACCGTCACAGGACTTCTCGAGTTCTCGTAGGCGTTTCGATGGTTTAGTATCTCCGGTGGTAAGTAAGAAACAATAAGACTCAGAAGCTCCTCTTCCCACTCGGCCTCGTAACTGATGGAGCTGAGCTAGTCCATAGGACTCGGCGTTTTCAATTATTACCATGGTAGCATTTGGGACATCGACACCCACCTCCACCACGGTAGTTGAAACCAGTATATCAATCTCGCCAGCCTTAAACCGTTCCATAATCAGATCCTTCTCGGCCGGTTTCATTTTGCCGTGAAGAAACTCAATTGTGAGCCTTGGAAAAACTTCGCGTAGCTTCTTGGTGCGTTTTTTTACGGAAGTGATTTCTGATACCGTTTTATCATCATCCTCTATGGCACGACAAATCCAATAAATCTGTTGGCCATGCGCCTTTGATCCGTGACTTTTTGTATCGGGTGGCAGATTAATTACCTCTTGAATCTGGGGATATAGCCGTTCTTTTGCATAAATCTCAGGCAGAACTGTTGTCCGAATTGGCTTTCGCCCCGATGGCATTTCATCTAAGATTGAAACATCAAGATCGCCGAAAATTGTCAGTTGCAAAGAACGTGGAATCGGTGTTGCGGTCATAGCGAGAAGATGAGGCGCCAGGTCGCGTGGTGATTTAAGCATGATTCTTTGTCTTTGTTCTACGCCAAATCTATGCTGCTCATCGATAACCACTAGTGCCAGATTGGCAAAAACTGTATCATCGGTAAGAAGGGCGTGTGTACCGACCACAATGTCAATCTTCCCCTCCCCAATATCTTTTTTGATCGCGGACTTGTTTTTTGTGGCACCAGTTAGTAGTTCAATTCTAATATCAAACTTCTGAAACACTTGCAAAAGATTATTGTAGTGCTGTGAAGCTAACACCGCAGTAGGAGCGAGCAAGGCAACCTGACCATGGGCGAGAGCAACCTCAAAAGCGGCGAGAGCTGCCACCATGGTCTTGCCGGAACCCACGTCTCCCTGCAAGAGTCTATTCATTGGGGTAGATTTCTCTAAATCCTGAAAGATTTCCCAAGCTGCTCTCCTTTGTGCGTTAGTAAGTTTAAAAGGTAGATTATCAACAAAGCTTTTAACGGCGGCGCTTTTAAAGCGAATTGACGAAGCTTTAAGCTTATCATTTTCTCGGCGATTCAATCTCGAGGCGAGAATTAATTCGAACAGTTCTTCGTAAGCCAAGTAGTTTCTGGCGCGTTCGGCGGTCTTTAGCGAATTGGGAAAATGGGAATAAAACAAAGCTTTTGCTCTGGTATTATGAGGCACCGACGGTAGCAAATCAGGAATTAGGTTAAACTGGCTTCTAGACGCCGCGATGAGACGCTTGAAATCGTGTGACTTAAGAGAGCCATGTGCCTTGTAAATTGGATTTAGCCCGGTTTTTAGGTCAACGTCGGAAACTTCGGTTGCTGTGGGGGAAATCAAGCTATAACGGCCGTTCTTTAACTCGTATTCTCCAGTAAAAAAGTACTCCTTGTCGGGCGAGAACTGCCTGATGCGGTAGCTTTGGTTAAACCACACTACTTTAATTGCGCCAGTCTGGTCGCGAACTATACCCTCCGTCACTGAGAGGTTGCGCCGCCTGGCTCGCCTAGTCGTAAGCGAATCAATTTTGCCACGTATTACAATCTTACCGGGTCGTATTTCCGCGATTGAAGTTGGTGTTTCGAAGGTTTCGTAATCTCTTGGCAGAGTATAAAGAAAATCTCGCACCGAGATAATCCCATATTTATGTAGCTTCTCAGCGGTTTTCGGTCCCACACCTTTTAGTGTCTCGACATCGTCCTCTAATTTCATGACAGCGTAGTACCAGAGTGTTCTTTACGCCACTTAGCAATTTCGCCATGATTACCAGATAATAACACTTCTGGTACTTTCATTCCACGGAAATCCTCCGGGCGAGTGTATTGTGGGTATTCGAGGTTATCTCCGTCCGAAAAAGACTCTATCTCGGCGGATGTTTCTCCACCTAGTACGCCAGGAATCAAGCGTACTACGGAATCAATAATGATGAGCGCTGGTAACTCTCCGCCGGTCAAGACATACTTTCCAAGAGAGACTTTATAATCCACAATCGACAAAATCCGTTCATCATATCCTTCGTAATGCGGGCAAAGAATAATATAGTGAGGATTATCGGGGTATTTTTCGGCAAAAACACGGGCGCTTTCTTGCTTCCAGACCTCGCCTACTGGTGTCGGTAAGATTACTACAGCGGCAGGGTCCGCTGCTTTCACCTGTTCAATCGCTGCAAAAACTGGTTCGCAGCGCAGTAGCATACCATCGCCACCTCCATAGGGCGTATCGTCAACGCTTTTATGTGGACCTAGGCCAAAATCGCGTAAATTCACAAAATCAAATTGCACTAAACCCTTTCGGGTAGCCTTCTCCATCATCGAACTCTGTAAATACGGTTCAATTGCCTCTCTAAAAAGAGTAATGATTGTAAATCTAACCATAGCTGTATTATAACACGAAAAAACCATCTTACGATGGCTTTCTCTGCTGTTACGCGCCCACCCAATGGGGCACATTGTTTTGTTTTAATCCGCTTTTTGTTTTTAATGTAAGTCTCCACACTCCACTAAAGTCAGTGGAACCCCTGTGAAGCGTACCAGCTTATGTTTATAATATAGCATAACCGTAAAAATGTCAATTATTTTTTTATCGTGAAAATATGTTATAATATTTTTATGTTTGTAGACACAGCGAAAGTCAATTTAAAGGCGGGTAAAGGCGGCGATGGTGCTGTTTCTTTTCGTCATGAAATCTATATACCAAAAGGTGGCCCCGATGGTGGCGATGGTGGCAAAGGCGGCGACATTGTTTTTCGCGCCGATCGTAATACTAACACCCTAATTGATTTTCGTTTTACTCCGATTCTTACTGCCGAAGACGGCAAAAACGGCTCTGGCCAGCGTTCCGCTGGCCGCTCTGGTAAAGATTTAATTGTCGATGTCCCTGTCGGCACAGTTATATATAGGACCGGGTCTAAGAAGGCATTAATTGCCGATTTAACACATGATGGTCAGCAAGCCGTCATTGCGAAAGGTGGCTCTGGTGGTTTTGGTAATGCTCATTTTAAGAGTTCAACTCGCCAAGCCCCCATCATTGCCGAAGTTGGCGAACCCGGTGAAGAATTTGAAGCTGAGCTAGAGCTAAAGTCTATGGCTGATGTTGGTTTAGTTGGTTTGCCTAATGCTGGCAAATCCACCTTTCTATCAGTAGTGTCAAATGCCAAACCAGAGATTGCCGACTATCCATTTACGACCATTACACCAAATCTTGGTGTTGCTACCGTTGATAACAAAGATTTGCTGATAGCGGATATTCCAGGCCTTATCGAGGGTGCCGCTGAAGGTAAAGGTCTCGGACACGATTTCCTGCGCCATATTGAACGCACGGCAGTTTTGCTACATTTGATTGATGTCTATAATGATGACGCCGGCGAGGCCTACCAAATCATTCGGAACGAACTCAAAAAATACTCAGACCTTGCCTCCCGCCCCGAAATTGTTGCACTAACCAAATGCGAGGGTGTGGATGATGATATTATCAAAATGCAAACCGCATCCATTTTGGCCAAGAATCCAGAGGCAAAAATCTACAGTATCTCAAGTTCCTCTCACCAAGGTCTCACCGAGCTTCTGCGAGAATTAAAAACGTTGGTAAGTGGAGTGAGCGAGGAAAACCCTCGTTCGGGGGACATATTTAGTAACGAGCCAAATGCGGAGCGACCGAGTCACACAGCAGCGAGCACGAAGGAGCATTCCGAAAACGACGCGTATTCTCGCTCACCTAGCAGTATCCCAACTATTTCCCTCGCCAAAGATGCTATGAAAGACACCTGGAAGGTTGAACAACTTGATGATGGAAAGTTTAGGGTGACTGGGGCTAAGATAGAAAAATTTGCCCGTCGTACCGACATGAACAACTACGCCTCGGTCAACCGGTTGCGTGATATTATGAAAAAAATGGGCATTCGTGCTGAGTTAACAACTAGAGGCGCACAGCCAGATTCAATTATTCAAATTGCCGACCGAGAATTTACGCTGGTCGAAGACTGGTAGAATAATTAATAATAAAGAAGTTTCTTCACGCCTTTTAGTGCCTGTTTTTGGATTAGAACTAATAACTAATGAATATAATTTAGTCGGCTTGCTGTACCAGCCGGGATGGTAGAACGAATTACGCGGAAAGGGATACCGTAATTCATTTCCGTCGCAATGATGGAGCCATCAGAATTTACTGCTTCTACATAACCCACATGACCATACCAGCCACCGTTACTTTGGAACACGGCGCCAGGCGCTGGTTGATTGTCTACTCGGTAGCCAATTGCGGCAGCACGAATACCCCAGGTATTAGCATTACCAAGTGAAGCTGGCAAATCTTGTCGGTTGTACCAAGCCCATTGAGTACATTGACCGCGCGCATAAGGACCGCCTAAGTTATAGAAGTATCCAACAACTTCGATGTTTTGTCTCTCCGAAGTATTACCAAGATAGGTGTAAGTATAAACATGTCGAACTGGTGGTACGTATTCTGGCCGTTCCGTCTCAGGCAATGACCCATCTTTAATTAGGATTCGCGTTCCTTCAGTAATACCAGAGAGTTCCAAATCATTTAGCGCAACAATTTCTTCGGCGGTAGAACCGTACTTTTCAACGATTGACTCAATCGTGTCGCTAGATTTAACGGTATAGACGATGCCTGGCTTACTCGGAATATACAACACATCACCAACCGAAATGTCGGTGTTTTTGCGATTATTTGACCAACGAATCTGGTCTGTGGTGACACCGTATTTTGCTGCAATCGTATCCATTGAATCACCTTCGATTACCGTATATTCAATTACGCCACGAGAATCGGTTATATCAATTAGCGGAGGCTTCTCTGGCTTGCCCCCCATTGAGATGCCGGCATTGTACATGGTATTTGTTATGACGTAATTTGATGCCACGTCTTGCGCACTAGCGAGGCTGAGGGCATCAGATAAATCAGCTACGATGTAGAGCTCGGACAGCTGATCGACCGATACATTATAGTCATTTGCCGCAAAAGAATCTAAACTAAGACTAATACCACGGTTTTGCTTGTCGATTGATCCTATAAACACAAGAGCAAGTGTTACAAGTCCGACCAAAATATACGGTATAGCGCTACCTAGGTTTTTTAGCTGGATGTGATGTTTTTTTCTTGTCATAATGCTACATTACAGAGTTGTTGACAATGCTGATAGATATTCTGGATGTGCTCAGACTCTGTATAACCATAATACATCAAACCGTCATCGCCTGTCAAGAAATAAAGATAAGAAGTATCTGTGGGGTTAGCAACCGCTAGTAGTGCAGAAAGCCCCGGATTAGAAATTGGTCCGCACGGAAGACCACTATATAATCTAGTGTTATAACAAGATTCAATTAAAAGAGCAGTGGAATTGTCGCGATAGATTTGACGTTCTGGGTCTATCGTGTCAAGGGCATAGGAAACCGTCACGTCGCTTCCGAGACTCATTCCCATCTCCAGACGTGAAAGGAAAATTTGGGCCACAGTAGGTTGTTCGGGGGATGGAGCCTCCTTCTGAACAATAGACGCCATAATGACCCCATCATAAAGGCTTAAATTTTGATTTGCATATAACTCTATGAGGTTGTTTTCGCTAATCACTTTACCCATTTCAGCCAAAAAGGCGTTAAGGATGTCACGAACAGTACTATTACTATAAAAATTAAGCGTTTCAGGATACAGAAAACCCTCAAGTGTAGCTCCTTCTGGCCGACTGGTTAAGAAATCGTAGTTATATTCAGCGTCGAATGCCTCATCAATCTCGGCATCGGTATAATTCGGGAGTTTCTCTTCTGTGTTATTGTTGCCATTTCGATCAACTGCCAAAAGGTTCTTCTTAATATCGTAAATCGATTCCCCTGGCTTTATAGTAAAATTAAATGTCGCCGCTTTCATCTCGGCTTCTAATTTAGCATACTCCTCGGCGCGCTGTTTAGCGCGTTCTTCCCGAATATGGTTAACCACAATGATGCCAAGGATTAATCCACCAACAACGATAAACAAGGATGTGAGACTTAGCAAGGCTTTGGTCGAAGTTTTCATTTTGTGCTTTGCAATTTGAGCGTTTAGTTTGACTTTTTCAGCCATGTGATTAGTGGGTTCCGTTTTCTCATGCTCCGATAAATCCGAAATATTATTCAAGTTTTCGAGAAAGTCCTGTAGGATTACGGCGGCAGCTTCCGCATCAATCTCGCCCTTCTCGTAACGCTTCTTTTTTGCCTTTAAGCGTTCCTCGGCTACAACCGATGTGAGTGATTCGTCTTGAAATCTAATCCGTGCTCCGGTGATTTTTGTAGCTAATGTTTTAGCAAAACCACGTACATACATAGACTGAGCCGTTTCGTTGCCATCATTACTGCGCGGCAGACCAAGCACGAATAAATTAGTGCTATTATTTTTGGCAATTTGTTCAATCTTCTGCCACTCAGTGCCGTCAACTTCAACGAATCCAACCGGTATAGCGATTCGTGTACTAGAATCCGCACGTGCAACACCGATTCTTTTTTCACCAACGTCAAGACAAATAATCTTCACTCTTAACTCCACAAACAATAATTAGTTGCTGGCCTCTTCGGGTTTTTCTTCTTCTTGCTTCTCGGCTGGAGCCTCTTCTTGGCTCTCCTCCTCGGCATCTCGCTGGGTGCGATTAATTCCCTGATGCTCAACTTTGTTGCCATTCTGATCCTTTATTTCGAGGTCGACAGAAATGCGATTAGAATCATCCGGAATCGTCGTGACCCATGGGAAGGATGTATTGATTCTTACCTCAGTCACACCATCAATATCCTTAAGTAAATGTTGTGCATCGCCAAGACCATGTCCCTTAATCAAATTAACGACACTGGTGTTGTTTAGCATAGGGCCGGTCAGATACGAGGTCTTTAATTTGCCAGTATAACCAGTATCAGTCTTTATGAAACTTTCAATGAATGGGTCTTTCATTTCGTAGATTTCCTGATCATTCCTTAGGTTGGCCTTCTCCGCAATGAACTCCTTTACCTTCGTTTTATCAATTGCAAAAATCGAAGTAACAGTAGTAGCCTTCAAGGTCGGCTTCACATCCGGTTTAACCTCCTCGCCTACTTTTGGTGTCGATTCGACATTGATAAGTTCCTGTTTTAGGCTCGATTCGATTATCAGCTTATCATTGCCGAGCTGAGCAATGAGCTTTTCCTTGTTTTCTTCCAGGTTGGCGCCGTTAAGTTTCGATTGAGCTTGGTCGATGTCGGACTGCAAGACGATAGTGATTTCTTCGTCTGTACCACCAGTCATAGCATCATCGGAGTAAACAGCTACGCTTGCCACTGTGTGCCAACCTGCGCTGGATTTAGCGATATTGTATCTCTCGCCTGGCTCTGCTGCAGTAACCTTAACTCTGACTGATTTTAGGCAGCTAACAACACCGTCTCGAATGATGGGGTCATCCTGTCTGTCGTTGTTTTCGCAACTTGCTTGGTTACCATTCCAGCTCAAGACAGAATCTTCATCGGCTAGATAGACCAAATCATTGATTGTGAACTCGGTGCCAGCATTAATGGAATATGAGCCCTTGGCGCTAAAATAAACTTGCGCTACGAGACTTCCAGTAGCTTTCTTGCCGATATTCTTCTTACCGGTAGCTTCAAATTTAACTTCCTCAGTAGCCGAAATTTTCTTTTCTTCTAGGTAAAACTTGCCGGTAGTAGCATCTTCCTCGGTTAAAGCGGTCGTAAATGAAATCGCCTCAGAGAAATTATTGGAGGCGGTTCTAATGCCGACCGTTACAGTGACTGACGGAGCAATTACAAGCGCCCAAACCAAGATTAAAACGAATAGTACTATACCAATACCACTGGTAATTGTGACAACTTTATGCTCAGCAAGCCAGACCAAGAAACGATTTTTGCCGTTACGAGATGGAGCCTTACTATCTTTACCTTTAGATTTTGACGATTGGGTTTCGGACTTTTCGTCTGCGCCTTGCTCATCGGAGTCAATGGAATCTTGGCCATCATCCGCTACGGTATCCTTAGCTGAATCGGTGTTATTGGATTTGTTATCTTCAGAATCACCAGAATTGCTATCTTGCCCCGTAAGCTCTTCTACATCCTCTTCCGTCTCAACTGTGCCATCCGACACTTCGACTAGTTCCTCTTTGGATGTAGTTTCCGATGCTCCACTGTCCCTTGGGATTACTGGGGCTGTCTTTAGATCGCCTGTCACGGGTAACTTATTGGCCGCGGCCAATTTGATGATAGAGGCATCGGTAGTTATCAAAACGATCGCCTTTTTTGAAGAAGCGCCTGCTTTTTGAATCAATTTCATGTTTACCACGCTCCGCAGAACACCGGCCTTTTTGGGTGGTACCAATGCGACTATCTTCTCTTTTGATTTTTCGATTTTAGAGATAATATCGGTGATATCATCCTCTGGTTCTAAATAAATAACATCCTTATTCATATATAAAATATAACACATTTTTTGCTGCTTGTGTTAAAATATATGTAAATGAGCATTTTCAAACCCAAGAATATCCAGAATAGTTCAAATAATGCCGCCCTGTCAGAGTTGGCTCTAAAAAATATTCACGATGGAGTAATCATCGTTGATAAGGACAATGCTATTTGTTTCATTAATCCTGCTGCCGTTATTATGACGGGGTGCAGCTCCGCAGAAAATGCAATAGGCTTAGACTATGGACTTGTAGTTAGAATTGAGAGCAAAGAAGGTCGGCAGCTTGCCGACAACGAAAATCATCTCTTTCAGGCGATGGCAACCAATCAGGCATTGGACTCGTATCAAGCTTTGTTAGTTGATACTAGCTCCGAGAAACGTATGCCGGTTTCTATCTCTGTGATTCCGGCAGACGGCGCCGGCAACAATCGTATTGTCACCATGCGCAATATCGCAAAAGAGCTCGCTGAAGAAAGTGAACAGGCGGAATTTATTTCTACCGCATCACACGAAATGCGTACGCCAGTGGCTACCATTGATGGGTATCTCTCGCTTGCTCTAAATCCTCAGACTGCCACGATTGACGAACGTGCGCGTGGTTATTTAACCGCAGCCGAGAAGGCGTCAAAGCATTTGGGTAAACTATTTCAGGATTTGCTTGATGTTACCAAACTAGACGACAGTAAGATTAAGCCAGTTTTAGAACCAGTTGAGATGACCGAGCTAGTAAAATCAGTCACAGATGACTATGTCTTACGTGCAAAAGATGCCAAACTCACGCTTACTTTTGGCACTTCAGATAATAGAGTAATCGACATCAATCGCACGATGCATCCTGTCGTTTATGGGTTTATCGACGTAAAATTCATGCGTGAAATTTTGGATAACCTAATCGAGAATGCCATCAAATACACTCCGGAGGGTGGCTCAATCTATGTTAATGTTCGTGCAGATGGCGACCGCTTTTTGATCAATGTTACGGATACTGGTATGGGCATTTCTGCGGATGATTTGGGTCATATTTTTCAGAAGTTTTACCGTGTCGATAATTCTGATACGCGCACTATTGGTGGCACTGGCCTCGGGTTATACATTGTCAAACAGCGCACCGAGGCAATGGGTGGCAAAGTCTGGGCCGAGTCGGCCTTCGGTGAAGGGTCCACCTTCTATGTATCATTACCACGTTTGTCGGAGTCTGAATATGAGAAACGTATGATTATGGTCAGAAATCTTGCCATGGCGAAGTCCGCCGCTCAACCAGTTGCGCCAGTTCAACCTACCACGCCGTCGCAACCTGCTATACCAGCTCAACCTATGCCCGTCACGCCATCGCAACCTGCTATGCCAAGTCAACCTTCCCCACCCGTCCAGCCCGCTTCACCTATTCAGCCTATTCCTCCCATCCAGTCAATTCCGCCACAGGTGAACACTACATTACAAAGTCAAATTAATAACAATTTAAACGGAGAATCAAAATGAGTAAAATAATGGTAGTAGAAGACGATGCAAGCCTGCGCGAGATTTACAGTATTCGCATTACAGCTGAAGGCTATGATGTAGTGTCTGCGGGCGATGGGGAGGAGGCTCTGGCTGTAGCAGTGCGTGAAAAACCTGATCTTATTTTGAGCGATGTTATGATGCCAAAGATTTCAGGCTTTGATATGCTAGATATTCTTCGCTCAACACCTGAGACGGCAAATATTAAGATCATCATGATGACGGCCCTATCGGCAGATGACCAGCGCCAACGCGGCGAACGTCTTGGAGCTAATAAATATCTAGTTAAATCACAAGTTGGCATAGAAGATGTTATTAATACTATTCATGAAGTTTTAGGAGATCGCGCTGCTCCAGCTCAACCGACGACGCCAAACGCCAACCAACCCCTCGATAATTCACAAGTTCCAACAGCTAATCCAGAGCCGTCTCAACCATCAGAACGATCAGTCAATCCAGAACTATCTCAACCATCAGAACGGCCAGCCAATCCAGAGTTAACCCAGCCATCAGGGCAACCAGCTAATTCTGAGCCAATCCAACCATTGGGGCAACCGATCAACCAGCCCTATATGGAACCCCAAGCGCAATCAATTGCCTCAAATCCCACACAGATGAGCAGCTATGGACAGCCCGGTCAGACTCAATAAATTTCTAGCCGAAAGGCTAGGTGTGTCGCGTCGCGAAGCCGATGACTTGATTATAGGCGGCAAAGTGACTATAGATGGAAAAATAGCTGAACTTGGCGCCAGGCTGGACAAATTATCCAAAGTATGTTATAATAATAAAATAGTTCCGTTTGAGACGGAATATCTTTATTTGGCCCTCAATAAACCAGTTGGTTATGTATGTTCTCGTCATGCGCAGGGGCAGACCCCGACTGTCTATGAATTATTGCCACCCGAATATCGAAAGCTTAAAACTGTTGGCCGCCTAGACAAAGATTCGTCTGGCCTCATTCTTTTGACTAATGATGGTGATTTTGCTTATCGAATGACGCACCCTAAATTTCGTAAGACCAAAATCTACGAAGTCGAGCTGAACCATCCTCTACAGCCACTCCATCAACAGATGATTTCCGACTACGGCGTTATGCTTGATGATGGACCGAGCCAGTTTAAAGTGGTTACGATGACGACAGAGCCTGCCAAGCGTAAACAACTTATGGTGGCATTAACCGAAGGTCGCAACCGCCAAATTCGACGCACTTTTGCTGCACTTGGTTACAGAGTCACTAAACTTCATCGTACTTCGTTTGGCAATTACGAGCTAGGTAGCTTGCCTTTGGGAAAATATGCTATAATCAAAGTATGAGCTTAATACTAGGTCTAGATATTGGTACGGAATTTGTTAAGGCTATATTAGCCAAGCCAGTCAAGAAGGGCAATATTCAGATTCTTGGCATTGGTAAAGCCAAGCAGGCCGAAGGAAATATGTTTGATGGTGCCATCGCCGATATTCCGGCGGTTGTCAATGTTTGCGAAGAGGCGCTGAAGCAGGCTGAAGACCAAGCGGGTGAACATGCTGAGCTAACAGTAGTTGGTGTCGCCGGTGAACTGGTTAAGGGCTCCACGACTACTGTGAATTACAAGCGCAAAGACCCTAATAAACCAATCACCGACAACGAAATGCAGGGGATTATTAAGAAAGTTCAACAGAAATCTGGTGAAGTAGCCAAGAAAACCGTTGCACTCGAGACCGGCAACGATAATGTCGAAGTTAGGTTGATTAACTCAGCGATTGTTTCGCTAACGATTGATGGTTACAAAATTAGCAACCCAATCGGCTTTAAGGGCGCAGACGTAGTGATTCAATTCTACACGGCTTTTGCTCCACTGATTCATGTTGCTGCTGTTGAGAAGGTCTGTGCCGAACTTAACCTGGATCTTCTAACGATCGCCGTAGAGCCATTTGCGGTTTGTCGCGCCTGTCTCGGCGACGATGTTGAATCTAGTTTTTCGGGGATCGTGATGGACATTGGTGGCGGTACTACTGATGTGGCAGTAGTTGAGGATGGTGGCATTGAGGGGACAAAAATGTTTTCAATCGGCGGTCGTAGTTTTACGCATCAGATTGCCGAATCGCTTGGGGTTGATTTCGAAACCGCCGAGAAATACAAATTGCAATTTGATACAACAGAACTTGATGACCATGTTAAGGGTAAAGTCGAGTCTGCCCTCTCGCGTAATCTATCGGTTTGGCTTACCGGAGTCGAAGTAGCGCTGGAAGACTTTGAGCTTGTTAGCAGTCTCCCGCGTAACCTGTACCTATGTGGCGGTGGAGCAAGTCTATCCTTAATTCAGGAGTCACTAGCTATTTCGGATTGGTATCAGAGTCTTCCCTTTTCGCGTCGTCCGACTGTACATCTGATTGACGTTGCTGAGCTTCCGAATCTGAAAAATGATCAAGATTTTGCTCTTGACCATTCCTATGCTACAGCGCTAGGACTTTTGTGGGTTGGCGTTGATACTTTGGCAGGTGCTCCTGAGGAGAACGGCCTCAAAGCCAAAATCGCCAAATTATTACAAAAATAGGTAGCATGCGGTTTATATTAAACGTATATCAAATGGTCATAACAGCATCGCAAGCCGCTCATGTTTTGCATATTTAGCTAAACATGTTATAATTCATTTGTCTGATAAAACCAAGAAAAGGGGGTGAAAAGAATGATCATTTTTATAGTTTTATCGGATACTGTAATTTGGGGAGTCCGGAAGACAGCGGAATATGCTGCCGACCGGCTTGGGCAAGCAGTTGCCAATCAATACCGGAGTAGTATTTACTACTCTAGGGAAAAGTACAACCGGCTGCTCAGGGGGGAAATCAGCGAAGAGGAGTACTGGCAGGCAACATTAAAATCGCTGCCAATCAGTGTCAAGGAAGCTGAAGGCTACTACAGTAGAGCATTGCGGTGCGCTAAGCCCGAACTGCTGGAAATCCTGAGTTCGATCAAATCTCATCCGTCTCAGATCCCTGCCTGCAAAGGACATATTGAGTACGGAAGACCGGAAATCCAGCTGCTCTGTGATTGTCCAAGAAGTCGTCAGGATGAAATCAAAAACAACCATCCTGAAATCTTCAAGGGCGCGACTCAGGCGTATTGGTCGTTTGAGTATGGCCACATAGTATCAGACAAAGGATATCTGGAAGCAATTCTTCAGATTGCTGGGATTCGTCCCGAACAGGCTTTCTTGATTGCTGGAGATCCGTTTAGTACTACCGCAGCCGCCCTGGTTGATGACCCGTACAGTTCTAATGGGATTCCGAGTTTTGGGATTCCGAATGCGCTTTATGTGAGGCCCGAGAGTCTCAAAAAACGCCTTTTGAACTATGGGTTCGAATTCTACTAGACCCAAACTACAAATAAAAAGGCACCCTTCCCAGGGTGCCTTCCCCCATTTTAGATGACCTTTTATATTCTATTCAAGTACCGCTTTAATCCTTCTAACACCAGCCGAAGAAGATTCTTCTTTCTTGATATGGAACTTTCCAATTACACCAGTGTGTTCAACGTGCGGCCCACCACAGACCTCGCGCGAAATTGGATGATCGAAATCGCCAATCGTATAAACGGTTAGATTCTCAGGATATTTATCCCAGAACTGCCCGTGTGCCTTCAGGGTATCTCGGGCGTATTCTTTGTTGTATTCATCATGCACCACTGGCAAATCTGCCGCAATCCATTCATTTACTTGATCTTCGACCAATTTCTTTTCTTCGTCAGTCATCTTGTGATCTAAGTTGAAGTCAAATCTCAGTCGCTCCGCCGTCGTATTAGAACCTTTTTGGACAATATCGGGTGAAACATGCTTCTGTAAAGCTGCAAGTAATAGATGTGTCGCTGTGTGATATTTGATGGTCTGCTCACCGTGGTCTTCTAGGCCACCTTTAAACATTCCCTTCGATGCAGTTTGCGAACGTTCGCGTTGTTCCTTTAGTGCCTGCTCGAATTCTTTGATGTAATCTGGGGAGAGGTCAATACCTTCACGGTAACACTCTTCTACCGAAAGCTCCATCGGAAAACCATAAGTGTCCTGAAGCTTAAATAAGTCATATCCGGACAATCGAGAACAGGCTCCTCGGGGCGCTCCGGAGGTTACGACCGACCGTCGAAGGAGCCGAGCAGACGAAACGCTTGCGTTTCGTGTCGAGGCGACGACAGACGGACGACCTTTGGTCGATGTGGCTAGGGGCGGCTCGCCCGTAACGACGGGCCGAGCCGACCCCGTCCCCGAGGAGCCTTGTTTCGATTGTCCAGACAGCTTATGTAGCTCCTTCAGCCCACGATTTAGCGTTTTCCGAAAAGCATTTTCCTCGCGTAGCATTACATCGAGTGCTACCTCGCGGTGTGTCAAAATCGAATCCGGCAAATCACGGTAAATCTCAGACACAATTGGCACAATCTCCGCTAAGAAATTGTCAGAAATCCCAAGGTCAAGCGCTCTCAAAATAGCACGTCTTAGTAAGCGTCGCATCGCATAACCCTGGGTTTTGTTTGAGGGGACCAAACCCTGGGCTGCTAATAGATATGCACCACGAATGTGGTCAGCAATTACACGCATCTCATCAGTGTTGTTGTCATAGGATTTATGTGAGATCTCCTCTAACTTATCGATAATTGGTTTCATTAATGATATCTTAAATACATCAAAACTATCAATCGAAGCCGCCGTGATTCGCTCTAACCCTGCACCGAAATCGACGTTTTTCTGTTCGAGTTCCGAGAAAGAACCATCCTCATTGCGACGGTATTGCATGAACACCTGGTTGCCGATTTCCATAAACCTCGCTCCATCACTAGCCGGATGAGCCAAACCGTATTTCTCGACATCCTGTTTGTCCTCACCAAAATCATAGAATACTTCCGAATCAGGTCCGCATGGGTCACCGATTGGCGTTGTCTCGCAGCCTCCACCGCGCGACCACCAGTTCTCGTGGTCATCGTAAAAGAAAATCCTCTCTCCAGGGCGAATGCCGCGTTTATCGCCATCTTTTGCTGAACCGATTTCGACAATTTTGGCTTCAATCCCAGCCTCCTCAAAAACCTTTTGCCAGATGGCGGCAGCTTCGTTGTCGCGCGGAATCCCATATTTGTCATTGCCAATAAAACAAGTTACATAAATCCGGTGGGGGTCTAGACCAATTTCACTAACGAGAAATTCAAAGAAATTGCGAATTTGCTCCTCCTTAAAATAATCGCCAAGTGACCAGTTGCCTAGCATCTCGAAAACCGTGGTGTGCCTCGGATCGCCTACATCTTCAATATCCTGCAACCGTAGCGATGGTTGCGAATCACAAAGACGCGTACCTTCTGGGTGTGTCTTACCAAGTAAATATGGTAGTAGTGGCTGCATCCCTGAGCCAGTAAATAAAGTAGTCGGGTCACCTTCGAGTACAAGCGGCGCCGGACTGATGATCTTGTGTCCTTTCGACACTTCAAAATCTAAGAATTTTTGTCTAACTATATTTGCATCCATGGGTAGCATTATATCATAAAAGGGATTGACAGAAAATACTATTCGTGTTAAACTAAGCATAAGAACAATAATTAAATAAAAAAGGAGCTATATGGCACAAGCAAAAAGAAAAACTGCAACCAAGACTGCCAAGAAGACGGTAGCCAAGCAGGCGCCACGTCGCAAACAAACTTGTTGCAAGCGCAGCACCAGAACAGACATCACCAATCAGGAGAGAATGCATCTCTTTATGATTGCAGGTATGAGTATTGTCGCTGGTATTTTACTTTGCGCAAATGCTGCAATGATGATGGTCTAATTAACCAATATCAGATTGTCGCAAAAAGTCCCCATTTGGGGACTTTTTGCTAGTCGTGTAGGTAAGTTAAATGCCTGTGGTTGCTAGACAATAATCCCACCACCAAGGCAGATTTTGCCATCGTACAAAACGGCGCTTTGTCCGCTGGCAGGACGCTTAACCTCGCTGCTAAAGTGTAGCACTTCTCCATCAAAAGTCGCCGGAATCAGTGGCGCCCGATGCCTGAGACGAACTTGAATACTATCGAAAGGTTCGAATATGCTGTCTTGGGGACGACTGGATATATTGTCTTGAGGCGATTTGGAATATATGTTTTGGGGCGCTCCGGAGGTTACGACCGAGGTGGCGAGGGGCGGCTCGCCCGTAACGACGGGCCGAGCCGACCCCGTCCCCAAAACATCATATTCAAATCGCCTTAGCAATATATCACGTAGTCTCAACTCCTTAGTCCAAATCGCCTCATGATTCAAGTTTTTTGACACATATACGATGTTTTTATCAATATCCTTTTTCACCACATAATACGGCATTCCGTCGTTAACTACGCCTTTCTCGCCATCAAGATACAACCCATGCCTCTGCCCAATCGTATAGAAAATCGCTCCCTCGTGATAGCCAAGTACCCTGTCGCTTTCAATTTCGCGAATTTCACCTGGCTTTACATCGATGTATTCCTTCAAAAAGTCCCTCATCCCCACCTCACCCACGAAACAAACTCCCATGGACTCCTTCTTATAAGCATTATGTAGCCCTTTCTCGGCCGCCAATTTCTTCACTTCTGGCTTCAACATGTCCCCAATCGGAAATAGAGTGTGACCTAAAGCCTCCTCTGATATCCGATACAAGAAATACGTCTGATCCTTATTTTCATCGGCGGCTCTTGCAAGTATGGGTGGGAACAATCCGGAAGTATTATATTGGGGCGCTCCGGAGGTTACGACCGAGGTGGCGAGGGGCGGCTCGCCCGTAACGACGGGCCGAGCCGACCCCGTCCCCAATATGATACTTCCGGATTGTTCAACTCCTATTCTTGCATAATGTCCTGTCGCAATATAGTCGGCCCCAGCCGCCATTGCCCTTTCATAAAACAGCTTAAATTTAATTTCTTGATTGCACATAACATCCGGATTCGGTGTATTGCCTTTTTTAAATTCGGACAGCATATATTCTACGACTTTCTCGCGATACTCTTTTTCGAAATCCCAAACCTCAAAATCAATCCCAAGTTTCACTGCAACTCTCTTAGCATCAGCTAAGTCATCTGCCCAGGGGCATTTCATCCCTGGCAAATCGCGGGACCAGTTCTTCATGTATACGCCAACTACCTTATAGCCCCATTCTTTTAGAAGCAGTGCGGCTACGCTTGAGTCTACTCCGCCACTCATTCCGACATAGACAGTTTTAGCCATTAATTCTTGCACGCTCCTCTCTAACAGCTTTATTGATAATTCGTGCTGCTTCGCGAACTTGTATTTCATCATTTGTTTCACCAAAAGTAATCCTTAGCGAGCCGGCAATTTGTCTTTCGCTGAGCCCAATTGCTTTAAGGACGTGCGAACGGACACCTTTCGAGGCCGCACAGGCCGCTCCAGTTGCAACATAGACCTCTTCTGCTTCTAGTAGGAAGACGAGTCGTTCCGCATCAATCCCATCGAAACTAACGACCACGAAATTGTCTAAGGCGTGTTTTTTATCGATAAGTTCATAGTCAGAAAGTTCAGATAGAAAAATTTTCTTCCACTTTGCGTATTTTTTGCGGTTACCATTTAAATGCTCCTTAGCCAGTCGTACTGCCTCGGCAAATCCAATCACTCCAGGTACATTCTCTGTTCCTGAGCGTAGGCCGTTTTCTTGTCCACCACCGAGAGTGAGCGGCTCCAGTCTAACACCGTGAGCCACATAAAGTGCGCCAATTCCTTTTGGCCCATAGATTTTCGCGGCATTAAGTGTCATTAGATCTACTCCTAGTCGTGCCACGCTCACGTCAAGCAAATTGAGTGCTTGTGAAGCATCCGAATGAAGGAGCAACTGTTGCTTTACGCCTCGCCTCATGCGGTCGAGTTTTATCTCACGGATAATCCCTGCTACCTCGGCCAGAGGTTGGATTACGCCAAGCTCATTGTTGACCAGTGACACGGAGATCAACTCTGTTTTATCTGTAATTTGACGGCGCAAATCTTCCAAGTCAATTAGTCCACTAGGCAGCACCTTGATGGCTTTACCACCTTTAGCTTCTGCAACGCGTCGAACCGAGTCGTGCTCGGTAGTAAGATATAGTATCTCGCCATGTGCGGCCGTAAAAGCCAGATTATTTGCTTCAGTCGCTCCAGCGGTCACAATTAGATCGTGAGCTTTTGCCCCGATTGTATGTGCAATTACGCCCTTTGCCGCCTCGTAGTCAGCGGAAATTTTTTTTGCTGGCAAATACGCCGCCGACGGATTATAAAACTCCTCCGTAAAATACGGCGCCATCGCCGCAAATACCTTTTTGTCTACCGGTGTTGCTGCAGCATGGTCAAGATAAATCATAATAATACTATTATAACATATTATTGGTTATTTGTAAATTCACCAGTAAAATTGATTTGCTTATCGCCATCGTATAGGGTCAGCACGCCCTCTTTTTGGTTGAGCTCATATTCGTATGCGTTATTAAGATCGTAGAGCCATCTTGTTTCAATTGCCAGCTTGCCGTCCCGAATCGCCCAAATGAAGTCGTAATCGTTAATGTGACCATTTGTTGTCAACGTGCCTTTACCAATCTCGGTGAATTTCCAAATCACACTCGGCATGCAATTGGTGGCATTGTTATTACCATTTTCTGTGACGTCTTCTGTTGCTTTTGCAGCGTTCTCGGCACTCTCGCTCTCGGCGTCAGTCGTGGTGACATTTTCTGCGGTGCTGGCGCAGTTAGTTCCATCAACTAGCACCCAACGGTCAGCCGATACTAGATATTCGCCAGCATCTATATCTGGCACATTAAGTAAATCTAGTACCAAAAACACCACTCCTACAATTAGAGTAATTATACCAATAACAAAGAACCCAATTCCAACGCAGAACCTTCCTCGTTTCGTTTTTGCTGGCTTAACTGGGGTCGCATTTGACTCCTGGTCAGTTTGAGGCTTGACAATAGAATTAGCGGGTTGAATATTCATAACTCTATTTTAGCAATAGAGTTTTGTTTTGACAAGGTTAAGGTAGGCCTTTGTAGCCATACGGAAATTATCGAGTTCGTCCCCGGTGATCTTTTTATATTTACTGACATTGGATTTCTTATAAACGCCAGCAGGACGCACTTCATATCGGACGGTGATTTCCTTGATGGCTCCCGAAGTGTCTAGATAGCTCTCGTGCCAAATCCAGACATTTTGGCGAGCTTCAAAGAATTCTCGCTGGTGGCCTTCTGGAATCGGCCCAAAAATCGTTCGTCCAAGCTCTGCTTCAGCATTGATTAAGTCATCGTAAGTAAGCTTTGGCATTTCTTTCGGAGTCTTGACCGGATAATTTGGGGATAGTTTCTTCCTAAACCTTAGGAGTTTTCTAAGCGACATTTTTCTATCTCCTCTGAAATTGCATTTAGCTCCTTGAAAACCTCAAGGTCTTTTACTGAAGAGTCGGCAAAATCATAGGCCTCTCTTTTTGCAAAGGAGGGTACTACATAGGTTGAACAATCTGTTTCCATTTTCTGTGGTCTCCTTCTCTATGATCTTAAACTCTAGCCCAAGTGTTGCGGCTAGCCATTTCGCTACCTCACTCACATAGGCTGGTTCATTTATTATACCACGAAATGGCTTTGGAGTCAAGAACGGCGCATCCGTTTCGAGCAAAATCCTCTCTAGTGGTGGCGTCGGCAAAGTCGAATAAGTAGCTAGGCCATTTACTCCGATATAGAACTCGGTTTCATTTAGGATTCGTTTCAATACTTTCTTGCTATCGGTAAAAGAATGCACTACGCCACGTAACTTTGGGCAGTTAGCCACCACCGGGAAAAAGTCGTCAAACGCTTCCCTGATATGGAACGAAACGGGCAAATCATATCTGGTCGCTAGTTCTAGCATCTGCTCAAGCAGTTGGATTTGCATCTCGCGCTGATAATTTGGATAATGATAATCAAGTCCCACTTCGCCGATGGCAACTAAAGGACTAGATAAGTCCAGTGCTTTTTTAACTAGCTTGTCTGCATCGGAGATTAGCTGCTCTGAAGTCGTAGCAGCATTCTCTGGGTGGATACCGTAGGTCCAGTAAACGTTATTATGGGAAGAGGCAAAATCGCGCGCTACCAGAGAATCTTCGTGCGATGTTCCAATACAAATAATCCGATCAACATCTTTTTCGTGGGCATGTTTTAGCATCTCCTCCGCTTGCTCTGCGGTAAAAAACTCTTGGTCGTGCAAGTGGCAATGAGTATCAATAAGAGACATTTGCAAAACTCCTTTCGATAATAATTATAGCTTAAATGTAATAATTCAGGATATGTTTGAATATTAGTTTTTAAATGCCTAAGCTTCACGGTTTTCGCGCTTACGCTTAACTGGATCAAGCTGGCGCTTGCGAAGACGTAGCGATTTCGGCGTAACCTCGAGCAATTCATCGTCTAGTAAGAAATCTAAGCATTGCTCTAGTGACAGCTGAGTGTAAGGAGTCAACTGAATCGCGCCATCAGAAGCGTGTGTGCGCATATTGGTAAGCTGCTTTTCGCGGCAGACATTGATGTCTAGGTCGTCTTTCTTATTAGACAATCCTACAATCATACCCTGATAGACCGGCACTTGTGGTGGTATGTAGAGAATTCCGCGTGCCTGTGCCGCGTCAAGTGCGTATGCCGTCGATACTCCTGATTCGAACGAAACCAGGGCGCCGTTACGTTCCGGCTTGTATTTCCCTTCTACTGGTCGGTATCCCGCAGAGATCGAAGACATGATCACCGTACCCTTAGTGGCAGTAAGTAGATTATTGCGCAGTCCGATTAATGCTGCAGTCGAAATCTCATAAATGAATCTAGTGGCGCCAGAAGCGGTAAGTTCCTGCGACTTTAGCTCGGCTTTGCGTACACCTAGTTCTTGTGAAACTGCACCGACAAACTCTGGCTCTACTTCAATAGTAAGAGACTCAATCGGCTCACACTTCACACCGTCTATCTCACGGTAAACTACTTCTGGACGACCCACTTCCATTTCGTAGCCCTCGCGACGCATTGTCTCAATTAATACCGACAAATGTAATTCACCACGACCAGATACCTTGTAGCCCAATCCGTCTGGTTGAATTCTTAGCGCGATGTTAGTCTCTAGCTCACGCGTCAGTCTCTCGGCGATTTGTCGTGAAGTCGTAAATTCGCCTTCACGCCCTTTTAGCGGTGAAGTGTTTGGCCCGATATAGATGGATAGGGTCGGGGCCTCTAGCTCAATTCCAGGTAGGGCCTCAGGATTGTCGCCAGTAGCAATCGTGTCACCGATATTAGCTTCTGAGACTCCGGTAATCGCTACAATATCCCCCGCAATCGCTTCGGGAACCTCTTCTTTAGAAAGACCACGATAGGAGAAAAGGCAGTCAATCTTACCCTTCTGTTTCGTGACCGTGCTTCCACTCGGGCGCTGGTTGCTCAATCCGTCGTCATGAGCGAGCTCTTTATCGTTCGCTCCCGTCGTCGCGAAAGATCCCTCGTCGGAAGCATTGCTCGCTCTCAAAATGGTAACACTCTGTCCTTTTTTAAGCTTACCACTAAAAATTTTTCCAATGCAGTACTTCCCCAGGTAATTATCGCCTGCCAGGGCGGCTACCAGTAGCTGCGCCGACTCCGCATCCGGATTCACGGAAGGTGCCGGAATATCATTAATGATTGCCTCAAAGATTACATGTAGGTCATTATCGAGGTCGGTCGTTTTCCCGGCTCGGCCTTCGCGTGCAATAGCGTAATATACTGGGTAGAATAGTTGTGATTCGTCAGTTGCGAGCTCCAAGAATAGACTCTCGACTTCGCTTAGGACCTCACTAATTCGGGCTGCCGGCTTATCAATCTTATTAATAACTACTACCGGCTTCAGTCCTAGCGCCAGAGCTTTAGATAGTACGAATTTGGTCTGTGGCATCGGGCCTTCCTGGGCATCTACGATCAGGATTACGCCATCTGCCATGTTGAGGGTGCGCTCCACCTCGCCTGAGAAATCAGCATGCCCCGGTGTATCGATTATATTTATCTTGTAACCATCATAATAAACACAGGTCTGCTTCGCCGTAATCGTAATCCCACGCTCGTGCTCCTGGTCGCCAGAGTCCATGATGAGGGTCTGCGCCATCTCAGCTTGATTGTCACGAAATGTATGTGATTGTTTCAAAAGCCCATCGACCAGGGTAGTTTTACCGTGGTCGACATGTGCAATGATTGCTACATTTCGTATCATATCTTTATTCAAAGTCATAGGAGTAATTCTACCATAGCTTGCAAAATATATCAATATGTGATATAATATAAACATATGGCCAATCGAAACAAACACTTAAATTCTAATCAAAAATATGAGCCCAAGCGTTGCTGGGTTGGTGACACTCACAAAATTTGTTACGATACCGAAGAAGAAGCAAAACTCGCTGCGCTCGTGGCTGCTTATGACCATCATGCTCCAGAGCTATCTGTATATAAATGCGAGTATGGTAATCATTGGCATTTGAGTTCGAAATAGAAATCAAATATAGTTCACCATACTAACGAAGCAAACATCGGACGGAATCGCCGCCGTTGCGATTGTAGTACTCTGCCGGGCTGGTGCCGCCACCCACGCTGAAGTACGCGTACCTGGCGTAGCTGCCATTGCCCGCAACAGACGACCAGAAGTAGCCGTCGTACCCGACAGTCCCGAGATTACCATTGAAGTAGCCGGCGGGAGCGAAGTAGAGCGGAGCTGACCAGACAGTAGATATGTCACTGAAGCCGTCATTGTCGGTCCAACCATACTCACTCCACAGACCTGCAAAGTCTCCTTCGCTTTGCCCTAGATTATCGTTCCAAGTTGAGTAAGGCAAGGTCCAGCCAGCTGGACAGATGGATTGATGGGTTTCTAGATTCTCGTATTGTCCAGTGGTTTCATTATATGCTCCATATATGCTAGCATCATTAGAAGCAATAGCAGCTGGCCAGTTATAATAGTTGCCTAAGTGGTACTGCTCAGTACCAGTACTAGACACATAGGTAGAAAGTGGATTCAGTGATTCATCACAAGATGGAGTGGTAGTGGAATAGTCGCAGGAATTATAATATGCGTCCCAGTCTGAATAGCCACTGGTTTCACTGTTCCAGTATAGGTTTCCTGGGTCATATGATTCCGGGGTATTGTTGTTTTCGCAGGAACCATATTGTGAGTTCCAGGTTCCACCTTGGCACCAAGCATGGATGTGGTCAGAAGTTGTCTCATAGGTAGAACGTATTGGTGACCAACTGGCTGTGTCGTAAGCATTAGTGGATGTGTTCCAACCTAGATCAGTATCTTCATTAGTATAAGTGGTGTTTTCATCTAGGTCTAAGTCTAGGTTCTGAGTCATCCAGACCTTACCATCTTTCAGTTTAGATATTGTATAGGTTTTTTCATCACGTTTATCAGTTAATGTATATTGGGTTCCTTCTACCATATTACTTATGATGGTAGATTTAGCCGAGGATGATAATGAGGCAAAGTCTTGCATACATACAATATCAGTATTACTGTTAGTTCCAATCGTAGTACCACTAGGATTACACGAGACGGGCAGTGGCGCTAGCATTGGATGCACCAATGTATAACGCACCTTGCCAGTATAAGTACCGGCCGCTTGGTTTCCGGAAATCCACACGGCATACGTTGCCGTAAATGATGAACCAATCGCGTTTACACCAGTTGACGGCATGTCGGTGTTTGACGGAAACGACACTACTTTCGTTTGTATATTTGGTACTACATGGTAACTAGTGTACGGACCGTCACTATCTTCATGCATGGTCGGCTCATAAGTCCCCTCAACCTTGGTCAGCTTCATCGCCCAATTCGAATCTGGACCAGATGTCGCCAGTCCCGTTTCGAAATCAAACGCATCATCTTCGCTGTGCTTCATCAGGGTATTTCCTACTTCATCGTTGCTGTAACCTACTGCATATATAGCATAGCCACTATTGTCGTTACAATAAGTCTTAAAGGTGCTTGTGCCAATATCTGGCACATAGCTAAGGTTCCAAATAGTCGCAGTATGCTCATCTCCGCTCGGCGCATTATTCTCAATAGAACATGAAGCAGGTACGGTTATGCGGATCTGGTCAGTTACATTGTCCGCATAGCACGAACTACCAAACATCGAAAAAACAACAAGAGCGCAACAAAATGCACTCCAACTTAGTTTTGTCAGTACTTTTCTAGATATAGCTTTATCCATTAATACCTCTCTTATGCTAAAACAATTATAACACGTTTTAATAAAAAGCAAGACCATTTTTATTAAAAATAGGTTGAACAAAAGTTTATGAAAAATGTTCGTATTGATATATTTAATCGTCCAGAAATAATCATAAAACGTCAAAGAATTGGTGATTTTGAAGGTGATACAATGGTTGGTAAAGGCCATGGCGCTACTAGCCGAATAACGATGAGTATAAGATTTACAGATGAGGCCTCCTATGTCTTAAGGTTTATTTTGCTCATCCATATCATTCATGGGAGCGTGGAACTAATGAGAATACAAACGGGTTCCTAAGACAATATTTTCCTAAGGGAGTGGATTTTAGTAAGATAACACAGGCGATGCTTAACAAAGCCGTAACCGAGATAAATAATAGACCCAGAAAATACCTTAACTGGATGAGCCCACGAGAAATAATTTCCCAAAATCATGCCCCTAGTGGTTAATGAGAAGTCTTGCTATTTGAAACTGAATTCAGTTTTGGAGTGTTGACAATTTCGGGGGGGGGTATTATAAGTATAATGATTATGCTAATATATAATTATATATAAATAGCAATATACATTAATTAACTATAATAAAAGGATTACCATACATGAGTTTAACCACGATACTCACCAACAAACCACAGCTTTCTATAGCTATGTCATTATTATCCATAACTACACTAGCTAGTATCACTATACTAACTGGTACTATATTAGCATCTACCTATGTCTCAGCTGATAATAACACTTCCGTAGTAGATGAGATTAGTATCACAGTTCCTATGTCCTGTACTATGTCCGGTACTGGTATGGATAGTCATAATACTAATATTAATAATGGTACTTATACTCCAGACATTGGTACTACTACTATGCATGTATTCTGTAATGACAATGAAGGATTCGCTATATATGCAGCAGGATATACAGGAAATGAAGTAGGAGGAACAAATAGCAATAAACTAGTAGGTACAACTGCTTCAGGAAATGCAGTAATAGAATCCGGTACTGCTACAACTGCTGGTAATCCAGATGTATCTAACTGGGCTATGAAACTTACTATGACTCAGGACTCAGGAGATACTTCAACTGACAATGCCTTCACCATTGATTCTGCTCCTAATGTAGCTAATCCTAGTACTGCAGACCCATCTGCTACTCAGGCTCCATTCTCATCTTACCACATAGTTCCAAATGAATACGTTAAAGTAGCCCACAAGAACTCTGGTACTGATATGGCTGCAACTACTGGTGGAGTTAAACTCACTACTACCTACGCCGCTTATATCTCTAAGACTCAGCCGGCGGATACGTATAGCGGGCAGGTTATTTATACTCTGGTTCATCCATCATCCGCTGTAGCCGGTAAACTAAATGTAAACTTTGATGGTAACGGATTAATCTTCCCGAATGGTAAATCTACTAACTTAGTAGCATATGAAGTGACTGAAACCGAAACTATTGATACGGTGACCAAGAAGTCTTATGCTGGGTCATATGATGAAGAAGGCGGATTCAATGGTTATGGAGTGCCAGCTGGCAATAAGGTTGTAACAATTGACGGCGCAGAAAGTATCCATATCACAGTAACCTATGGTGCTCCACAAAACAACGGTGGTCCACCGAGTGATTTGTATATCTTTGCCGGAAATCATCCAGACTACACGAACTCTAATAGTGCGGATGGGTTAGCGAGTTGCGGTTCAACTAATTCAGTTAATGGTGCTTTCTCTTCTACGGGTAGTAGTGGCTCACAGGTAACAATGGAATGTGATATCGCTAGTGATTCGGTAACGTTCTATGATTATAGTGCAAATACTAATAATACTGCCTCCATGGGTTACTATGCCGTAATCACCGGCCAAGGCACTATCACATCTTATGAAAAGACCGCTACTTCTGGTACTTATCAAACTCCAACTACCAGAACTAACCAAGACGTCTTCCTAGGCTGGAGCACTAATCCAAATGCTAACGCTGATGCCGAAGAGCCACTATACACTAACGAAGCAGACTTCATTGCTAATGCGCCATACACAAATATAGACAATACTGTTACTTTGTATGCAGTCTGGGGTAAAACCTTCAATGCAGCCTATGCTGATGCAAATAAATCACAACTATCTGGTCACTACAAAATGCAAGACGGCACAGAAGAACTATGTAAAGAAATCTACGTCGGTGCTACAGAAACTCTCATAGATACTAGAGACAATACTACCTACATGGCAGGTAGATTAAAGGATGGTAAATGCTGGATGTTAGATAATCTCGCACTTGATCCAACAAACTCCACTACGGCGTCAAACATGAACGCATCCAACACTAATGCTACTCAGGAAGCCATTACTAACTTACTTAATGGTGGCAGTAGTACTGCTGGTTGGAGTAGCGTAGCTGTAGAGAACAAAATTACTGGATGGAATACTACAAGCCCAAACAATGCCTATGAATATCCATATGTTAATAATCAAAGTAAAGACACTCTCGTTACATCATATGGTCCAGCTTCAACCAACGGCCAAGCCAAGGTAGGTATCTACTACAACTTCTGCGCCGCATCTGCCAGTACTTACTGTTATGCAAGTGGACAAGGTGTAGATGTACCAGATACTCTCATAGACGCTCCGCAAGACATCTGTCCAGCTAACTGGAGAATGCCTACTGGTGGCAATACTGGAGAATACTCCAAGCTGGCTCAGAAGTATGATAGCGATGCAATCAATACTAATAGCCTACAATATAACCTGTCTACGCCTCTGTCGAGCTCCTACCACGGTAATGCCGCGATCGGTCAGGGCAGTTGGGGCAACTGGTGGTCTTCTACCTACACCGGTCGCGGCGGTATGTACAGGCTAGATGTGAATTCTACGAACGTCTACTTGGACGGCTACGGCGGTCGTGACTACGGCAGCGCCATGAGATGCTTGGTAGGCGATTAGTTTGAACTGTACCCTTAATAGTAGACACCTTTTTTCAAGTGTACCCACAAAAGTGGACGCCTATCTCGGTACGGTGTACCCCAAAAGTATATTGCCGACTTTTCGGAAATAGACCTCTGACTTTTCGGAAGTCGCACTATTGACTTTTCGGAAGTCATATCTTATAATAAGCTCAAGGAGAATACAATGTATCAACGAACAATCGAGAAACGCATCAAGCAAATTAACGACACTTTCCGAGTGCTGGTTTTGACCGGCCCAAGGCAAGTAGGTAAAAGCACTCTACTAGAAAGCTTAATTCCGGAGGGAATGAACGCCGTTTCCCTTGACGATTTGTCGCTGAGGGAGCTAGCGAAGAATGACCCCAGGATGTTCCTGGAAACTTACCCCGCCCCACTCTTCATAGATGAGGTGCAATATGCTCCAGAACTGTTTCCGTATATCAAAATGCACGTGGACAAAGACAAGACCCGTGGGCAATATTGGCTATCCGGCTCGCAGCGATTCGAACTAATGAAGAACGTAACTGAATCTCTGGCGGGCAGGGCCGGCATTCTCAACATGAATAGCTTCACGTACAACGAAATCATGCGCGGCCCCGAGTGCGAAGTGTTTGACCCTGAAAACCTGAAGCAAAAGGATTTTCTGGACGTCAACCGCACATTTGAATTGATTTTTGCTGGCGGCATGCCGGAGCTATATGCCGTGGAGGGGCTGGACCGCAATGATTTCTACGAGTCGTACATCAAGACTTATATCGAACGCGATGTGGCCAGCATCAAAGATATCGGCAGTACACGAGACTTCAAGCGTTTCATGCGCGAGGTGGCGATTCGTGTGGGCTCGACGCTGAACTATGCCGACATTGCCAAAGAAGTCGGCGTCTCCGGGCATACAATTCAGAGTTGGCTGTCAGTACTCGAAAGCACCGGTCTAGTATATTTGCTCGAAGCGTACTCCTCCAATCTACTAAAGCGCATCACGCAATCTCCCAGGATTATCTTTATGGATATGGGTCTGTGTGCATTTCTAGCCGGATGGCAGAGTGCACGCGATTTGCAGCTAAGTGATGCATCTGGCCACTACCTAGAATCGTATATCATTTCTGAAATCATCAAAAACAACCAAAACTTAGGCGCAAACGTCCACCTATATCACATTCGCAACAAAGAAACAGACGAAATCGATCTACTCCTAGAGAAAAACGACACGCTCTACCCTATCGAAATTAAGAAAACATCAACACCGAGGCGAGAAATGCTGAAAAATTTCCGTATGCTCGATGGACTTGGCTCCAAAATCGGCAAGGGCGGAATAGTTTGCACGTACGACAAGCTCATGCCTATGGATGACCGTAATTATATTATTCCAGTTAGTAGCGTGATTGATACAAGGATATAGTGTTTATTAGCGAGTTAAGCGAAAAAACTAAAAATAGAAATATATGCTATAATAACCATAAGTAATTAAAAGGAAATAATCATGGCTGTATACCATACTAATCACGAAAGGCTTCAATGTGGGGAAAGAGCTCTCTCTCTCTCTCTCTCTCTCTCTCGATAGAGCTTTAAATATAAATAATCAGGAGGTCATACTATGAAAACAAACTATAATACTATTGCGTTAAGCTCACTCGGCTTTCTTGGCCTCACATTGCTTTCTGGCATTATCCTATCCTCTAGTACTGTCTCCGCCGAAGACCCTGCTGTCGTAGACCAAATCAATATCACAGTACCTATTGCTTGTACTATGTCTGGTGCTGGTATGCAATCACATAATGCAGAAATAACTAATGGTGCTTATACTCCAGACATTGGTTCTACTACACTTCATGCATTCTGTAATGACAATGAAGGATTCGCTATCTATGCAGCAGGATATACCGGAAATGAAGTAGGAGGAACAAACAGTAATAAACTAGTAGGAACAACTGCTAGTAGTAATGCAACTATAGAATCTGGTATAGCTACCACTGCTGGTAATCCAGACGTATCTAACTGGGCTATGAAACTTGCTATGACTCAGGACTCAGGAGATACTACAACTGACAATGCTTTCACCATTGATTCTGCCCCAAATGTAGCACTTCCAAGCCAAGCAGAATCAGGTGCTACAGGGGCTCCATTTAGTAACTATCACGTAGTCCCGAATGAATACACTAAAGTAGCTCACAAGAACTCTGGCACCGACATGACTGCAACTACTGGTGGAGTTAAACTTACTACTACTTACGCCGCATATATCAGCAAGACTCAACCGGCAGATACGTACAGTGGACAAGTGATTTATACTCTAGTTCACCCATCCTCCGTCGTAGCTAGTAAACTAAACGTAAACTTTGACGGTAATGGCTTGAACTTCCCAAATGGTAAATCCACCAACTTAGTGGCATATGAAGCAACGGAAGCCGAAACTACTGGTATCGTAACCAAGAAATCGTATGCTAATGCCTACAATGAGGAAGGCGGATATAGTGGTACGATTGGCGCTCCAGTTGGTAATAGAGTTGTAACAATTGACGGTGCAGAAAGTATCCATATTACAGTAACCTATGGTGTGCCGCAAAATGCTGGCGGTCCTCTGAGTGACTTATATATCTGGGCGGGCAATCATCCAGATTATACCAATGCAAATAACACTACAAGTCTGACTAGCTGTGGCTCTACTACTGCAACAGACGGAGCATTCAAATCTACTGGAAATGCTGGTTCACAAGTGACGATGGAGTGTGACATCACTGGTGATTCCGTTACATTCTATGATTATAGCCAATACAATGTTTCTACTGGCTATTATGCTTCGGTTTCTGGTCAAGGCACCATCACATCTTATGAAAAGACAGCTACTTCTGGTACTTATCAAACTCCAACTACCAGAACTAACCAAGATGTCTTCCTGGGTTGGAGCACTAATCCAAATGCTAATGCTGATGCCGAAGAGCCACTATACACTAACGAAGCAGACTTTATCACTAATGCGCCATACACAAATATAGACAATACGGTTACTATGTATGCAGTATGGGGTAAAACCTTCAATGCAGCATATGCTGATGCAAATAAACCACAACTATCTGGTCATTATAAAATGCAAGATGGCACTGAATCACTATGTAAAGAAATCTACGTCGGTGCTACAGAAACTCTAATTGACTCTAGAGACAACACCACTTACATGGCAGGAAGACTAAAGGATGGTAAATGCTGGATGCTTGATAACCTAGCACTTGATCCGACAAACTCCACTACGGCGTCAAACATGAACGCATCAAATACTAACGCTACTCAGGAAGCCATTACAAACCTTCTCAATGGTGGCAGCACCGCTACTGGTTGGAGTAATACCGCGATAGCAAATGTTACAACAAACTTTATCAATGATGATAGTTATATTCAGCCACGCATTAATAATGTTAGTAAAGATACTCTCGTCACCTCCTACGGCCCAGCCTCCACTAGTGGCCAAGCTAAAGTAGGTATCTACTACAACTACTGCGCCGCATCAGCTAGTACCTATTGCTACGCAACTGAACAAGCTGTAGATGCACCGGATACTATCATAGATGCTCCGGAGGATATCTGTCCAGCTAACTGGAGAATGCCTACTGGCGGTGATACTGGAGAATACTCCACTTTAGCTCAAAAATACACTAATACCGTTACAGAAACCAACAGTCTAAAATACAACCTATCTACGCCTCTTTCAGGCAGCTACTACGGTAGCTCGGCGTACAGTCAGGGTAGCTACGGCTACTGGTGGTCGTCTACTTATAGCTATAGCGGCAAAATGTACCATCTGTACGTCACTCCGACTAACGTAAGCCCAGGCGTCTACCACGATCGCAGCTATGGACTATCTATGAGATGCTTGATGGCTGAGTAGCCGATTTCTCCCTGAACTATACCCTTAAAAGTAGACA
>DFGN01000031.1 GCA_002371235.1 Candidatus Saccharibacteria bacterium UBA3749 | reverse complement strand
CTGCATGAACCTTTATTTAACTTATTTTTATTATATCATACCTCATACTACATCCAGCAAAACTTTTTATTTTTCCCCAGACTTTTAAGCCCATGTTTACTCTTTTCTCAATTATAGTCGTATCTACACTGCGCAATTTCCGCTTCATTCCATGAATATAACTAATAAAACAAAGATATTAAGCCTCAGGATTTCACTCTAAACACCGCGACATATCTTGCTCTCTTCAATCAGTTCCCCAATCTTCTCCTCTAATTCCCTAAATGGCATCTTCATCACTTCCTTCGAATACACCACAAAAACATAATCCATTTTATTCGGAATAGTATCAAAGTTTAGTCTTAACGCCTCATAAACTCTTCGCCTTATCCGATTTCTACCCACCGCACTTTTTTCTACTTTTTTTGACACCACCACTGCAAACCTAGTATAGCCCTTCGTATTGGGCGCAAAAACCAAGGCAATCTGTTGTCGCCGTACTGTCTTTCCGTGCTGATACACATATCTCACCCCACCCCTCGAATGAAAACGATACTTCTTCTTCAGCATTTCAATTAGGCCGTCAACCTTGCACGACCCTTAAGTCGTCGGCGTGCAAGCACCTTGCGTCCATTCTTAGTTGCATTTCTTTTCATGAAGCCGTGCTCAACTTTGCGTTGTCTCTTGTGTGGCTGATAAGTCCTCTTTGGCATATATTATTCCTTAAATTTTATAATTTATCAATTTTCTAGTATAGTATACCTCATTTTTCCACAATTTTCAAGCAGTTTTCCACATACCAATTAGGGCTAAACCTCGTCTTGTGGAAACATTTCTCCCCTAGTATAAAATTTAACTATTACAACACATTTTTTCGTCACAAAACCTGTGGAAAACTCCCAGTTTCGTGCTATAATATCCTTACAAAGGAGGTAACAATACAAAATGTACGACGTTTGGAAAAACGCACTTGCCGAGATCGAGCAGCAGATTTCTTCTGCCAATTATTCAACCTGGTTTCAGGATACATCCCTAATTTCCACCAAAGACGGTAACGTTAGGGTTAATGTTAAGAATACCTTCTATATCAAACAGCTCCAAAACCGCTACTACGACATCATCAAGAAAGCTCTCGAAAACAATAACATCCAAGTTAATTCTCTCACCTTCGAAGTTCAAGCCACCACCAAACACCGTGTTCGTCCAAGAGAAATTATTAGAAATAGTACCTCTATTAGTAATCATCTGGATGATATTAGAAGTAATCTCAAACCACGCAATATCTCCAACTCGCAACCCACATCCGACACTGGCCTCAACCCAAAGTATACTCTTGATACCTTTATCGTAGGTTCCAATAACGATCTCGCATTTTCCGCCGCCAAAAGCATCATTGATTCTCCAGGCACCCGTTACAATCCATTCTTTTTATACGGTGGTCCCGGTCTCGGCAAGACTCATCTTGTTCAAGCCATCGGTAACGAACTAATCAAAAGAAATCCCAATTATCGTATCTTTTATACTCCAATTTCCCACTTCTATTCTGATTTTATCGACTCCATTCAGAATGGCAAAGGCAAAGAATTTAACCGTAAATTCCAAAAACTTGACTGTCTCATAATTGACGATTTTCAACTTATAGTTAATAAGGAAAAATCTCAGGAAGAATTCTTCAACATCTTCAATGACCTTTACCAACTCAATAAACAAATCATCGTCACTAGTGACCGTTTACCAAACCAGATCAAAACCGTCGACGAGCGCCTCGCTTCTCGTCTCACTTGGGCCGGCGCCTTTGATCTTCAGCTCCCTAAGTTTGAAGATAAATGCGCTATTCTTCGTGCTAAAGCCGAGCAAATAGGAGCGGATATTGAGCCCGAAGCTATCGAATATATCGCCGAAAATGTAAATACCAACATTCGTGACCTCGAAGGTGAGTTTTCTACTATTCTCCTAATGTCTGAAGTGAGAGGTCTCACCCCACTCGAACTCATCCAGAACGGCTCCGTTAATGTTAATAGAACTTCCAAACTACGCCCCATCTCACCCAAACAAATTATAGACAAAGTTGCCAAGTATTATAATCTTTCTACCACAGAACTCAAAAGTAAATCTCGTGTCGCCAATATTATGCTTGCCCGCCAAGTTGCTATGTACCTCTTATCAAAAGAATTAAATCTTAGCACTAACAAAGTTGCTCTCGAGGTTAACGTCAAAGATCACACCACCGTCATGCATGGAATTAAAAAGATCGACAATAACCTCAAATTAAATTTCAATCTTCGTGACCAAATCGAAGATATTAAGGAACACTTGTATGGTTAACCCTAGTATCATTATTAATTTATTTATTCATTATGTGGAAGAGTTGTGTAAAACTAGTTGTAAAAGAATGTGTAAACTAATTGCAAAAATCTGTGTAAAAAACTTATTCAATCAAAATCAGTGCAAAACTAAACTCTCTCCACAATGTTTTCCTAACTTTTTCACCAACTTTTTCACATACAATGCTAACCTGTTATTAAGCAATACATTCCACATTTCCACACACCCTACAATAACAACTACAAATATTTTAAATAGTAATATATAGAAAGGATTTATATGAAAATTAAAGTAACACAAGAAAAATTAAGTAAAGCCTTAAACACAATTAGTCGTATCGCTATAGGTAAAGCTACATTACCTATATTAAATAATGTTCTTATTAGAGTAAGTGATAAGAAAGTATCACTAATTACTACCAATCTAGATATGGCGGTATTGGACTATCTTCCAGTCTCAGAATCTGAAGATGGAGTTATTACAGTACCAGCCAAGCTTCTAGCTGAGTTTGTTTCTAATCTCCCTAAGGGTGACAATGTTGAAATATCTTCTAAGGATACCAAGGTCACTATTAAGTCTGGTAAATATTCATCTGTCATCAATGGTACTATAGCTGATGATTTTCCAGAAATACCCGAAATAAACGAAGAAAAAAGTGTAGTTTATAAAATTGGCGTCGATGAGTTTAAGAATAGCGTTAATCAAGTTATTATTGCTAGTTCTAATGATTTAACCAGGCCAGCTCTTACAGGTGTTTTCTTTAATACCTATGATCATACTTTAGCTATTGCGGCTACTGATGGGTACCGTCTTGCCGAGAAAAAGATTATTGATAAAGTAGAGAGTGAAGTTAAGGCTATCGTTCCCTCTTCGTCGCTCCAAGAGGTGCTTCGTTCTATCAGTGATGATGTTGATGAGATTGAAATTTCATTTAATGATGACCTTGTCAGATTTAGGTTTGGTGATATCGAGATTGTTTCCAAACTAATAGATGAGAGTTTCCCTGAATATCAAAAATTAATTCCTAAGAATAATAATATTTCCGTCACTCTAAATCGTGAAGAATTAATTAGAGTTACAAAACTTGCCGCCCTATTTGCTCGCTCGGTTGGTGGTTCAATAGTCTGTGAGGCTATTACACCTGACATATTCTCAGTTAAATCTATTGCTAATGAGTTTGGTGAGAATGATTCTCGTATTGAAACAACCGTAGAACAATCAGGCAAGATTAACCTTAATTCTCGCTTTCTCCTAGATGCTTTAAATGCTCTAGAAGAGCCGGAAATTAAGTTTGAATTTTCCGATCGTGTTGCCCCAGTAGTATTAACCAACCAAAAATCCGATAAATATACTCATATTGTAATGCCACTCAATTCGTAATGATTATTAAGAGTATCAAATTAGTTAATTTTCGTAATCACAAAGAGTATTATCTTGAGTGTAATGATGAGACGTCCTTAATTCTGGGAAAAAATGGTAGTGGCAAAACATCTGTACTTGAAGCTATTTATATTCTTACTCGTGGTAAAAGCTTCCGTGCGGTAGATTCTGAAATCTTAAAGAGAGGCCAAGACTATTATCGTATTGAATTAGTATTTAGCAATGGTGATAAAGTAGTTGCGACTTATGACGGTAAGAATAAATTTTTTACAATCTTAGACAAGAAATCCAAACGTCTCCCAAATAAGAATAAGTATCCAGTTATTCTTTTTATTCCATCCGACCTTAACCTGATTAGTCACTCGCCTGGGCGACGACGCGAGTATTTCGATCGTGTTTTTGGACAACTAGACAATAAATATTCATTAGTTCTTAATAAGTATGAGAAAGCTCTAAGACAACGTAATGAATTACTCAAAAATGAAGCAATTAATAATGAGGCGCTGTTTTCATGGAATATATTACTTTCTAATTATGGTACTGAACTATATCGATACCGTACGTGTTTTGTAGAACAATTTAACCAAAGAATAACCAGCCTTTACCGCTCCATCGCAGAAAATGATGATGAAGTATCTATAGTCTATAAGACAGAATCCCCTACAAATAGTAATGAGTATTTAAAACAACTAGAACAAAATCTAAGGAAGGATTCATATTTAGGTCACACCACCTTCGGGGTTCATCGTGATGATTATATATTTGAATTAAATAATAAGCCTGCAGATGGTTCTGCTTCACGCGGTGAGACCCGTTCTATTATATTAGCTATTAAATTTATTGAAGCAGATTTAATCTATCAAGAAACTGGCAAGAAGCCACTTATCTTACTAGATGATGTTTTTTCGGAGTTGGATGAAACAAGGCGAAAATGTCTGATTAAGAATTTCAAAAATCACCAAGTTATTATTACCAGTGTAGAATCTATCAAATAATTATCGCTCAGCAACCTGATGATAATGGTTGGTAAAGGCTGTAACTGGATCTATCTCACCTTCGAAATATTGGATATTATTAAATGCGGTTGGGTAACTTGAAAACTCACGCAAGGATGCGATGGTTTTAGCAAGAGATACATACCTTTGAGCATATTTATAAGTTTGCCATTTTGGGTTAGAAGCAGAGTTTAAAAAGGCCTCTCCGGTTGCTATTTTTTTGTTGCTGTCGGGTGAATTAATAAATGATTTTACCATTTGTACAAGGTTGGACACAAGACTAATAGACGAACTATTTTGTTCTGATGATAATGACTCCAGGATGCCACCATCAGTTACACCAAGTGGAGTGACTCTTTCATTATTATATTTAATATAATTCTCTAGATCAGAGTTTTCTTTAACAATCCTCGTTCCACTCTCGTTAAGTTCCGTATTCTTTTCTGTGAAAGCTATAAAATCTGGATTATTAAATGGATCATTTAGAGTTGACGGATCAAAAACGTCTATTTCGGAGCAGCCTACTGATCCTTCTGCTCCAATGCTACCAACTCTTCGACAATCACCAAAGACCGACAAATAATTATTTATATCATCGGCATAGACTCCAGGGATTAGGCCAATGATAGAGTTTTTTGTTGTATTTATTATGCTACTTACAGTATTAAAAATTCCAAATAGTTTTCTATTATTGTAGAATGACATTGCGAATTTATATACAATGCTTCCTAGAAATGTGTTTTTAGAAGTTATATCAAATGGGCTCCTATGAAGACGATCTGCCGCTGCATCCATTGCAAGAATTGTATTATTGAATTTAAGATAGGCATGGATTGCATTTGCATCGGCTGCCGAGCCACCGCGTATTCTTGCTATTTTACTACCAGTTGTTACTGCGCCTTGTACTAACAATTCACCAGCATATATGCCCTTAATTGTATCAAACCCATTGTTCTCAAGTGAACTATTAATAATTGGTTCTGATAGACTAAGTACTGCCTTATTTGCCGTCTTGTTGCCGCCCGGCAATAGTCTAGTAATAAAGCCACGTATTTTTGAGGTGACGGAAGATACGGTATTAATAATTGTGCTATTACTAGTTTTGGTATTAGTTACGTTCTCGGTTAAAAGAATAATCCTATCCGAAGAATAATTAGATACACTCTTTGGATCTATTGAGGTATCTTGAAATATTGCTCTAAAACTAGGAGATTCTAATGGAGAACCGACCGACACCACCTGTTCACCTTTTTCATTTATACTAATTGTTTTATCACTATGGCTTAGATAATTCATTTGTTCATTATTAATACTAGATTTACCGTCGCCAGCTATCATTCTGCTAAATGCTTGCATCATTAGTATATAAAACTTTGTTGCTCTTTGCTCTAGTGAAATAGTATCCGCTAAAGCTAGCGAAGCAGCAGAATCGAGGGTAGCCTGAGTTTCGGTGGTTGCAGTTGTTTGTTCACTAACTGCATTTATGTATTCACTAGACCTGCTATTAGTTGACGTCACCTCCCCGTCGACCGAAAGGTTGTTTTCATTATTACTTTGTCCATCATTGAAAGAAACAGTACCAATTACAACATCAGAACCGTCACTCAATTTTTCGGCCATTGTATCATTAAATGATGTATCAAAATCATTCTTGCTAAGACCATATTCTTCAAGAATTCTTTTTGTTGTTTCGTTATCATACATTGGTGCTCTACCATAAGTTGCTTCATCTATATCATCATAGAGCTCTACATTGGTTGACACTTCTTTCATGAATTGATCACTCGAAATTATTTTATTGTTCATTTTTAAAGATAATTCCCTGTCTGCGCTATTAGTTTCAATAAACTCACCGTTTTCTTCATATCCAACCAACACGTTTCTCTGTTTTAATATTTCAACCTCATCCTTCGGTATTTCACCACTTTTCATCATCCATTGAAATACGAGTTGCTTACTTACTTTTTCGTTGGCATAATACTGTGAATCAGAAACGTTAAGTAATTTCATCATTATGGTGGAAGGTATGATGTTGCCAGACGTAAATATAAAAGCAAGCAAAACCAATATACCAATCAGTACTCCAGTAGCACTGAACTTTTTGATAAGCTTAGAGCCACCTTTACTACTAATCTGCTTTTTCCCTCCCACATGGGAAATAAACTGACTATTGTTGATAGCAGCTTCTTCGTTTTGACGTAATTCTTCTTCTGCGCTCATTCTGACCTTTATTTAGTTATTAATACTATAACATATTTTTGCTATAATATAAACATGGTAAAAATTGAAAAGTTTATCCCGGGAGGACAGGCGCTCGGCCAGCTAGACAGTGGTAAGAAAATATTTTTTTGGAATGCTCTTCCGGGCGAAGTAATACTAGATTATGAGATTATTAAGACAAAATCACATTATGATGAAGCGTTAGCTACCAGAATTGATCAATCATCGCCCTTTCGCGTTGAGCCAAAAGACCAGTGTTATCTTGCTACCTCACCCTGGCAGGTTTTGGATTATAACTATGAATTGACCACTAAGAGGGAGCTAGTGGTAGAGCTCTTTCGCGAGCATCACATTGATATAGACCTGCCAGAAATTATAACAGACAATCATGACTATTATTATCGCAATAAGATGGAGTATGCTCTCTACTGGGATAACAATGATCATAAAATTCATCCTGCTTTTCATCAACGTGGTTCACATCGTAAAATACCTGTCACCTCATCTAGCCTCGAACGCCCAGAAATTTTTACCACCGCCACATCAATCATTGAACAACTAAATACCTCCCACGAAGAAGCTCGCGATTATCAATCCCTTCTCCTCCGCTGCAATCAAGATGGTGAAGTATCTGGAGGCTTATTTAAAAAGTATCAGTCGCATCCAGTTTTTACCAACCTCAGTGACACTATTTTAGGTTATTCTTACAAGTATTCGCCTAATGGTTTTTTTCAGATAAACCTTCCAGTTTACGAAATGGCACTACAAGAAATACAGCAATACATTAAAACTAATAAAGTTCTTGATCTCTATTCCGGTGTTGGAACTATTGGTTTATCGGTCGCCCGTAATCATTTGCTCACACTGGTGGAATGCGACCGGTATGCCTACCAAGAATTACAGAATAATGTTAGCCAAGTACCAAACCGTGATCATATAATTGCAGTTTTGGCCAAGTCGGAAGATGCAACTAATTACATTGAACCAAATCAAACTGTAATTCTAGATCCACCTCGGGCCGGTTGTGATTCTAGAGTAATCAATAAACTAAACGAACAAAAACCACACACTATTATCTATTTATCTTGCAACCCCGCCACCCAGGCTCGCGATGTCAAGTTATTACTTGATAACTATGAAATAGAAACAGTAAAAACCTTCAATTTCTTCCCCCACACTCCTCATATTGAAAATCTCTTAATATTAAAAAGGTTAGATTAATCGCTATATTATGAATTATAAGATACGGCATAAATATAGAACTTTTCTATTCATTTTTCTAGTTTTACGTGATAGAATGTTTTAAGGACGGAAAGGTGGCCGAGTGGTTGAAGGCGCACGCTTGGAAAGCGTGTGACGGGGCAACCCGTTCGCAAGTTCGAATCTTGTCCTTTCCGCCAAATTAACATGAGAAAAGTGCGAAAACGAAGTTTTCGTAAGATCTTGAGAATAAAACTATTATTAAAACTTGTTTTAATAATAGTTTTAGACGAAAGATATAAGGAACGAAGTTCCGTACTTTTCGGAAAATGATAATTTAGCGGCTCTAAAGGTCTAAGATTGTTTATCTTGTCCTTTCCGCCAAATTATATAAACAACGCTCTTGTTTATATATAACAAAGAATGATAGAATAAGTTTAATATTCCATCAAATTAAAATATGGAGCAAAAGGTGAGCGAAAATACATTAATCGAACTAAAAGGTTTAACCAAGCGTTATGGCTATGGTGATACTGAATCTTTCGCGCTTAAAGACTTCGATCTTAGTGTGAAGCGCGGTGAATTTATTATGATAATGGGTCCATCAGGGTGTGGTAAGACCACCCTACTCGACATTATAGGGCTATTAGATCGTGCAACACATGGCGATTACTACTTAAATGGTGAGAACGTAGCTAGCATTTCCGCCCATCGACAAGCCAAACTCCGTGCCAAGAAGATTGGCTTTATTTTTCAGAATTTTAATCTAATTGATGATTTGCCCATTATAGAGAATGTTTCTCTACCCTTAGTTTATTCGGGCTATACAAAGACGGCAAGACTAAAAAAGGCTTCTGCCGCACTCAAGCGCTTTCATCTGGAAGAGCGCGAATACTATCTTCCCTATCAATTATCGGGTGGCCAACAACAACGTGTTTCAATTGCTAGAGCCATTGTTAGCGATCCAGAGATTATTTTAGCCGATGAGCCTACTGGTAATCTTGATTCACGTAGTTCCCACATCGTAATGGAAGAGCTTAGGGCTATCCATGAAGAAGGCAATACTATTATTATGGTAACACATAATCCAGCTCTAACTGTTTATGCTACGCGCGTTATTAATATGCTCGATGGTCACATTGATACCGACATAAAGACCGTATCAGATGCTAATCTTCCCCAGCCAATCTCGGTCAAGATTAAGAAGAAGCAAGACGACTTCACTTCTTTAACTGAGAATAATTCTAAACCGACCAAAAAACGCAAAAAATCAAGGAGAAAAAAATAATGGCCTTATTATTAAAAACTCACTATAAGCTTGCAAAAGCGTCCATTAAAGAAAATCGCACTCGCTCATTCCTAACCTGTCTTGGTATTGCTATTGGTGTGGCAAGTATTATTATGATTCTCTCACTAACTGGCAGTATCTCCAATCTAGTTAAAAGTGAAATTGGCGGAATCGGTAATGATCTTGTCGTGGTAAGGCCAAGTTCAACAAAGGATTCAATTACTAGTGTAGTAGAAGAATTAACTTCTGCTAACTCCTTCCAAAACTCTAACTTATCCATATCTGATGTAGATACGATTAAGAAAATACCAAATGTAGTAGCTGCTGCGCCAATTGCCATTTCTAATAATACCATTATCACAGAGAAGAACACCATTAATTCTGTCACGATTCTTGGCACTAATCTAGATTTTACCAGCATTGAACCATTGTCTATTCGGTATGGCGCATTTCTAACTGAAGCAAATGAAGAAAAATCTATAGTATTAGGTCACACTCTTTCATTGGCTCTTTTTAATACAATTAACAGCACTATAGGTAAGACAGTTACCATTATGGGTGAGAAATACATGATAGTTGGTGTCCTGGATAAAGTGGATAAAACAGTCAGCTTTAATAATGTTGACTATGATAATGCGGCTATTATGGACATTGATAACTTGGAGAAAGCTACGGGTTCTGTTCAGATTCAGCAGATAAATATTAAAGCAGCTAATACTGATAGCCTTCCAGAACTCAAAAAAAATATTATTGCAAGCCTGACAGAGCAAAAACATGGTGACACGAATTTTTCAGTTACCTATGGTGACGATATTACTCATCCAGCTGGTTCCCTGTTTAATATAATATCGGGCATGTTAGCGCTAGTTGCCGGTATTTCACTCATTGTTGGCGGCATTGGCGTCATGAATATTATGCTGGTATCAGTAGCAGAACGTACCCACGAAATTGGCGTTAGGAAGGCGGTAGGAGCCTCTGGTGGTAATATTCTTATGCAGTTTCTATTTGAGGCACTAATTCTTTCTATACTGGGAGGTCTACTCGGCATGGTCTTAGGCTATTTCTTCGCTTTCCTGCTTTCAACCATCACTCCATTTGCGCCGTATATTAGTTGGAAAATTATTGTTATTACCATTCTCACAGTTATTATGATTGGTATACTGTTTGGTATTTATCCAGCCATCAAAGCAGCAAATAAAGATTCTATCGAATCCTTGAAGCATTACCGATAATATGAAGAAATTATTAGAGAAACTCCCATTTTACAACCAGGCCGTCCTTCCATATCATTATGCCCAAGCTGTTTTAGCCTCAAACAAATATCACCATCCCGCTAGAGGTCTTCACGTAATTGGAGTTACCGGTACTAATGGTAAAACTACGACCTGCTTTATGATTTGGCAGATGCTTAACCATGCTGGTAAAAAAGCTGGTCTTATGACTACTGTCGCTTATGGCGTAAACCATCTAAAACCTGAGCTCAATCATATGACGACCGTAGATGCTTTTACTTTGAATCGTCGCATTGCTGATATTAAAGCCGAGGGGGCCGAGTACCTGGTTCTCGAAGTCACTTCGCACGCTTTGGCGGAATATCGTACGCTTGGAATTCCATTTGAAATTGCGGTTTTCACCAATCTCACTCATGATCATTTGGATTATCACAAAACTCTAGCTAATTATCGTGCCGCTAAGGGTAAATTGTTCAAAAAAGCCAAATTCAGCATACTAAATTCCGACGATTCAGCTACAGAGTATTATACCAAGTTATCTAGTAAATATATCACATATGGTATAAAATCTGGTCAAAACAAGGCTACAGACATAGAATTATCCGTGAACGGAATTAAATATTCATTTGGTGATATGATTATTGAAAGTAGTATTCCAGGCGAATTTAATGTATATAATTCAATGGCTGCAGCACTAGTCGGTAAAGCGCTAGGGCTTAGCAATCAACAAATATCCTCCGGCATTAAATCTCTAAAATCAGTTGAAGGCCGCATGAATACAATTGACGAAGGTCAGCCATTTACAGTGATTGTAGACTATGCTCATGCCCCCGATGCCTTAGAAAAGGTCTACAATTCTATCAAAGGTCATAAAGGCCGCATTATTTCTGTGCACGGCGGTGCCGGTCGCCGCGATCCTTCTACCCGTCCGATTCGTGGTAAAATTCTAGCCAAAAACTCCGACATTGTCATCATTACGGAAGACGATTCTCGCGATGAAGATCCAAATAAAATTGCAGCAGGCTTTATCAAAGGTGCGGAATCAGCAGGCAAGATCTTAAATAAAGATTTGTTTAAGGAGCTAGATCGTAAGAAAGCCATTAAAATGGCTCTAGATTTGGCGAAGCCAGGTGATTTGGTTCTCATCTTAGGTAAGGGCCACGAGAAGACTATCCTTCGCGCTGATGGTCCCCATGAATTTAACGACACAAAAATCACTCAAGAACTATTAAGAAGAATGACGAAATCAAATAAACACTAAACTATGGTTCGTATTCCGCGATGCCGTCGATTATGTGTTTAGAATCAATTCCGATAGCGTTAGCGATGGCTGCGGCGCAGGCCATATAAGAAGCTGCCGTTTCACCAGTCACAAAGGTCGCCACAGAAATAATCTCAGAATTGATGGATAATGATGCCTCGGTTCCTTTCGGGTACAGTTTAGAATTAAGAATCTTAATATCGGCACTAGTCTGGCCGTAGACGACGGTTTTTTTCTTACCTTTGAAGCACTCAAAATCATCATAATTCTTATCATCACTATTTAAGACCACAATACTGGGATTCATATTAAATAGGGTCTTCTCGGAACTAATGAACTCTTTGGGTGTCATATCATCGAGATCTGTAGTCAAGAAATTTGTCATCGCGGCCACACTAATTGGTAAACCGTAGAAAATATTATCACGTAAACTCTCAGCTGGAACAGTCACAATCACATAGTTTGCACCAGCTTTCCACGCATCGGACAAAAATTTATGTAACAAACTTATTTTGAATGGCTTATCCGAAGCAAGAACTGCGACCTGCTCATTGGCAGAACGTAGTATTTCGTGCACAAAATGAGCTACTGTCACTTTGCCAGTAGTGCCAGTAACGGCAATCAGCTTCATATCCTTGGCAGGGTTGCCGTAATAAGATTTTAAAAGCTTTGCTTTAATTATTTGGGCACGCTTTTTAATTTTGCTACTTGATTTAGGTGTTTTAAGTTTCTGGTCTTTTTCCATAATTCTCTCCATAGTGGAAGTGAAGTAATTAAACACTTCTCGTACTTCCCTCAGATTAGCCAACCAATTACAAACCTAAGCTTGCAAATATGGCGGAAGCGAAAGGATTCGAACCTTCGAGACGGTCACCCGCCCACACGATTTCGAGTCGTGCGCCTTCAACCACTCGGCCACGCTTCCATCTATAATTATACCATATCATCCCCAAAACAACCTATAAAACCTAGAAAACTCCAGAAAAATCTCTCAGCATAATCTCAAAAATATGTTATAATAAAATAGTCACCGGTAATAGGTGATGCTCATTTAATTTCTAGGTGGATGTCGAGATAATTCAAAACATCCACATATTTACTCAAAGACCCTAAAGGTCTAAGAGTAAACCATCAACAATGTGCGCCCGTAGCTCAGCTGGATAGAGCGTTTGCTTGCGGAGCAAAAGGTCGTAGGTTCAAATCCTGTCGGGCGTACCATGAAAATAAAGAAAGACTCTGAAGGAGTCTTTATTTATTTTCATAATTCCGACAGGATGCGAACCGTTGGTTCAACTGGTGTGATATAATATGTAGTATGAATTGGGATTTAATTTCTGACATTATTCTCATTGCATCATTTGCGCTTTTAGGAGTGTTTGTCATATTGGGCCTATATCAATTGTTTACGCGAAAATCACTGTTCAAAGTTGATCATCGACTCCTTTGGATGATTCTACCGTTAGCCTTGATGGTCATTATATATATAGTATTTGATAAACTCATAGTCTTAAACGTTCGTCCCAACGGCTCGGGTGAAGCTTCCTTCCCTTCTACGCACGTTATGGTAGCGCTAACGATTTTTTCCTTAATTGCTTTAAACCTTCCCTATTATGTCAAATCAAGACTCGCCTGGACATCCTTAGATTTAGCCATGTTAGTATTGTCTGTCTTGATCTGTGCCGGTAGAATTCTGTCGGGAATGCATTGGTGGTCTGACGTTCTTGGCGGAATAGTTTTTGCAATGATATTTGTCTCTATTTATTATCTAATTACAAGGAGAAAACACCATGTCTAGTGTATTTACACAAATTATTCGCGGAGAGATTCCATGCTACAAGATTTACGAAGACGATAAGACTCTTGCCTTCCTGGATATTCACCCAGAGACCAGAGGCCATACTCTTGTAATACCCAAGATAGAAGTGGATAGGATTTATGATCTCGAAGATAAAGACTACTTAGCCCTGATGTCCACGGTTAAAAAGCTGTCAAAGCATTTTGAACAAGTATTAGGTACAAGGATTATCTGGAAAGTTGTTGGCACCGATGTTCCACATGCGCATGTCCACCTACTTCCCCTCGATGAGACTTGGCAGTACGGTCGCACTCTAGAATTATCGCCAGAAGAATTTGAAGAAATCCGTGCGAAACTAGCACTATCTGCATAGCGTTCTAGTTTATAGCTTGCTACCAAAGTCTAAAGATTAAATATGTGATATAATCATAACATGAAATTTGCAAGCAGTTATGAACCAGGCGAGTACGAGGCGGACATCTACGCCGCGTGGGAGGCATCTGGTATCTTTAATCCCAAGCTAAACACTAAACCTATTGATGATAATAGGAACGGCGTCGATGATAGGGTGGAAACCTATGGAGCGGCCCCGAAATTCTCAATTGTCATGCCACCACCGAATGCCAACGGGAATTTGCATATTGGTCATGGTCTCACGGTTGCTATTGAAGATTCTTTAACTCGTTACTACAGATTGAAAGGTTTACCGTCATGGTATATTCCGGGTGCAGATCATGCTGGTTTCGAGACTTGGGTGGTCTATGAACGTAACCTCGAACAGCAGGGTCATAGTCGTTTTGAATATTCGCGCGACGAGCTCTATGCAAGGGTTTGGGATTTTGTTGCTGAGCAGCGCGGCAACATGGAATTACAACTTCGTGCTCTCGGTGCATCGTGCGCTTGGGATGATTTGACTTTTACGCTCGATGAGAATGTTGTTGACCGTGTCTACACCACCTTTGAGAAAATGTGGAATGACGGTATGATTTATCGAGGTAAGAAACTCGTCAACTTTTGCCCTAAGCACCAGACAGCTTTCGCCGACATAGAGGTTGAGCACAAAGATGAGCCAGGTTCTCTTTGGGACATTGAGTATAAGCTCGTTGATTCCAAAGAATCACTCATCGTCTCTACTACTCGCCCCGAGACCTTATTTGGTGATACCGCCGTTGCTGTCAATCCAGACGACAAACGTTATCAGAGACTTGTTGGTAAGAAAGTTAAGTTGCCACTTACTGATCGCACGATTCCTATTATCGCCGATGAACACGCCGACCCAGAGTATGGTACTGGTGTAGTAAAAATTACCCCTGCGCATGATTTTGACGATTTTGAAGTTGGTAGCAGACATAACCTTGAACGCATTCAAGTAATCTCTGAATCTGGCAAAATGATTAACGTGCCAGAAAAATACGATGGCCTAAGCACCGCAGAATGCCGCAAACTAGTCCTCGAAGATTTAAAGAATCAGGGTCTTTTGAAAGATGAACACAAGATTAATCATTCAGTCGCTCATTGCTACAAATGTGGTACAGTTTTGGAACCAACTCTTAAAGAGCAGTGGTTTGTTGACGTTGAAAAATTGGCCAGCGTTGCAATTTCTCACCTTGAGGCTGGCGAAATAAAATTCTATCCAGAAAGCAAACAAAAGATACTAATTAATTACCTCAGAGGCCTTAAAGATTGGAACATTTCACGCCAGATTCCATGGGGCATTGCTATCCCGATGTTTAGAAGGGTCGACCCAGAGGCAACGGATGAACCAGATTGGATTTTTGATCGTCGCACCAACCTCAGTGAAATCGAAAAAGGTGGCGTTAAATATGTACGTGACGAAGATACCTTCGATACCTGGTTTTCATCTAGTCACTGGCCAATTGTCTGTACGGACTGGACTTCAGGCAACTTTAACCCCTACTATCCATTAAGTGTTATGGAAACCGCCGCCGATATTCTCTTTGCCTGGGTAGCGCGTATGATTATGGTTGGCCTTTATGTTACTGGTGAAGTGCCATTTAAGGAAGTGTATTTACACGGCCTCGTTCTTGACGAACATGGCCAGAAGATGAGTAAATCCAAAGGAAATGTGATTAACCCGATGGAACTAATTGTCAGATATGGTTCCGACGCGTTTCGTCTTGGGATTTTGCGTGGCCGTTCGGCTGGCATGAATCAAGCCTTTAGCGAGAACTCTGTCATCTCAGGTCGCAATCTTTGTAACAAATTATGGAATATCGCTCGCTTCATTCAGTCCGTTGTGGACGAGAACGATAAAGAAGCACCTGAAACATATTCGACCGACAACATGGGTGAAGACTGGATCTGTCGTGAGATAAATGAATGCTTAGATCAGATAGACAAAAACATGAAAGCTTATCGCTTTTCAGAAGCAGTCGAAGTGCTATATCAAACCATTTGGGATAAATATGCTGACTGGTTCCTTGAGAGCCAGAAAATCTACAAGAACGTCAACTTACTGAAGATTACTCTTGAGAGCCTTCTTATCGCGTTGCATCCATTTGCACCATTTGTAACAGAAACAATCTGGCAGAATCTCTCCTGGACGACTGGCTTTATTGCTTCTGCTAAATGGCCTTCTAGGCTCAAATTTGACCCAATAAGCGCCGAGAACTTTGAGAACATAAAGGCTATCGTCACCGAAACCAGGACCACCATGCAGCTCCTTTCAGGCGCCAATAAGAAGAAATCCTACGGTCTATTATATGATAATGACAGCATCGTCCAAGACAACAAACTATTGATTAAAACCTTAGCCAAGGTTCCAGATGTCAACAACCTAAACGGTTCCCCACGTGGCCTTAGGTTAGCTCTAGCAAATCATGAATTATATCTTGATGTCCCTGAGGAAATAGTGATTAAATACAAAGAAGCCTTAACGGAGCGCATCCTACTAATTGGGCGTGAGCTTAATTCCCTGAATGCGCGTCTCATGAATCCAAATTATGTGGAGAAAGCTCCTGCTCACTTAGTCAAAGAAACTCGTGATCAAATCAATGAAAAAGAATCTTTAATTGCAAGGCTAAAAGACCAACTACACTACATTAAGTAGCAAAAAAATAGCGCCTCTAAGAGCGCTATTTTTTTTCATATTTCTTAAGATCGAATAACGGAGTATTATTACCATCGATAATTCCCCGTGCTTTTTTGAGTAGCTTACTCAGTGCCAACTCTGAAGAAGCTGAGCCCACATGTATGGTTCGAACAACCTTAGTTCCCTGTTTGTAGCATACTTGTACACCGGTTGCACCAGAAGTTGTTTTAAACTTTCGAATATAGGCCATACCATAATTTTACCATAATAGGAGATTTGCACCACAATTCCCCATTATTTTTCCACCAAAGCACAAGCATAAAAGAGGGACAACCAGAGTATAACTAGCAACCAAAACGGCTAGCAACCGTACTTGACAAACAAAATAGCTTCCGCTAAAATCAAACTAACAACTACGGTCCGCCGCAGTTGGAGGTAGTTTTAGCAACCGTGAACGTTAATTAGAATCTCCACACTCTACGTGCTAAAACAGGGAACAATTCAATAGAATGAACCGAAATGGCAAAAATCGGCAAGTTTTTGATTATATAAAATATAACTGCGGATTTGTCAATAAAATTCACAAGTCAATATGATAAAATGAATTTATGGATATACTAATTACACAAACTAAAGAATGGCAAAAACTCCAAGACGACCTAGAAGAACGAACTGTATTTGTATGTAATGACAAATATCAATATTTAGGCATTATTAAGAAAACCCCAATAGGGAATTACCTCTATTGTCCATACGGTCCTTGCGCTATAGACAAAGACACCTTTGAGCTTGCCATTGATTCTGTGTTGAATTATGCAAAGACAACCAAGTTGGTCTTTGCTAGAATTGAACCTACTCAAGAAGAATTTAAAGAATACTTGCCCGAGAATGCCGTCAAATCCAAAGACCTTAATCCTAAAGAGACGTGGGTACTAGACTTAACTGGTACAGAAGAAGAACTAAAATCAAGGCTACCATCAAGACTTCTCCGTTATTATAAAGCAGCAGAGAAGAAGGGAATCGAAGTCATAGAGAGTCACAACCCCGAGGACATTAAGTATTTAGTCGATTTACAAAAAAACCTAGCCGATGCTAAGAAGATTAATACCTTTTCCTATAATTATTTAAAGACAGAAGCAAGTCAGTCCTTCTCGACCATCTATTACGTTAAATACCATGATGGAACAACCGATAAAACAGAGGTAATTGCTGCAGGATTGGTATTTGATGATAAAAAGACGCGCTATAATTTACAGGGAGCTCAATCTGATCTCGGTCGAAAATTACACGCTACCGGCATACTAACCATTCAGTTAATTCTCGATGCTAGCAAAAAGGGCCTAAAAAGATTCGATTTTTGGGGTATTGCTCCAGATGATGCTCCGGCCGACCATCCCTGGAGAGGGTTTACGGAATTCAAGAAAACATTTGCTGGTACCGAAGTTCGCCATGCTGGAACCTACGATCTAATAGTGAATCCCATGAAATATCGTATCTATCAGCTAACTAGAAAACTAAACCAGTTCATTAGACGAAAATAATACCAAATTCGATAAGAGAAAGGAAAGAATGAAAAGTAAAGTATACTTCACTAAGATTATCACTCCGGAAAGCCTAGTCAATATTTACGAGGCCTTAGGCATTGACCTTGGCGGAAAAGTTGGAATTAAGGTTTCCACCGGAGAAACCGGATCTAAAGGCTATCTTAAAGCATCATTAATTGGTCCACTAGTAAAGAAGTTACATGGCACCATTATTGAATGCAACACTGCATATGGTGGTACGCGCAATAACGCCAAAGAACACCTGGAAACAGCTAGAGAACATGGTTTTACCAGCATCGCAGACGTGGACATTATGGACGCGGAAGGCGAAATCAAAATTCCAGTTAATAAGGGCAAACACCTCAAATACGATTTAATTGGCAAGAATTTTGATAATTATGACTCAATTTTGAATCTCGCCCACGGCAAAGGCCATATCATGGGCGGCTTTGGCGCTAATTTGAAAAACCAATCCATAGGTATTGCCTCAAGAAAAGGGAAAGCCTATATTCACTCTGTTGGTAAGACTACCAGCCCACGTCTCTGTTGGCTTTCTAAGCACCAACAAATCGATTTTATCGAATCAATGGCGGAAGCCGCCACAGCGGTAGCGGATTATCTGAAAGAACAAGGTAAACCAATTGCCTATATTACGGTGGCAAATGCTATATCATTATTATGCGATTGTGCTTCTGATCAGGGAGACCCAGTCATGTCAGACATTGGCATTTTTGCGTCAATCGACCCAGTAGCAAATGATCAAGCTTTCATTGATGCAATTTGGGCCTCAAATGAGCCTGGAGCCAAGGAGCTACAAAAGTGGATCGATGATCGCGAAGGTCGCGCTATACTGCCCTATGCCGAGTCTCTTGGACTTGGTTCCTGTCAGTATGAATTAGTAGAAATTGCATAAGCTAGTACTAACATTAGGGTAACAACAATATAATTATGTTACAATCGTAATATGAATCTATCAGGTCTTAGCACAAAACAAGTCCAAGCCAGAATTGCTGCTGGTAAAATAAACCGAGTTCTAAAGAAAACCGGCAATACTACGGTCAGCATTATCCTAAAAAATACATTGACGATTTTTAACCTTGTTAATCTAATTCTCGCCATCATGATTATTATGGTTGGAGAATATAAGAATCTACTATTTGTTCTTATCGCTATCGCAAATACCCTTATAAGTATCATCAATGAAATTCGCGCTAAACGTACTGTTGATAAGATGCGTCTAATTTCTGAACAGCGACCAACTGTCATTCGGGATGGCAAAACAATTCAAATTGACCAGTCGGACATCGTCGAAGATGATTTAATAGTGTACTCTCTCGGTGATCAAATAATCGTTGATAGCAAGATAAGAGAAGGAACTGTTGAGGTAAACGAATCGTTCATTACGGGTGAGCAGGAGAGTATTGTAAAACAACCTGGTGATAAATTAATCTCTGGCTCCTTCGTTGTTTCCGGCGCGTGTAAGGCCGAAGTCACAGCAGTTGGCAAGAATACGGAACTTAGTAAACTTGAAATATCCGCCCATACTATAAAAACAGCTGACTCAAAATTGTTCAAACTTATGAATAACATCGTGAAGTATATCAGTATTGCGCTAATTCCGATTGGTGTATTGGTTCTCTGGAGTCGTTTTCGTGTTGAGGGCAACGATACGACGACGGCTGTTACCAGTACGGTGGCATCGCTTATTAACATGATTCCAGAAGGTTTAATACTACTAACTAGTTCGGTGCTTGCTCTTGCCACGATCAGGTTGAGCAAGAAAAGTGTCTTAGTCCAGGATCTTTATTCTATCGAAACGTTAGCCAGGGTAGATACTATAGCTCTTGACAAAACCGGTACCATCACGACTGGCAGGATGACTGTCCATGATTATACTGCCACAAAAAAGTCGTTCGAGCGCGTTCTAGCCTCGATCTTAACGCATCAAACCACTGACAATGCCACTATAAGCACGTTAAAACAAAAGTTTCTAAAACAGGCCAAATTTGAAGAAATAAGTGGCATTACCGAAATTATAAACTTCTCCTCAGAAAGAAAATGTTCCGGCATAAAAACCGAATCTGCCACTTACCTTCTCGGAGCAGTTGAATTTATCACTAGTGACGCGAGCATTATTGAAACTGTGAACTTAGCGGCCGCCAATTTTCGCACCCTCGCCGTCGTCAAGAAAGAGATATTGCCAGAAGCAAACAATCGTCACGAGTCAAACACCATCCCACACAGCGGCAGCACTACTCCAGCAGACGATCTTGCATTCTCATCCACCAAAGATACACTTCTCGGCTATATTCATCTTGAAGACGAAGTTCGTCCAGACGCCAAACAAATCATTGATTATTTTTACAAGAATAATATCGACATCAGAATTATTTCAGGCGACGATTTGAAAGCCGTATCATCCATTGCTTCTCACGTTGGCGTCAAAGATATCAAAGGCTTCAATCTTTCCTCCGAGTCAACTCATGATTACGACAAACTTGTAAGTGAATACAATGTTTTTACTCGTGTTACTCCAGTGGAGAAAAAAGGCCTCATCGCTGCACTTAAAAAACAGGGAAGAACCGTAGCTATGACCGGTGATGGCGTGAACGACATTCTAGCCATGAAGGAGGCGGACTGTAGCATTGCGATTGGTGAGGGTTCTGATGCCGCGCGACGCTCTGCCAAACTTGTGCTATTAAAGTCAGATTTTGCGGCTGTTCCTTCAATTATCGCCGAAGGTCGTCAATCTATCAATAATCTTGAGCGTTCTACTGCCTTATTCCTCGCCAAGACAATCTATGCAAGTATTCTTGCTGTGGTTTTTATCTTTGTTCCCATCAAATATCCATTTTCTTCTCCGGTCGAAATGTCGCTTCTTAACTTCGCCTGTATCGGCTTTCCCGGCCTCATTCTCTCGCTCGAACATAATACCGACCGCATCAAAAATCGTTTTACTCGCAATATCATAGAGTATTCTTTACCAGTTGGCCTCACTATCTCAATCGCTATGCTCACCATCTCCCTACTGGCCCATTATGGTATCTTCCCACATTATGATCTTGCCACTACGGCTATATTTGTTACTTTCACTATTGACCTCATTCTTATTTATTGGATTTCAAAACCGCTTAATCCTCTACGCGCCGGGCTCCTCTTTACTATTGTCGGAATTATGGCAAGCGCTTTCCTTATCCCGTTTTTTCACGAATTCTTCGATTTTGTTTTCCTCAGTCCAAACGGACTCATAGCAACCCTTATTGCCATCGGCTCCTCGGTCGTCGTATTTGAGCTACTAAAATCTTTCATGCATAAGCTCTCCACTCGCATCTTTGACCAGGACGACATTTAACTAAGCACCATCTTTAACGGATTGACCTATAGTATATAGTTTTATTTTTCAATCGAAATTCTTGGATAAATATTTAGCTTATATGGGTCCACTGGTTTTACGCCCGACAAAATTTCGTAGTAACAAGCTGCGCCCACCATGGCTCCATTATCGCCCGATAATACCGGAGCGGGAAAATAAGCTTCCGGCAATGCCTCACGTAGTTTCTGATTGGCGGAAACGCCACCGGCGACGACTACGGACTGGATATCTGGATAATTGCACATTGCGGAACTGATTTTTTCACACAAAATCTCCACGGCTGTCCGCTGAAAAGAAGCGGCGAAATCGGCCACCTGTTCTGGTGTCAACAAATCGGCCAGTTGGTGTGAGGGGTAGGAAATAGGCACATTAACCGCTTTTTGTACTTCTCTTAGAACTGCTGTTTTGAGCCCAGAGAATGAAAAATCATATCCATCCACCTTTGGGTGTGGAAAACGATATCGTAACGGATTACCAGTAGCCGCTTTTGTAATTGATGGCCCACCCGGATATGGCAAACCAAGAATTTTAGCCACCTTGTCAAAGCATTCACCAATCGCGTCATCTCTTGTCGTGCCGATTATCTCAAATTGATTATGTCCCCGCATATACAATATCTGTGTGTGTCCACCCGACACAACTAAGGCTAAAAGTGGGAATGTGGGGTGGTTAATAATGTCATTCAAAGAAGCGTCCGCATTTTTAGAAGAGTGAGCCAACGTGGACTCATTCTGATTGGTATTGGTCGTTAACCAATTCGCATACACATGTGATTTTAGATGATGTACAGCATAGAGTGGCTTATTGTGGAGAATGGCAAGCGTTCTTGCTGTCAGTGTGCCAATCAGAAGAGAACCAAGAAGCCCTGGCGCATGCGTCACGGCGATTGCATCAATTTCGTCCCAAGAGCACGAAGCATCACTAAGTGCTTTATCAACAACGGGAAGTATTGCCTCGAGATGACTTCTGGCAGCGACCTCTGGAATTACACCACCATATTCAGCAAAAATATCGATCTGTGACACAACCACGTTTGATAGGATTTTAGTGCCATCCTCAACTACGGCTGCCGCCGTCTCGTCACAACTAGTTTCAATTCCGAGTATTTTCATCCCTAGAATTATACCACATTCTACACTCTTAAAACAAAATAAGACAAGATACTTGACAAATTTACAAAAATATACTATTATCCAATATAGTCTATATTTTCGCTACACTAAGGAGGTGGTTGAATATGGCGGAAATTAAAGGCAAGTGGGTAGTCAAAAACTTCATGCGCATGCATGAAGAAGGCTATTGCATCCGGGAGATAGCCGAAGCGGCGGGTGTTTCTGTCTCGACGGTTTATTCACTTCTGGGTACAATAGCTGAGCGTCACGGGCTCGAACGGGAAGAATTGCTCGACGGTACCAAAGGCAAAAAAGCTGGCGGAGCCATCAACAAGGAACTCGAAGTAGCCAAAACCAGTCCGGAATCTAGCAGCATCGATGAGATATTCGACAAGCTGGAGAAGGATCTTTTCGAATTGAGCGAGTCAGTCAATGCGCTGATTGCTCAGGAATAGGGGGTAAAAATGGGAATCAACGTTAAAAAAATCAAGCTTGCTCTTAAGTATCACAAGGGGATTGAACAGCTTGCCGAGGAAAGCGAAATGTCTGTGGAAGAATTGAAGGATGCAATTGTAACAATCTTCAAAAACCCGAAACAGGCAGCCGAAGACATTGGCGAGCTGGAAAGGAACCAGGTGAGGTTCGAAAAGAACAAAGAAAAGGCGAAACAGCGTAAACGCCCTGATCTTCCGAACACTGACGGCCTTACGGAAATAAGTGTAGAGGAGGGAACCCCTAAACCCGAAAAGTTAGACATGCTCAACAGGAAGAAGGATGAAATTCTTCAGAACATTAACGAACTGGAGGAGGACATCGCAGAACTTGAAAGAGCACGGCACGAGGTCTTTGAAGAATGCAAAGAGATCAAGAAACAGATCGATGGGTACTACCGTGAGATCATGAAAATGAAGGAACAGGTTCAGGAAGGTACCGAAAAAGTTTCAAATCTCGATGCTGACATTAAAAAGGCCAAAAGCCAAATTGAAGTCCAGAATGAGAAACTTGCAGAGATCGGTAGAGAAATCGACGAACTCAGCATCGTAACCATTCTGGTCGGCAGCGACGGAAGTATTGAGGCTCCTGAAGATCCTAACTTCGTCATTGACGATAGCGGATACCAGGAGTTGAAGACGAAAATTGCGGATTTGGACGAGTGCCAGGATCTTCGCGTCCGTGAAGTGACTACGCTTGCAAGACTGCTGATGGTGTTGGCGAGAACCGAAAAGTTTGAGCTGATCTGCGACAGCGAAGAGCTGGAACAGGCCTTCATAGCGGTACGCGAGCGTTCAGCCGCTCAGTAATAGCCAATTAACCCACGGACCGTCCCCAGAACATCGGGGGCGGTTTTTCTCGTGTTCGACTATTCTAGACGCTTATTGTTTTTTTAAAAAAATCAAAACAGCATACTTGTGTAAATATCTCACCAAACGAATATTACTCGTGGTGATAATGACTTCCTTTGGTGATTTCTTGTGCTCGGTAAACCTGCTCAACTACCATCAACCTCGCAATCATGTGAGGAAAAACTAACTTCGAGAAACTCCATACGAAATCCGCTCTACGTCTTATTTCATCATTGAACCCATAAGGTCCGCCAATTAGAACAATTACATCCTTGGACGCAGAAAACGCGTCATTCATCCTCTGGCAAAATTCATTTGATGATATATTTTCGCCTCGTTCATCGCAACAAATCACATAATCCTGTCCAGTGAATGGCCATTTGTCCAGTTTTTTTATAAGTTTATCTTCGTCGACGAATTCCCAACGAATATCAAACGGCTTTCGCAGCCTTTTTTCGTATTCGCGGCAAGCTTCCTGACACCAAGTGATGTTTTTCTTTCCACCTGCAATTATCCTTACCATCTTTTAATTATATCATTTATGTGATAATATAAGAACAAGTTGGGATGTCGCCAAGTGGTAAGGCAACGGGTTTTGGTCCCGTCATTCGTAGGTTCGAATCCTGCCATCCCAGCCAGAATCAGAAGAAGACTCCGAAGGAGTCTTATTTTGATTCTGATTTTGGAAGGGCAGGATGAGAACCGTAGGTTCGCTCGTCGTAGGAGGCGAGTAAAAATCCTAAATTCATTTAGGATTTTTTGAGCCGACGCCCGACGAATTATTTTTGCGAAGCAAAAATAAGAATCCTGCCATCCCAGCCAGTTTGAATTAAATCACCCGGTTTGGCGATTTTTCTATTTCGGATTATTTTTTGCGGAGTAGTTTGATTTGCTGTTTGGTCTCAGAAGGAACACGATAAGAATCACAAATTTTGGACAGGGCTTTGTTGAACGTCCATTTTTCAAGATTGGACTGTTTTAGATAACCCAAAGTTTCATCGGGATATTTGATGAAGCATTCGGCAAGGAGCCAGGCAATGGCCATTTTGATATAGTACTCGTCGCGGTTTTTTAAAGATTCGATACGATCAAAAATGAGAAAGAGATGATCAAAGTCAACATAAAAATCAAGCAGACAAACAAGGCCGGCGCGAACAGCAAATTCGTCCTGGCTTTGTAAAAGCGGTTCGATTTTAGCGTCAAGAAATTCGGATCTGTGTTTTTTGATGGTTTTGCGAAGCGAAGCGCAGAAGGTATCTACAGTACACCAGTTGTCGAGGTAACCAATTTGAGAATCGAAGTACTTAAGCATCTCTATGTATGACAGACGCGCGATGAGAAAACCACGGGCGATGACTTCTTCAACAGCAACAGGCGTGAACTCTAGAAGTTCCGAAAAATCTGTCGGGGGGATTTTCATGACGAGCTTTCTGATTTCTGGGATACGTACTCCAAGAAAAGGGCGGTCACAAGGAATGCCGCTCATGGAGAATACGCGATACTCATCATCGGCAAGTGAGGCAAGTCGATTGCGAAAGTCTAGACCTTTTTCCATCGCTTTAAAGTTGGGAAAACTTTCGTACAATATTCTTTCATTTGCTCATTTGTCATGCCGGCCTGCTCGCCAAATTGGGAACATTTCTCTATAAATTCTTCCATTGAGCATTTATCAAGAAACTCTCCATCTTTATAACACCATTTGCAATAATCTTTGTTGATACTCCCGTCTTTTTCGGTAGCATACATATCTTCCGAAGTTAATGGCATTGCGCAGCTTTGACAGATTTTTCGTTCCATAATACAAATCCTTGTTTACTAATCCAATTATATCATTTTGAGTCAACTACCTCTCGTAATTGAATCTGCTTAGACTCTGCCGTATATTTTCTTGGTAAACTGTTAGTACCTACTTAATTATGCCTAGCCGCAGAAAGTATCTGACCGTTTTCTATTGTCAGAATTGACAGGATTTTGCTCGGTTTCTTATAATGATATAATACTAATTATGGACAAAATGATTAAACAAAGCATAGACGCGCGAAAAAATGCTTTTTCTGCCAGTTTCGAAATAAACGAAGCTATGCAGAAAAAGATCGATGCGTTATTTATCGAAATAGACAAATTGGGAGATAACTGCAAAGATGCCGGGGAGTTTGAAGCGGCCTTTCAGGCCAGCCCACTGAATCAAAAATACTTAGATTTGTTCACGGAAATCGCAACAAAGGGAGCCGCACAGAATGCCGCAAAAGGAGCGGCGGTGGGAGTAATGCAAAGCGCAGCGGAACAAGCTTTAAGAAATGTAGTGCCGACTAGGGCAGCAGTACACCAGAAGGCCTACGATGAGGTCCGCAGAGTCCCAGGACTAGGCAACGCAATAAACATTGGTGAAAAAGCAAGCTACGCAGGACACCTTGCAAAACTGTTTAGAAAGAAACGAAAGGGATGAGTCTATGAATGTTTTAGAATATGCAAAAGGTGTAGAGAGATTAGTGAATCCGATGGAGGTCGGAAAAGTAACTTATATGCAGACAAAGCTGCGAAAACTTCCGGTATGGATGCAACGCAAAATCGTCTCTTCGGCAACCAAGAAAGCAGATAAAATGCCGTTCGTAGTGGAGCCATACTGTTCATTTATGTTTTACGAGATTACCGAACCAGAAAAAATGCAAAAATTCCTCCCAGCAGGCTTTGTGCCAGCCAAATCAGCAATCTTCGAAGGTGACACTCCTAAATATTACGGCATCGTAACAATGTTTCGGGTACATTCGAGCGTTTTCTGGGGCGCGAGGACGGAGTTTTATCTCGTGGCGGAGAATGCAGAGACGGGGCTACTCTCGTGGATTATTTGTGATTACATCAGTGACACTATATCCTATGACGCGAAGCATGGATTGAAATCGCCAGACGTCACGGGAGCAGTTATGATGACGACCTGTGAAGGGGACTTCGTGTGCGATATGATGGACGAGACTCGTGAAAAATATGCGAGATGTGAAATGAGTTTAGAAGGCGCAAAAATGCGAAAGCTTGATAGTCGGTTGTGGATCGAGGGGAATACTTCAATCGCATACGGAAGATTAGCGGGGGAGGAGGATGCAGATTTGTTTTCATTAACTTTCTTTCCAGAAGAAATGCAGAAGGCGCTTGAGGTGCCAGCCAAAATGGTCCGAAAAGCGGAGGTACTTTGTGGAACCGGCAAGCTAGGCGGGGTGCTCGAACGAGCAGTAAGCTTCCCATATGCGCAGCACATGTTGTCCGATGCACCAGAAAGGCGCACGCATTATGGCTCCGAAAAAGCTCTCCGCGAAGCAGTAGAGAAGATAGACTTTAATAAAATCAAAACTCTGGGCAATTGATGCAGCACGCTATAATAAATAAAAGGAGCTTTTATAGAATTTGTTCGACTAAAATATGCAAATAACAATCTAAGGGATACCCCTTGTGCTTTTCCGAAAAGTGTGCTATAATATATACATATGGCATCAAGAAAAAGAAAAACTTCCAAAAGACGCTCGAGCCGCTCTCGTAGTCGCACCAAAGAAGCTCCAATTGAGCACGAGCTTCCTGGTGGTTTTTGGCATCAAACTTTTGCCGTTCTTATGATAGCGCTAGCCCTCTTTTTCGTTATCACCTGGTTTGGGCAAGGTGGCACGGTTCTAAACACTGTCCACCAATTTTTTATTAACACCGTCGGTTATGCGGCCTTTTTTGTCCCCGCACTTCTTGTATACCTTGCGGTGAAGATTTTTCGTAGTGAAAACAATCGTATCGCTGCGGTGGTTTACATTGCAAGCATCTTGATGGTAATTTGGATTTCTGGTATCGCCGCAATTTGGGGTAATGGCGGTAGTGTTGGCCAATGGTTGAACGGTCTATTCACCAACGTCCTCAACCAGGGTGTCGTCATATTCATTTATCTTGTTCTAATATTTATTACCACAGCCTTTATCATTCAAGTCTCACCAATTACCATGTTCAAAGGTACCAAGAATCTAGTCAAGTCCAAAAAATCTCTTAGCCATAGTGATTCAACTGCATCCGGCAAGAAACTTGGCCAGCTCGAAATCAAAGTCAATTCCGGCGTCGGCCTCGGTCAGCCCGAACCCGCGGTCAGTCGCTCAGCCGGTCGCCTACTCCACAAAAATGACATCAAAGCTCAGGCCAAATCAGAACCCATCAAAGAACCCACTGCGCTCGTGGCGGTTTCAGATCCTGATTGGAAGATGCCTACAGTCGATTTGCTAGAAAAGAAGCAGTCTCCCGCCGATGCTGGCAACATCCAACAAAATGCCTATATTATCAAGTCTACTCTCGCCGAGTTTGGTATAGATGTCGAAATGGAAGGTGCCAATGTTGGCCCACGCGTTACTCAGTACACCATGAAGCCCCCAGCAGGCGTAAACCTATCCAAAATTTTAGCACGCGATAAAGAGCTCGCTCTTAATCTTGCGGTAGACAAGATTCGTATCGAAGCTCCTATTCCTGGCACGCGCTCGGTTGGTGTTGAGATACCAAATGCGCGTTCAGCTGACGTCCGTCTGAGAAGTGTTCTCGAATCCAGCGAATGGAAAAAATCCACCGACCCACTTACCTTCGCAGTGGGTAAAGACATTTCTGGTAAAGCTGTAGTCGCAAATCTTGCCAAAATGCCACACCTTCTCATTGCTGGTACCACCGGTTCAGGTAAATCTGTCATGACCAATACGCTTATTACATCGCTTCTTTATCGTAACGCTCCTTCAGATATGAAACTCATCATCGTCGATCCAAAGCAAGTCGAAATGGCGCAGTACCAGGATATCCCACATCTCCTCACTCCGATTATTACTCAAACCGAGAAAGCTCTCAGTGCCATGAAATGGGCTGTTGGCGAAATGGAACGAAGATACTCCCTCATGGCAGATGAGAAGGTTAAGAACATCGCCGACTATAACGCCAAAGCCGCCAAAGAAAGCGACCCAGGCAAAGATGGCAAGATGCCCTACATCGTTATTGTTATTGATGAAATGGCAGATCTTATGATGATGGCCGGCAAAGATCTTGAAATGCTCATTGTCCGTATTGCTCAGAAAGGCCGTGCTGCTGGTATCCATCTTGTTCTTGCTACTCAGCGTCCAGAAGTGAAGGTTATTACCGGCCTCATTAAGGCTAACATTCCTGGCCGTATCGCCTTTGCCGTTGGTTCTCAAATGGATTCGCGCATTATGTTAGATCAAGGCGGCGCCGAAAAACTTCTTGGCAAAGGTGACATGCTTCTTCTTACCACCGAAATGATGGGCAAGCCCCGTCGTATCCAGGGCGCCTGGGCCTCCGACGAGGATATCAGCAGGGTAACCGATTTCTTGCGTCAACGACCACCGGAGTATAACGACGAGGTCACCGCTCAACAGGTGTCGATTAGGGGTATGACCAGCGGGCCCAGCGAAATGGACGGACTCGGTCGTCGCTTCGACCCACAAGATCCGATCGTCCGTAAAGCCGTCGAGATCTCCCTAAGTAAAGGTAAATTCTCTACTGCTATGCTCCAGACCTACCTTGGTAAAGGTCACGGCTTCGTTTCGGGACTCGCCATCTGGTTTGAAGAAATCGGCGTAATTGGTCCTCAGAACGGCAACAAACCCCGCGATCTCCTCATCTCCTCCCTCGACGAATTTGACCAACTAGCGCAGTGAGTAAAAAACAGACACTTGTGTCTGT
>DFGN01000026.1 GCA_002371235.1 Candidatus Saccharibacteria bacterium UBA3749 | reverse complement strand
TTTGCCAAGCCTAGATGATGGAAATATCTCAATAAGTATTGACGTGGAATAAAAAATGAGCGAGAAAAGACAAGCGAATATAGACCATATCTTCCCAGCTTATCACATGAATAAGAACAACTGGATCACTATTTGGCTTGATGAGACTTTACCGAAAGGACTAATATTTGAACTCATTAAGAAAAGCTACTTACTCTCAGCCAAATAAAAACACAGCCTTTCGGCGAGTTCAATAATATTTTCATATGGTGAGGGGCGACCAGACATTGTTGCTCGGCTTTGCATGGTTGTGGACTGGTGTATTGACCACCCCGAATACACGGCCAAGATCAAGGTTATACCTAAGAAAGACTATCCTATTCTGATGCCCTGCGAGTTCTGAGGTATACTTTTGCAGGCAAAGAGATTCGAACTTTTGCAACTTTACGTTTAAAATTATCTCTAACCTTGATTTTTAACGTAAAGTTTGATATAATCAAGATATGATAAATCAAGTTACAAGAGATCGAATTAATGGCTTATCTGAAGAATACCGTAAGCTAGCCGTCAAGTATAAAGAAGCTATCAAAGAGCTTACTATTTCCGAACTTCCGGAAATGGTTTATAACTCAAACGCTATTGAGAATTCTACTCTTACACTTGAAGACACCGAAGACATTTTGATCCGTAACCAAATCCGCACTGATCATGAAATCCGCGAGATTTACGAGGCCAAAAACCTGGCCAGCGCCATCGAATACCTAATGGATAACCCAGAGAAAGAGATTTCTGTAGAGTTAATCTTAAAATTGCACAAAACCCTACTTACAAATATTCGTGACGAGATCGCTGGTCGTTTTCGTTCCGGTAAAGAGTGGGTACGTGTTGGCACACATATCGGCGCTAACCCAGAATTTGTAAATGGTTTTATGCATGATTTGGTTAGAGATTATAACTCTGATAACGATGAATATTTCTTGGAGAAAATTGCCTACCTCCATGCTGAGTTCGAAAACATTCATCCTTTTGGCGATGGCAATGGCCGTATTGGGCGTTTACTTACGAACGAACAACTAGACATGCTTGGTTTGCCACCAATTATTATCCCGAATAAATCGAAATTTGATGAATATTACCCTGCTCTTGACGAATATACAAAAAACAACAAAGCAGATAAGCTAACTGAACTATTTGCGAGCCTCTTGATCGAAGCGCTGTATCGCCGTATTACTAAGCTTACAGCCAAGAAGATTATTCCAGTTGCCGACTGGGCCAAGAATAATGGCATTAATCTCCAATCTGCAACCAATAAAGCTATTCGCGGTACTATCCCGGCGTTTAGAATTAGGGGGCATTGGATGATTGACAATCATTACAAGTATAAATAATCAGCAAAAATATGAAAAGTAATAGCAAAGAATTAATCACTACAACCATTATCTTCCCAGACGATAACACAGTTTATGGGACAAAGGCATGCTCCTTCAAGACATTCATTAAAGAAACCGATAAAATACGCGATATTGCCATAAAATTATTGAAGCAGCTCGAAAATGAGCCGAGGTATATAACAAACTCTAATAGCAAGTGGCCGATACTTATTAAATTGCAGAATTCAAACTTCAACATCAACTATGGGTTAAACCAGGATGGGAATCTTAGGCTACTGAAATGGGAAGACTTAGTATATTACGATTGGACCTACGGCGAAATTAGAAGATTAAACGCTAGCGGTATCATAGATGGTAATATTAAGCACATCACGGTAGAATTTTTAGAAGGACTTGGCGCAGCTGGTGGAAATGGGTTAGAATGGAGTGCAGAAGACTGTATTAGCTTTATTGAGTCGATCATTACAATAATAAATTTTAGCTTTAAAATAATTGAGAAAATTAATATACGAAGCTCAATAAAAATAGCCAGAAAGAACGGCTTCGAATCACCGAAAGATATACGCAACGTCATTGAAAGAAAAAATGTATGGACTTTACAAGAAATTCGCAAGTTATTTCATACAGATGATATTTTAGCCGCTACATACTTAATGGGCCTTGGATTTACAAACAAAGGTAAATATTGGGTATATAACAACAATGATCCAAGTTCGTTAAAAATAAGGGCAAAGTGGTTAGAAGACGAGAAGAAAATGGCTGAAGAAATCCAAAACAGAACGCTTCCCCATTAAGTGAGGGACGACCAGAAATACTTATTCGGCTTTGCATGATTGTAGACTGGTGTATCGACCACTCCGAATACACGGCTAAGATCAAGGTTATACCTAAAAAAGATTACCCTATTCTAATGCCGTGCGAGTTCTGAGATATACTTTTGCAGGCAAAGAGATTCGAACTTTTAAGAGTATATGGCTTAACTGGAGTCGTAAAGGCTTAAAACAATGATTAATAGAATAAAACCTAATACTAAATATTGCATATTTAGAGAAACATGGTATAGTACTAACAAGACAAGTGAAAGATTGTTGAACATTTTTAGTAATTTTCTTATGTTGGCAAACATCTCAGTTTGTCGCATATGTGTGGCTTCTCTGAAGCGTGATAGACTGTCTTGTTGTCCATATATTCACTATTTTTAAAGAAAGGACGGTGGCTCGTTATGAAGAAGCTTCTTGATGTTAAGCGTACGCCTTACGATGTGAATGTTGCTGCGGCTGGTAACTGCGGTGGGGCCGGATGCGGCTCTGGTTGCGGCGGAGGCTGCGGTGGTGGCGGCGGCTCTTGCGGTGGCGGCTCCGGTTGTAACGGAGGCGGCGGCGGAGGCTGCGGCGGAGGCGGAAAGTAATTCCACCACTCACCAAACATAAGATATACAAGAATGTTTGGCCTCACACATGCCAAACCTTCGCCCCTGGCCCGGAGCCTAAACTCCGGGCCTCTTTCTTGCCTAAACTCTGTAAAAAAGTTATAATATAATGGAGAATTATCTCTGGGACCTTAAAAAAATTAGTCTTTAGAAAGGAAGGTGTTTTAGATGGATATCAATTTTACCCCCATCCTAGTGGTTCCAGCGGTTCCTTGTAATGGAGGGATAAGATTCCTCCACCGCGAGAACCAGATCGACATCAGCCACGATATGGCTGATGAAGTTTGGAAGATCTTGAGCCTCTGCAATGGATACACGACTGTTTCCTCTATTATTAAATCTTCTGGCTTGCCCAAAGATGACGTGATGGAAATTCTCGTTGAGCTAGAGGATATGGAGCTTGTCGTTGACTCAAGGCATCAGTTCATGCATTTCCATCGTATCAGTAACTACCCGTCCGCCATCAGCTCGAATCTCACTCAAGACGAGATCGAAGCCTACACTAAAAGTGAAAGGTTGCCGGTTAAGTCTGGTGAGGTTATCCAGTTTGATTGCGACACATCTTCGGCGCTATTCTGGGTCAGGGAAAAGCGACGCTCTTGTCGCTCTTTTTCAGGGAGAAAGATGACAGCTAACCAAATCGGTAGTATTTGTCACTTTGCCTACTCGATTCCTGATCATTCGGTGCCGAGCGGCGGAGCACTCTATCCGCTTAGGATTTATGTGCTAATCGAAAAACCACAAGATGGACTTGAACCTGGTTACTACGAGTATGACGCCGAACAAAATCGTCTTGTCTGCTTCAGTGACGAGGTCGATGTCGAGCAACTGAAGTACTGTTTTAACCAAGAAGAAATGCCTTTTGGCTCTTCTGTACAAATCGTCATTGCGGCAGATCTCGAGCGCCAGCCATACAAGTATGCCAATCGTGGCTATCGTTTGACGCTGATCGAAGCAGGTCACGTCGCCGAAAACATTAGCCTCTATTGTGCTGAGCAAGGTCTCGGTGCTTGCGAAATGGGCGGCGTTCAGGATGAGCCTTTGAAGCAAGAGCTTGAGCTCTCAGGTAGTATTTGGCCTATACTTGCAATTCCAGTTGGCTACCCAACAGATTTTGAAACGAAACAGTTTAATAAGATTCGTTTCGTTGAGAAGCATGTTGGCGTAGATTATCCAGTTAGAGACGTATGGACGCGTGTATTTGATAGTGATGGTTCATTCTTTGGAGCTACGACTACCTATCTAGATGAAAATGGTAATATTCAATATGCCGGAGCGACTAGTCCATCTTATGCGGACGCCGTTTTCAAGGCGACTATTGAGGGTTATGAACGCTACCAATCTAGTCAGGTACGAGTGGATTTCCGAGGCTGTGCAAACCGAGTGCCGGGTAAGTGGCTCGATCCTAGAGTGTATTTTCCGCTCACGGAAGAACAAGCTAAAAAGTGCGGAGTGAAGTTCTTTACGAACGATCTCGTTATTAACTGGACCTTGGGGACTAATTATGACGGCTCTGAAATTTATGTTCCGTCAGATTTAGTTTATTATGGTCAGAAAGATGACAAAAACCGCATTTACTATGGCAATTCGTCTGGCATTGCGGCTCATTTTGACTTTGACGAAGCCAAGAGACGAGCCGTCATCGAACTAATTGAACGCGATGCGTTGATGTGTAACTGGTTTTCTCAGGAATCTCCGTATCGAGTCGATGAAAGGATCCTCCCGATTCATGTCAGAAAGCGCATTGCTCACTTCTTGAAGCAAAAACGCCAATTGATTGTTCTTCAAATTCCAAGTGATTTCGGAATGGTCTTTGAGACGGTAATTGTTGGCGATGAATATCCATGTTTCGTAAGCGGAGCAGCGGCTACGATCGATAAAAAATCCGTAGATGATGCGATTCTGAAGTCTGCGCAGGAAGCGGAATACAATCTTCTGTTAGCCTTGCGTTATCCGGATATGACACCAACAGATCCGTTTAGCGTTTCTACGCCAGCAGATCACGGAAAGGTCTACTACTTCAAAGAAAATGCCGATAAGCTCTATTGGCTCTGGAAGAACGTGACCTCCGAAGGCTACATTCAGGAGAGCATGGTAGTAGAGAACCTTAATTGGTTCTATAATGAGCACCTGCAACTTGTAACAGTGGATCTGTCCGATAGAAAATCGGATATTAAGGTCGTCCGCGTATTCAGCCCTTGGCTTGTACCTATCAACTTCGGGTTCGATTCGGCGCATTATACGCATCCAGTCATTCAGTATTCAGTTGGCGTCGATTCGGATAGCATGAAAATGCCACACTACTTTGCCTAAGGACCAGAGATCAACAAAAAGCACGGGTTTATATCCGTGCTTTTTCATTTACAAAGCAATCTTGAATTCTGCATATTTATCTGCGAAAGCATCTTCGATTTTTTTATTAGTTTTCTCGAGATACTTTTTGACTAAATAATAACCAAGTGAATAACCCGACCAACGTGGTAGTTTGTCGTTACCATTGAAGAATATAGTATTGTAATCGTAATAATTGGATTCTAATTGATCGCGAAGCTCTTCGAGAATCTTTTTGTTCTCATCATCTGTTCGTTCAAGGATTGTTTTGATAAAGACTGTTTTTTCTTCTCGGTCTTTGACAAACTCAGCTTCTAGATAAGTTGCAATACCCTCGCTAATCATGCTATCAAACAACGTATTAATCCACTCGTCATTCTTGCCCCAGCGAGCGGCATGACAAAGTTCGTGAGCTACCATTTCGGAAATCAAGTTCTCAGTTGCTTTTTCCTCATTGACAGCAAATTCAATAAAGTCAGAAGTCCTAGTGCGTCCACCGACTCCGTCTTCTGGAATAATAATATCATACAAGCGGTTAGTTATTAGCAAATCGATATCCCAATTGATTTTAAATTTTGGAAATACATATTCTTCAGCAGTTTTAACAGCATCTATAATTATCTCCCTACTATCAGAAAGATTACCATTAGCTTCTGTAAGCAACATGTTTACCTTGTACATAATTAAATTATATCATAATCAGTGGTGTACTTGCACCCGATGATATAATTAAAGTAGTAAACAAGGACTTATTTATGCCAAGACCACGTAACAAACAGGATTTATTAAAAGCTGGCGAGGAATACTACGCCAAGCTAATCGAAATGGCTGATTCAATGAACGAGAAAGAAATGAACACCGAGTTCGACTTCTCCGACGATCCATCGAAGAAAGAACGCCACTGGGGGCGCGACAAGAATCTACGCGATATTTGGGTGCATCTATATGAATGGCACCGAATGCTACTAGAATTTGTCGATACTAATCTGAATAAAGGCGGTAACGCACCATTCTTGCCGGAACCATACACTTGGAAGACTTACGGCGATATGAACGTCGAATACTGGAAGAAACATCAAAAAACTTCGCTCGAAGACGCGAGAAAGATGTTCGAAAAATCCCATAAAGACGTCATGAAACTAGCCGAAAGCCTGAGCGAAGAACAACTATTCACTAAAGGCATGTATCCTTGGGTTGGTGGTTCCGTACTCGGCTCATATTTCGTGAGTTGTCTATCTTCCCACTACGACTGGGCGATGAAGAAGCTCAAAGCACATAAGAAGAACTGCGAGAAATAAAATGGCAAGCACCAAAGAATATTGCGATTTTATCTTAGAACAACTGTCAGAAGTGCCTGATATTACTTGTCGGCCAATGATGGGCGAATTCTTGCTTTATTCCGCCGGTATCCTATTTGGCGGCATTTATGATGATCGTTTGCTTGTAAAGATTGTTCCAGAAAACGAACAATACAAAATGTCAGAATCTATCCCCTACGACGGCGCCAAGCCAATGTTTCTAGTTGAAGACGTAGATGATAAAGAAAAGCTAGCAGAAATAGTAAATGCAACCGTAAAAGGATTAAAATGAATAAAAAGCTAGCTATCTCTATTCCAATCTTGATTGCAATAATCGTTTCAGTTGTCGTTACAACAATCATGATGAATAATAAAGAATCAGACAAAGATCCAAATCTTTCGCCCGAAACAAATCAATCAATAGATAATGAGGAAATGACTATGGATAAAGTTTATATAAATATTAACAACAAGAAACTTGGAATAGATTTAGAGAATAACTCTACGACTTCAGCCTTAATAAAACTATTACCGCTAGATCTTTCAATGAATGACTTAAATGGCAATGAAAAATATGTATATTTAAATGAATCTCTACCAACAAATACTTATAGCCCGAAGCATATCGAAGCCGGTGACGTAATGTTATTTGGTGATAACTGTCTCGTAATCTTCTATGAATCATTCGACACAAGTTATAGCTACTCAAAAATTGGACATATTAACAATTTGCCAAGCCTAGATGATGGAAATGTCTCAATAAGTATTGACATGAAATAAAAATGAGCGAGAAAAGACAAGCGAATATAGTAGTGAAACATATTAAATCTGAATATGGAGCGAATCCAGAATTCTTATGGCCAGATCGCTATCCAGGTTACGCAGTCTTCCGCCATGATAATAACAAGAAATGGTTTGCATTAGTAGCAACTATATCCAGCAAGAGCCTGGGGATAAAAGAAGATAAAGCAATCGACGTTATTAATCTCAAGTTCGATAAAAATCAGACTTATGACTTCGCCGAAACGAGTGACCATATCTTCCCTGCTTATCACATGAATAAGAACAACTGGATCACTATTTGGCTTGATGGGACTTTACCGAACGGACTAATATTTGAACTCATTAAGAAAAGCTACTTACTCTCAGCCAAATAAAAACACCGCCTTTCGACGGGTTCAATAATTCTTTCATTTGGTGAGGGGCGACCAGAGATACTTGCTCGACTTTGCATGGTTGTAGACTGGTGTCTGGAGCACCCTGAATACACGGCTAAACTGCGTGTGATACCTAAAAAGGATTATCCGTTAGTGCTGCCATGCATATTCTGAAATACACATACAGGAACTGGGATTCGAACTTTTTGGGAAAACATAATCCAAGGTACGCTAGTAGTTACAAAAATAAGCATAAGCTATTACATA
>DFGN01000025.1 GCA_002371235.1 Candidatus Saccharibacteria bacterium UBA3749 | reverse complement strand
ATATTAATAATGGTACCTATACTCCAGACATTGGTTCTACTACACTTGATGTATTCTGTAATGATAATGAAGGATTCGCTATCTATGCAGCAGGATATACAGGAGATGAAATAGGTGGAGAGAATAGTAATAAACTAGTCGGAACAAATGCCAGTGGTAATGCAGCCATAGAATCAGGTATAGCTACAACTGCTGGTAATCCAGACGTATCTAACTGGGCTATGAAACTTACTATGACTCAGGACTCTGGCGATACTTCAACTGACAATGCTTTCACGATTGATTCTGCTCCAAATGTAGACCTTCCAGGTACAGCAGAGCAATCTGCTACTCAAGCATCATTCTCTGAGTACCATGTAGTCCCAAACGAATACGTTAAAGTCGCTCATAAGAACTCAGGTACTGACATGACTGCGACTACTGGTGGAGTTAAACTAACTACTACCTATGCCGCCTATATCAGCAAGACTCAACCGGCTGATACTTATTCTGGGCAAGTAATCTATACTCTAGTTCATCCATCATCTCACGCTGCTCCTGGTACTGGTATATCAGTTACTTATAATAGTGGAGAACTTCAATTCGCTGGTGGAGGTACGAGTAATACGGTGACTTATATAGAAGATTGTTCTAATGCCACATATATCGCCACTACTCCACTAATTGCTAAGACTTCCAATCTAGATGATGAAGGTAATCAAAGTGGCTCCTATACTACAGGCGAAACTCTGACCCCAATCACTGCTACTGGTGCTGATAAAATGGAAGTAGTCATCCGTTATGGATTATCTAATGTTACTATGCTCCCAGTAATAGAGGGTGCTTATGATGGACAGGGTGTTCCTGGCAACTACGAAATGCTTCAAGGCCCTGCTACCGGTATTGCCACATACACCTTTAATGGTGATACGGTGACTTTCTACATGATGGCAAATAGTGCTCCTACTTCTACTGATGGACAAGATTATGGTTATTTTGCAGAGGTCTATCCAATCTACAACTCGGAACCAGCAGGCGTAGATACTACTGCGATATGTAATTATATAGCAGATTCTGGTGCCTATAAAGAGCCAAACCACTTCAAAAGTTCTTGGACTATAGGAAGCAACACCTTCACTGATGAATCAGAAGTTAAAGCTTACATTAGTGAACATGCCGACGAAGTAGCTAGTACTGGACTTACTGTCACTGCAGCTAACCCATACGCTATCGTCTATGACGGAAACACTGCTAGTGCCGGTACTATGAATGGCTTTGTCACTATTCCAGATCCAGCTAATCCTAATGATGCAAGTGGAGTCAATAATACAGTAGATCTCATGGCACCTAACTACATGAAGACAGGCTATGGCTTCGCTGGCTGGAGTGAGAACCCTAATGCTACAGTAAACGGAACTGACACTATCTATGGTCCAAATCAGAACATTAATGCTGGCACACTCACATACGACGAAGATAATAATAAATCTGCCGTACTATATGCTGTATGGGTACAATCTACTGGTAATATGCAAGGTTTCTCCTGTAATACGTTAAACGCTAACCAAGTCACTGCACTTACTGACACACGAGACAATAATGTATATACAGTAGGCAAATTAGCTGACGGTAATTGTTGGATGATGGAGAACTTAAGACTAGATAATACTGCCACTATAAATAGCACCAATACAGACAACCCGGCAACTGGTTTCGCTAGTATTGCTGCTTCTACTGATGATTGGTGCACTGACGAGAACGAAACTTGTATTAACCAAAACAAACTAAACACCAACAATACTAATAACATCAACCTAAACGGTACCAATGCATCGGGTACTCCACTTATCAATGGTCCTGGCCAATACAATGGTAGCAATACAAATGGTGGTACTAAAGGTAGTGATGGTAATAACTTCAGCTGGTATAGCTACGGTAACTACTACAACTGGTATACTGCTACAGCTGGTACTGGTACATATAGTCAAACTTCAGGTGATGCTACTGGTAGCATCTGCCCAAGTGGTTGGACTCTACCTCCTGGTGGCAGTGTTGGGCAATATAGTGGCTTAGATTCTGCCATGGGTGGTACAGGAAGCTATCAGAATACTGCCGAAGCTTCCAATAGGTGGCGCACCTATCCAGCTAACTTCCTCTACTCCGGCGTCTGGTGGGGCTCCGTCGCGAACGTTCGTGGCTTGAGCGGCAACTACTGGTCGCGTACGGCGAGCAATAGTGGCGCCGCGATGGGTTTGTACTTCGGTGCCGAGTACGTCATTCCTGACACCGCCAGAGCCGATGGTAAGCGTAGCGGCTTAACCGTTCGGTGCTTGTCTAGGCTCATAGTCTAGCTAGCCACCTAATTCCATCCATCATCTCAGGTAAGAACAGACTAGAAAAGTACCATTTCCTCCCCACGGGCGCCAGTCGGCTTCGGAGAAGGGAATGGTACCTTGTTAATCTCGCGAAGTGATAGATATAAGGCAAAATTGCCATTGGATAACCCCACACCAAACATAATATGGTATAATAAACTTATGATAAAAAAGGGTGACACACTCATAGAAGTTACGCTCGCGGTCGGGATCTTCTCGATGGTGGCGATTGCAATTGTATCCGTTATGTCTAGCGGTACCACTGGTGCCCAGACTGCACTTGAAACCACCCTTACGCGCGAGGAGATTGATGCTCAGGCCGAGAGCCTTCGTTTCATCCAGGCGTCTAGTATTGCTGACACCGATACTGACAATAAACGTTTCAGTAAACTTTGGCAGGAAATCACCGATAACGCTGTCAGACCTAGCAGTGATCTTTTGCAATATGCCCCGGAAACATGCGCTAGCCTGTATAATAGCGACGGTGAAATCCAAAAATACAATGGTTTCGTTATTAACAATTACAAGCTAGGCACCTTCAGCGAGAGTACTCTTAGCAGTGTCTATATTTCTGCAATTGAAAATCCCGGTTATTTTACTCAAGCTTCCACCTATCCACGCCTGGTCTTTAATAACTCCAATTCTGCTCTGGACAACGTTACATCATCTTCTAATAGTTTCTACCGTGCGGAAGGGCTTTACATTATTGCCGTCAAGGAAGATTCTACAGGTGGTGGATACCGTCCCACGACCGTGGTTGACGGCGACGGTGTTACTAATCGTCCTGCTTTTTATGATTTTTACATCCGCTCTTGTTGGTACGGTATCAATGCCACTGAGCCCTCTACTATCTCTACGGTCATCCGCCTATATGACCCTACTGCTATTGTCGCGAAATAATTAGCTTGTTTCAGAGTGAAACCTGTCGTGGATTTCCTTTAGGTGCATATCGGTCACGTGAGTGTAGATTTGTGTGGTAGAAATATCCGCATGTCCCAGCATTGACTGCACCGAACGAATATCCGCACCATTCATCAGCAGATCTGTCGCGAATGAATGTCGGAGTGTATGTGGCGACACGTGTTTAGTAATCCCAGCCAGGCGTGCATATTTTTCTACAATTCGTTCAATAGAACGAGCGGTTATCCTCCGATAATTGCCTGAAGTGTCTACCGTTTGCTTGTGTCTAGAGTTGTTTAAGAAAAGCGCTGGCAGGGAATCGGTCCTCGCATCTAAATAATCGCGTACCCTATCGGCCGCCGATTGTGAAATAAAAATTGGTCGGTCTTTCGAGCCTTTACCACGCACTACAAATTCACGCCTATCTAAGTTAATCGAATCACGATTGAGTCCAACCAGCTCTGACACTCGTAGGCCGCCAGAGTAGAGCAATTCAATAATTGCCCTATCGCGTAGCCCAGATTCGGTCGAAAGATCGATTTCTTCTAGCATGTCCTCCACTTCATCAAAATGTAGGAACGTTACCTGCTTTCGCACCACATGCGGCAACTCTACTAGCGAAGGATCTAATGATTTTATATCTCTTCTCGCTAAGTACTTCAAAAATCCCCTCAGCGCAATTAAATGATAGGTTTGCGTTATAGTCTTCAAATCTTCATTTCCATTGTCAGTACCGTAGCGGTTTAACTTGATGCGGTATTTTCTTAATAGTTCCTTGGTGATATCCTGTGGTCCCATTTCATTCTTGCCTAGAACCTCAAGTGATATTTCCACAAACCGTTCAAGATAAAGCCTATAATTATCAATCGTCTTTTTGCTGCGCCCCGATTCAACTTCGAGGTGCTCCAAAAAATCATTAATTAGATCATAAATATCCATAATCTAATTATAGCACGGCGTAGAGCGACTATTTATTACTTAGTCTATAAGCGTCGCGGACAATCATCACTTCTTCGTTGGTTGGTTCAACGTATACTGGCACTGTTGAATCTTCTGCTGTGATAATACCGCTCGTGATTTCCTTGAAGCTTGCAATTGCGTTGTTTACTTCACGGTTAATCTTGATTCCAAGTGGAGCCAGTCCATCAATAATTGATTCACGTGTTGCTGCACCATTTTCCAGTACACCCGCTGTAAACACAATAGCATCTACGTTGCCATTTAGTTCTAGATAGTACTCAGCAATATAGCGGTCAATACGGTCCACGTACATATCGAGTGCCAAACGTGCGTTCTCATCACCTTCCGAAATCGCCTTCTCAACGTCACGATTATCGTTAAATCCACAGACACCAAGTAACCCAGATTTTTTATTGAGCGCATTATCGATTTCATCATAGGTCAGTCCAGCTTCATCAATCATATACTTAATAATAGAAGGATCAATTGAGCCCGAGCGAGTCCCCATCATCAACCCATCAAGTGGAGTAAGACCCATAGTAGTATCGTAGCTTTTACCATCTTTCACTGCAGTAATACTAGCACCTGAGCCTACATGACAGACAATCAAATTTACTTTCTCTTTACCTAGCTTCTTCTGCATCACTTCGGTAATATATTTATGGCTAGTTCCATGGAAACCATACTTCCTTACGCCGTATTTCTCATACCACTCCATTGGCACAGGGTACATATACTGAACTTTCGGAATCGTCTGATGAAAAGCCGTATCAAAAACCGCAACCTGTGTTGCTTCAGGTAGAGCCTTTTGCATTGCTTTGATGCCAGCGATGTTACCTGGATGATGCAGAGGTGCAAACTTAGTAAATGCTTTAATGTCTTTCATTACGGTGTCATCGATGACAACCGATTTTGAATACTTTTCGCCACCATGCACCACACGATGTCCCACGGCGCGGATTTCACTTAGGTCTTTGACTGAACCGTAGTTCACCAACTCTTCTAGCATTACTTTTACGGCATCAGTGTGGTCCTTAATCACCTTAGCGGTCTCAGTCTTCTTGCCTTCATGCTTAATGGTGTAAAAACTATCCGCTGCGCCGATCTTCTCGACATAGCCACTAATAATAGATATTTCTGCTGGCATATCATAAAGCTGAAACTTCAGAGATGATGACCCAGCATTGACGCACAATACTTTCATTTTGTCTCCTTTATGTTGAGACGATTATATCACGAGTTCACCCCAGGAGCAAATCGGGTTTGCGCCTGGCAGAATCTTTTTCTATAGCTACAAAATCTTCTTCAAGAATTCTTTCACTCTCTCAGTTTTCGGATGTGTAAAGAATTCTTCCGGCGTTCCTTCTTCAATAATCTTACCTTTGTCAAGGAACACAATGCGCGTTGCGATTTCTTTAGCAAAACTCATTTCGTGGGTCACAATCATAATTGTCATGCCGCGATCCGCAAGCTCGCGAATGAGCGACAACACATCTTCAATTGATTCTGGATCAAGTGCCGATGTCGGTTCATCAAATAATAATACTTCCGGAGATAGCATCATCGCGCGGATAATTGCCACGCGCTGTTTTTGTCCACCAGACAGGGAAGCAGGATAAGCCTGTGCCTTGCTCGGTAGTCCAATGTGTCTAAGTAGCTCCATAGCACGCTTTTCAGCCGCTGCTCTTTTCATTAGTTTTAGTTTTACTGGTGCCAACGTTAAATTCTCCATCACAGTCATGTTGGAAATCAAGTTAAAATGCTGGAACACCATACCAATGTTCCGTCTTATTCTTCTGATATTCTTTTCGGTTACTAGCTCACCATCAAATATCATTTCACCGGAGGTTGGTTCTTCCATCCAGTTGATACATCGAAGAAACGTGGACTTGCCTGATCCTGACGGGCCCAGCACCACCACGCGTTCACCTTCCTTTAACTCAAAATTGATCCCGTTTAAGACATTGTTTTTGCCAAAAGATTTATGTAGGTTCTTGATAACTAAATCTGTGTTTTTGTTTTCCATTTATTTCTCCACTCTCAGGTCACTTCGTCGTAGTGATTTTTCAATTCTTTTAACTATGAATGAAATCAAATAAATTGTTGCAAGGTAAAATAGCGCCGCAACGAACATTGGCACGATGTAGCTTGCCATATTTTGACCAGAACCAATATCTTTTGCCGCCATGTTGAGGTCATACATTCCCACCATACTGACGATAGCGGTCTCTTTAATTACAGTGATAATTTCATTACCAAGCGCTGGAATGATATTCTTGATCGCTTGTGGTGCCACAATTTTCGTAAAAATCGTAAATCGTGACAATCCGAGCGCTAGACCGGCTTCCGTCTGTCCAGTATCCACTGAGAGAATGCCACCACGAATTACTTCAGCTGCATAGGCTGCTGAGTTTAGTCCGAAGGCGATGATTGCAATAATGATACTCGGAAATCCTTTGATTGCAAATATTACAAAGAACATAATAAATAGTTGCAACGCCATCGGCGTTCCGCGGATGATTCCGACATACACTCGACAAATAAGCTTCGGTACTATCATCCATCTCGACGGCTTCGCCGTATCAATCAGCGCAATGATTGTCCCAAGGAATATTCCAATCAGTAGTGCAAAATACGAGATTTGCAGTGTCAGCAAAAATCCATGTAGTAGGGAATCAATATATTCCGGAGTACTAAATAATTCGCTAATTTTTGCAAAAAAATTATCCATGGACTCTCCTATTAGGCATTGATAGCGTGTTGTTATTCATTTGATAGCCCCATGTGTTTTAGTACTAACTTATCAATCTCAGTCATACCTTCTTCATCTTGGGTTAGCATTTCGGCAAGTATCTCGTTGAAAGCTTCTAGTAATTCGGTCCGATTTTTGTTTACTGCGATGGCATAAGATTCTTCCACTGGATAATCTTCCTCTCTCGTGGCACCAGCATAGTAGAGAGGCAGAGCGTCTAATCCAGGGTTCTTCTCGGTGATAAACTTCGCTACCAATTCGTCCGCAATAGCATAGTCAATAATATGGGCTTGAATAGCATCAGCCGCCAACTGGTGTGAATCAATTCCTTTAATCGTAGTTCCGGTACCAGATAATACGCCATTTTCGATCTCATTATCTACAAACAAGTATCCAGTGCTACCAATTTGCGATCCGAGCCTCGCTCCAGCTAACGCTTCCCACACTACATGGTTATCACGCAGTGATGGTGGCATATCGCGGTTATAAATTACATACTGTACTGAATTATAGTAGGGAATTGTAAAGTTTACTTTTTCGGCCCGTGCCGGCGTAATGGTCAGCCCTGCTGCTCCCGCATCCGCAATTCTCCCGGCCTCAACATTATCAATTATGACATCGAACTCTACATTTTTAATCTGGATTGTCTTATGTAATTTTTCGGCCACCCGGTTAACAATATCTACGTCCACACCGACAATTTGGCGGTTCTCATAAAACTCAAACGGCGCAAATGGTACATTTGTCTCTACGACGTAATCATAGTCGATCTCTTCTCGGATGGTTTGCCATACACTCACGCCCATCCCAGCCGTTATTAGCAGAAACACTATAATATATAGTATATTTTTAACCTTATGCATAATCATATTATATACTATTTTTCAGTTTTATTCTAAAAACAGAATCGGTATTTAGTATAGCAAAAAATAAGAACCTAACGACCTTTAAACTCGTTAAATTTGTCTTCAATCATTTTTCCAAGTCCAATCAAATCTTTACATTCTGGAAAAGATTTCAAAAGACTATCAATTAATTTCTGCTGATCTGGACCATAAGAACGAAAGGGCTTATTGATAAAATCATTATACTCTTTTGAATTATACACGTTGTCGACATTTCTTAGGAAGGGAAGCTCGTCTACTCTGCCGTCCCTCTTGAGCTGGTAGTTCTTATCAATTTCTGCATAAGCACGGAAAAACTTTATTGGGTCAATGTCCTTTTGTCCTCCAGACGACAAGTATTCCAGAACCTTCCTTTCTTTTTCGTATGTGCTTCCGCCAAAAGGCCACACTTTTTCCATTATTTTGGCGTATTCGGACTCGTCATAGTAATTTAGTCTAGCCGCTCGGGTTATAATAGCGCTAATACTCTCCGTTAAGCCCTCTCTGACGATTCTATTCGCTTCGTCCGATCCAAAATCGATATCGTCCCCCGATATGGCGTGTGTTGTTTCATGATTAAATGTTCGTAAACCATCGTAGGAAGGCCAGATAGCATAACCATCTCTAGAGTCACGTTTTAGCCAATGATCAAGTCTTAGGCTTATAATGTTATTCTTGCTAAAAACATATCGAGAACACAGCCCTTCGTAGCCAAGCCCGTGAGAGCTAATGGCGTCTAAGAAACCAAACTCATAATTAATTTTATCCGATCCTAATAGCTCGGCTCTTTTTTTAAGCTCTTCAGGCAAAAATCCGTTTTTACAAGCGATTTCCAGATTAGTCTTGTAATCACGAATATAATAATCCATCTTGTGCATTATCTCTTTGTTAATGCCCGCTATGCTGTTATGATACCAGGAAATAAAGGTTTTTACGGTTTCATCAGATACGACATATTTACCAGCACTATCTTTTTCCGTGAGTTTACCAACAAAATCATAGACCCTATATGGCTCTTCCTTTGAAGAATATACAAATGCTTCTTTATTGTTTATTCTTCTAGGCTCAATTACTCTTAAGATAAAACCACCACCTTGTTTTTCAGTTAAAAATGAGAAGATGTTATTTTGTGCTTTTTTTAGGTTATCAGGAGCTTCGGCTAATGGCTCACGCACTTCGCTTTTGACATCGTAGCTATTCATTGCATATTCGTCAATGGTGCGACCTAAAAGCTTTGCTTGATTATTTAGTGCCTTTTCAGAAACTCCATTGGCTTTTAGACTTTCTAGTCTGCCTCCATAAAAACTGACAGATCTCGCTAATTTTAACGCGGTTTCTCCTAATAGTTTGGAGTGCTTTGGAGTCATTCTTTTTATCGATTGGGTAGCTTCAATTAAATCACTATAATTCGGTGTAGTAGTTTTTTCTGTCATCATTCCTCCTTCTTAAAATTGTAACATGAGGTATTCTTTTAGCATAGTTCACTTTCCTAACACTAATCCATACAATCGTCAGATTGTAGACCATATACTCATCCTCGCAAACGGGGTATTTACAAATGAGAATTATTTGTTTATACTAATAGTAGGAGAATTATATGTCGACAGATTTTCTATTTGTTAAACAATCATTCTTGAACGGCATGGCCAGTGTTGCAAATTTGGGCGGAGCCGTACTTGTTAATGCTTCGAACTCCCCACGAGAGGCCGATATAACCGCAATTACCTCGGACTGGGATATGGTTGGTAGTGATATTTCGGAAGCATTGAATCGCTATGGCGGATAATAAGAGTTTATCTTCTAATACAGCTCGTAATGAAAAAACGATAGTGCGTCGTGCCGCAATGCAGGTTTATTCGGGGCCCATACCGTCCGCTAATGAGTTACGGAAATACGAAGAGGTTGTGCCCGGAGCTGCTGACCGTATATTGAAAATGGCAGAAGAACAATCTCGCCATCGTCGCAAAATGGAAAGTGAAATGCTTCAAGCGAGTATCAGAGCCGAACGGATTGGTCAGATTTTAGGGTTTATGATATTTTTAACTGCTTTACTTGCGGGAATTGTGTTAATGGGTTTAGGTAAGGACGCTATTGGGCTCATTACGTCGCTAGGCTCTCTTGCTGCCATAATTGGACTTTTTATCTACAGTCGTAACACCAGTAAAACTGAGCTTAATAAGAAGAAACGATAGTTGCATTCGTTGTTTTGTGTCACAAAAATGGTGACCCGGGCGCGAGTTGAACGCGCAACCTTCTCCTTAGGACGGAGCTGCTCTATCCATTGAGCTACCAGGCCACATTATGCTATAATTATACCATGAATCTGTTTAAGAAGAAAGACGAAGCCAAGACCGAGCAGGAGAAAGTCGCCGAGCGTCGCGAGGAAGTCTTAGCTAAGGGTCGCAAATTCAAATATCCGTTGCAGTGGACGAAGCATCGGGTTGTGGTTAACACAATTCTAATTGCTATTGTAGTCTTCGCCTTAATCGTTATGGGCGGATGGCTAGCGCTTTATCAGCTTGGCATGACGGACGACCTATTATTTAAAGTCACTGAGATTATCCCTGTTCCGGTTGCAAGTGTCGATAATGAAAGCGTGAGGTTTTCAGATTATCTCATGTTTTATCGTAGTAGTATGACTTCGATCGAGCGTCAGTCCGGCAGCCAGTTTGATTCTGACTCTGCGCAGCAGCTCTCAATCGAATATAAACGCGCCGCATTAACCGAGTCGGAGACTTATACCTATGCTTTAAAGCTGGCCAAAGAGCTAGGCATCACTGTGACCGATGAGGAAGTGGACGCTGAGTTTAATCGCCACCTCAAGACTGGTGGCATCGATCGCTCAGAGGAGGGCTTCATTAAGATTATTTCTGATAACTTTGGTTTAACCAAAGACGAATACCGCCGCATGTTGTATCTAACCTTAATGAAAGCCAAGGTCGAGGTTGCAATTGACGACATGGCACGTAGTATTACCGAAACGATTGAAAGCAAGCTAGCAGAGAATGGTAACAACTATCAGGCTGTTGCGAACGACCTAGGTGACTCGATTGTTTTCGAGGAGACCGGTGGACTTGTAGATAGCAAAAACATTGATGGTGGTCGTGCAACAGAAGCTATGGGGCTAGAACCAGGCGCCAGCAGTGGCAAGTTTATTTCATTGAACGGTGATGGATATTATTTTGTCAAACTTATCAATAAGACCGACACCGAGGTTAATTTTGTGTCCATTAAAGTTCCATTTACTGAATTCGACCGTCGCTTCAAGGTCTTGCAAGATGAAGGGAAGATTACGGAATTGATCTCTATCAATGATCCCAATCTTGTCGAAGGTCCTATCGACGAACCAGACGAGTCGTAATCAACTTATAAATCGAACAAACACGAAAAAACGCCAGGATGGCGTTAATTAACTTGAATGTTGGTGCGGGTACAGGGAGTCGGACCCTGATCTCATCCTTGGGAAGGATACATAATAGCCGCTATACGATACCCGC
>DFGN01000012.1:29629-46229 GCA_002371235.1 Candidatus Saccharibacteria bacterium UBA3749 | reverse complement strand
AATGGCTGGGGATGAGGGATTCGAACCCCCGAATGGTGGGACCAGAACCCACTGCCTTACCACTTGGCGAATCCCCAACGGTTTATTCGGTACTGACTAATTATACTACAATTCTATTCGCTTCGCAATGCTTCAACAGGATCTTTCTTACTTGCTGAACGCGCTGGAATGAGCCCACCTATTAGAGTGAGAACGATAGATAGACTAATCAAGAAGAGCGCCATTCTGATATCAAGTGCAGCAGAAAGAGGGATATCACCAGTGAATTGGTGAAGCACGAAATTGATCGGTGGAATAAGCAGATAAGACACGGTCACGCCGAAGAGACCAGATAATAGCCCAATTATAAACGTCTCTGCGTTGAAAATTGAAGAAATATTGTGTTTACTCGCGCCAATTGCTCGCAAAATTCCAATTTCCTTGGTGCGTTCATAAACAGAGATATAGGTAATGACACCAATCATAATTGATGATACAACTAGAGATATTGAAACAAAAGCAATCAAGACATACGAAACTGCATCGACAATTGTTTTTACTGAAGACATCAGCATGCCGGTTGCATCAGTATATTCTATTATTTTGTCATCCATGTTTAAGGAATGCATTTTTTCGTTGTAGCTATTAAGGAAATCAAGAAAATGAGTTTTTCCATCAAAACTATTAAAATATACAGAAATTGTGGTTGGGTCCTCTAGGTCTTGATAACCAAGTGTTGAGAGATTAGTGGCTAGAGTTGACCTACGTTTTGTAAACATTGCAGTTACTACGCGCGACAACTCTTCTTCAGTAAAATTCAAATGGAACGCGCCGATGATAGCATTCTGATCAACGTTGAATGCAGAAGCGAAGCTATTGGTTAGATATGTCGATAGTTCTCCGACTTTTGTTAGTATTTCCCTCTTCATTGTAACTTCAGTGATTGCAATGGAAAATGATTCTAATGTGGTCTTTACCGGAACCGCCTCAAGATATTGCTCTAGAACAGTGCTAAATAGTAGGTTGACTATAGGGATTGGCATGGTGTCAACATCGTAAGGTATACCCTGCTCTTGCATAGTCAAGTCAAAGGCTGTCACATAGGCTTCAAGTAGACCTTTAATTAAGCCGGCAAATGTAGATTTAAATGTTTCAGCCGGAATAACGTATTTATCTTCGAGGTCGCTAAAATCTTCCTGATTGCAATAATCATCAACAATCAAATCAATATTAGCTTTTAGAAATGTTCCGGTATTATCAAGTCCGGCAATGGAGAGCTGTAATTTTTCGGCCAAAGACTTGAATCTATTTAAAAGCTCATTAAAAGCAGGTGAAGTGTCAGCAGTAATGTCATCGGAAATTTGTTGAATATATTCAGATGTTTTGGCTGCTATTGCGTTTTGATCAATTTTAACGCCGAATGCGCTTGCAAGCTTGGCTTCATCAATTGAAACCAAGTCCGAAAACTCAAAGTTAAAATCATTTTCCTCTTCGCCGAATCTTGTATTGGAGAAGATATCGATATCTGGTTCAGCCAATTGTTTTTTGACTATTTCGGTCTGACCAGACAAATCAATAATATGCGTAATAAGTGACGGCAAATATGCGACACCACTACCAGACGACATCATCTCGGAGTTTGACTTAGCAACACCAACGATATGGAGCCTCTCTGCATTATCATACAAGTTGTGCATGTAGTCTTTATCTCCAGACATATCCTCATAGACGTCGTACTTGCTATTAAACTTAAACGTTTCGGTTGCAGGAACTAAACGTAAATCTACATTCATTAGGTCTTCATAACTAAGTTCGAGTGGTTTATTATTGATTTCTACTCGCTCCCCACTCATAATTTTGGTAATAATTCCATTTAGTTCTTGGGAATCGTGAAAACCTAGCGAATATGTCAATAGTTCAGATATTTGATTACTATTATTCAGTACAACGATCATCTCGTTATACTTTTCGGGATATTTGCCAGCTAGTAATTCGGTATCATTTTGAAGATTTTCAAGTTCGTACTGCCGAAAGACGGAAGTCATTGTCGAATAGTTCCTTAGAAGTGAGGTTTCGCCAACCAGCGAAGAGAACATATTGCTTGGATTCATCTTGGCGACTTGATTAGCGGCATCAATAGTATAGATAACTGGATCCACATTGTACTCGTACTCAATCATCCTGATGGAGGGGTCAATTTCTGCACGATGGGTATCTAGATAGGTCGCAAAACTTGGCAGATCATTATTAGATACTGTGCCGAGCGTTGAGGTTAAAACTTGGTTTTCAACTAATTTGCCATTAGCAGATGACTCTGTGGTGGTACCAGTTAAACTAAGGAGTACTCCAGTAAGGTCGGCAGTTTCTTTTTGTAACATTAGTGGATAAGAAGTAAGGGTGTCTTCTTCAATCTTATCAATGTAGTTTTGAAAACCAGTTGATACTGCGCTAATTAAAGCAATACCAATAATGCCGATCGAGCCGGCTATCGCAACTAAAGCTGTCCGCGCCTTTTTTGTGAGTAAATTGCGCATTGATAGGCCAAATGCGGTAATGAATGACATTTTGGTTTTCTTAGATTTCTTTTCTGATTCAATTAAATCAAGGTCGGTCTTAATCTTGCCATCGTACGAATTAGAGTCGGCCGTAATCTTACCATCTTTTAAATTAATAATGCGAGTCGCATATCGATTGGCCAGTTCTGGATTATGTGTCACCATAATGACGAGCTTATTCCTTGAAATTTCTTTGAGTAAATCCATGACTTGGAGAGATGTTTCGGAGTCCAACGCGCCTGTCGGCTCATCAGCTAATAGAATGTCAGGATCATTAACAAGAGCCCGCGCGATTGCAACGCGTTGCATTTGTCCACCGGATAGTTGAGCCGGGAGTTTATGAATGTGTTCAGACAGTCCAACATCGGCAAGGGCTTTCTTTGCTCTCCTGATAGATTCCCGCTTTGAGATCCCTGAAAGTGTCAAAGCTAAGCGTACATTTTGTAGTATGGTTTGGTGCGGAATTAGATTATAAGATTGAAAAACAAATCCAATCCTGTGATTGCGATAGGAATCCCAGTCTTTATCTTTATACTTCTTTGTGGATTTTTCATTGATTATCAAATCCCCTGATGTATAATCATCGAGCCCACCAATGATATTCAAAAAAGTAGTTTTACCAGAGCCAGAAGGACCCAAAATTGCAGCAAACTCGCTAGTACGAAAATTAATCGTTACATTATTTAGAACGACCCTCTTTATCCCACCGGTCACATAAACCTTAGAAACTCCCCTAACCTCTAGCATATATATTATATTATACACCATTTTATTTGAATTATGGTAGGATATTAGTCATTTTTGAAGTTTTCAGATATAATGTTAGCCATGGAAAAACAAAGCTTCTATCGAATTGAGAAAAAGTATTTAATCGCAAGACCAATCCAGCGACGCCTGATGTCTATAATCAAAAAAGAAATGAAGCCAGATGAATACTACAAATCTGAGATTTTTAACATTTACTTTGACGATAATGACTTTAATATAATTAATCAATCTATAGATTGGGTGGATTTTAAGCATAAGTTGCGCGCAAGAAGCTATAAAGGCTACGATCGAGTTTTCTTCGAGATAAAAACCAAAATAAAAAGCAGAGATGACAATTTAGGTTATAAGAGGCGTGTCATGATTACGAGGAAAGGCTTTAAAGAATTAGTTTCTAAACATAAAACTATGAAAGAACTGGTTGCATCACAATGCAGAAATCCAGCACCAAAAGACCTTCAGATTGCAAAAGAAATTGATTATCTGATACAATATCTCAACTTGTCACCAAGAATACTTATTTCCTACAAGCGTACATCATTTCGGGATGATAACGGACTTAGGATAACTTTTGATGAAAACCTAAAATATCGAACGCATGATTTTAAGTTTGTTAGACAAAAAGATGATAAAATATTCTTCAGAGACGATCATAATATAATAATGGAGCTAAAGTCGCAGGAGGCGTTACCATTATGGTTGACACACGAACTCTCGGAGAATAAGACATACGCAAGGCGTTTTAGCAAAATTGGCAACATTTATCAAAGAATAAGAAAGGAGAATAATGTTTGATACGATTTTTACCACCCCATCGGAAGGTCTCAGTATTACTACCGGATTAATCTGTGCCGGAGTGGCATTACTACTCGGCGTCGTAATCGCAATTGTCCACATGAAGACGTCAGAGACTACGAAAGGTTTTCTGATCACGCTTGCAACTTTACCAGTACTAGTGATGGCGGTTATGATTATGATAAATGGCAATCTTGGCACATCTATTGCGATTCTTGGTGCATTCTCTCTTATTAGGTTTCGCTCAATTGAAGGTAATGCTAAGGATTTACTTAGTATTTTCTTTGCAATGGCAATCGGATTAGCTTGCGGTATGGGGCATTTATTATTTGCAGCAATCACAACCCTAATATCGATTATTATAATTTTATTCTTTTCCTACACCCCAATTCTTGAACCAAATAAAAATCGCCGAATTCTCAAAATTGTAATCCCTGAAGACCTTGATTACGAGGATGTCTTTAGTGATATTTTTCATAAATACACCACAAAAGCTGCTTTGGTTCGTATGAAGACTATCAATATGGGCAGTCTGTACAAGCTGACATATGATATTCACTTAAAGAAAGGCGTAAAAGCTAAAGAATTTCTTGATGAAATCCGTGTCAGAAATTGTAATCTAAAAGTTCTCCTATCCGAGCCATATCTCGAAGAGGACATTTAGATGAAACAGAAGCTCGATTATCGCTGGATTATCCTGCTCACAATACTAATATTAGTTGTTTGCACGACAGCCTTTTTTCAAGCCGATCGCAATGATGGCGCAAAAACAATTCTAAACACGATTGATATCGAAGATAATGACACAATGGTTAATTGGGGTAATTATCCAACAGAAAACATAGTTCTGACTAAAAGCTTAGAAATCACGAAACCAGGTACTTACTACTTAACTGGCACAATAGACAATGGCTATATTCATATCAAATCAGACAAAGACTCACCCATAAGGCTTATATTAGACAATGCAACAATCCGAAATGACACTGGTCCTGGCATTTATTGTGAATCGACTAATCTGCTTAGCATTGAGCTAGTTGGAGAGAATACAATAGAGGATGGTCGTACGTATAATATGGCTTCAGACATTAGCGGTGCAATTTATAGTGAAAGCGACCTTAGTATTGGAGGCCAAGGTTCACTTAGCGTTATAGCGAACTATAGTGATGGCATTGTTGGCAAGGACGATCTCAAGATAAAAAGCGGTGATATTAATATCTCATCAAAAGACGATGGCCTAAGGGGGACCGATTCTGTCCATATTCTTGGCGGTAAGCTTATCATAGATTCGGCTGGAGATAGTATAAAAACCACGGCTGAGACTAATCCGAGAAAAGGATTTGTACTTATCGAGGATGGTGATTTCGTTTTAACATCTAGCGCAAAGGGCATCAAAGCAACAAATAAAATTCTTATTCATTCGGGTCGATTCTTGATTAACTCCATGGATGATGCGATCCATTCTGACAACTACATTATTATAACGGACGGCATTCTCAATATTAGCAGTAAAGATGACGCTATCCATGCAAATGCAAAGCTTATTATTGACGGCGGCGAGATAGAAGTAACAAGAGCCTACGAGGGCATTGAAGCGCAAAACATTGTAATTAATAACGGTAAAATAAGTCTAGTAACTCTAGATGATGGTATTAATGCCGGTGGCGGAGTAGATGGCTCGTCGTTAGGTCGTTCTGGCGCAAGCCTTTTTGATAGAAATGAGGAGTGTATAATCATTATCGGTGGAGGCGATATTTATATTAATGCTTCTGGAGATGGCATAGATAGCAATGGTTGGCTATATATTAAGGGAGGACGAATTACGGTAGATGGTCCAACAAATGATGGCAATGGGGCTATTGATTACAGTATAGACATCATAATGAGCGGAGGCGAAGTTGTTGCGGTAGGTGCAAGTGGAATGGCGGAGACATTAGGAGACGATTCGTCAGTTATTAATGCCAGTATTTATTTAAGTGAGACTATGCCAGCTGGTACCAAATTAGAGATTACGGACCTAAATAATAATTTGCTTGCTAGCCACACTTCGGCAAAAAGCTTTAGCCATATTGCTATAGGTCTTAGAGACTTCGCAATTGGTAATGCCTATACATTATATATAGATGATAAGAAGTTGCAGACCTTTACTCTGTCTGGTACCACTACGATTATTGGCGAAAAACCCTGGCAAAATATGCCAAGCAAAAAACCCAGGACCTCACAATAATGTGATATAATGAAAAAAAGGAGGCAGGGTGCAATTAATTGTTATATTATTAGTCACAGTATCAATACTAACGTTCCTATCGGGAGCAATTGTATTCTTCGGTTCATCAAAGCGGGATCGTGTGCGATCGGCGTGGTATTTTCTTTCAGCAATTTTTGCGACACTTTGGATGACCTCGATTTCCTTTTTCCTACTAGCTGCGCCATCTCGAATTGATACGATAGGATGGCATGTCAACTGGACCTTTATTAGCGCGATTTTGCTCGATATCGCCTTCTTGGGCTATGGTGCGTGGCAAAAGAAATATGGCAAAATCGTTACAATTGTATTTTTAATTCTAGGTCTTGCCATTTCAAATACAATTCTGATTGCACCGAATGAACTATACAAAGCCGTTATATTAAGCCCGACCGGTAACAGTGTGACTATGAATATGGGTATATTGTATTTTGCCTATATTGGCTTCTTTGCTACAATTGTCCCAGTAATTATTGGTGTATTCTTTCATCAGTTTTTTAAGACACGTTCTAAATCTAAGCAAAGTGGTGATCTAATTACAATGGTGAGTTTCGGCGTCTCCAGTACATTGGTACTAATCTTCAATTTAATTTTACCACTATTTAATAATTGGTCTTTAATTTGGATAGGCCCTCTTGCTCTAGCAGTGACAATTATCGGTGTATACTACACTATACTGCGTTATAAAATGCTAAATCTTTCCTCGATTTGGCTTCGCATCTTCTCGTACGTGGTCGTCATGGCATCAATTGCAATAATGTATATGATACTATTCTCGGTAATATTCGCAGCATTATTCCGTGGTTCGACGCCGTCTGCGGAGGTGATAATATTGAATTTCATCATGATAGTAATTTTCATTGCTCTAATGCCCGCCATGAATGGGCTAATGAGCTTTATAAGTTCCCTAATAAGCGGTAATGGTAAGGATGAGTAACATTGTATGGAAAATCCGAAGCCCGTTAGTAAGAGAATGTCAGTTTTACTATCCGTCAATGCGGCGGCTATCTTGGTAGCTGGTGTTTTGATTGCGAGTGCAATTTGGTTTAACGGCGGTGTGAACTTTAAAGCAGTTGATGAGCGTTCCGATATCGTAGATGATACCGTAAGCGAAGTATCCCTCATTGAATCAATTTCTGATTCCCAGGCAAATGTGGATAAGTATATGAATGTAACTGGAAATGACGACTATGTATCAACTACAAGTCATGAATTTGATAATACTGAAGTCCCTAATGGCGAATTATGGAACGAGAAAGCAATTACTATCTATGCAACGCCCGATACAGATATCTGTGTAAGTGGTAGCCTAAACGACTTAGGCGAAATGTACTGGCAGACATCAGATACTAATGTAATATCTGGATTTTACGACAATGCACGCACATGGTTAGGCTATGATAGTAAGGCCTGTCGTTATCCAGTAATAGCAGGTATAGGTACTACGACAATTACAGCTGGTACTTATGATGGTAAGCGCAAGGATTCCATTATTGTTAATGTTGTTGCTCCACCAAAGGAGCAATGGGAACACGAGGTTCTAACATTAGTTAATAAGATTCGGGTCAAAAATAACCTTAGTCAACTAGCCTGGGGTCAAACTTGTGAGGAGGCAGCAGGAATACGTGCAAAAGAAACCATGACACTATACTCTCACACTAGGCCAGATGGCTCATCATGGTCCACTGCTTGTCCCGCTCCCAACAATAACGGCACGAGCGGCGAAAACTTGGCTATCGGTAACGCTGCAGTTTCCCCTGCGACAACTGTCGCCCTCTGGATGAGTTCCGAGACTCACCGAGCCAATATTTTAAATCCCGAATACACAAATCTTGCCGTTGGGTTTGTATTTGACCCGAATTCAACTTATAAGACACATTGGTCTCAGCTGTTCAGTACGTACTAAACGCTGAGTAATGCTTGGTTAAAAACTCGATAAAAAGCTATTGGCTGTAGAAAGCATCCTCAATCATGCTGCCGAAATCACGAATCTGTTGATATGGCACACGATTTGTCATTACGACGACGACAAAGTGACGATCTTCTTCTGGGAATTCAATAATTGCAGCATCATGGTAAATATTCCAATACTTACCATCTGGATTATAATCCCAACCAACCTTATTATATACATTAGCACGACGGAAACCACTTGGGAGACCTTGTCTCCAATTGTATGTAGTAATGGGCTGATTCAGGAATGAATCTTTCATTCTATCTACTAGATTCTGGTCGAGAATAGTATTATGGTTATAGTAAATCTTCATAATCTTAAGTATATCATTCGCATTGGAAACAAGACCACCTAGGTTAGTGTTGTTGGCGTCATAATCATTCTCCAAAGTAGCTTGCAATTCATCTCGACCAATCATGGACCATAATGTCTCAGCGCAGGTGGAATTAGATTCACGGATGGCTAAATCCAGACAGTCGAGCACAGTATATCCAGTGCGAGCCACAGGCATGTCGGTGGTCCACTCGCCATTTGAAAGTTTTTCATAGCCATTATATACTACGAAAAGCTTATAGAGAGAAGCGGTATTATATGGTTCATCGGGATTATAAACACCAGCAACGCTGTCGTTTTCAAGATCGAATATAATAATGCTCTTATTGCCACCGACTCCACTAATCCACTCATCTACGACCGGCTGAAAGTCGACAGTTCTAATCATAGATACAACGCTAGAATCGTCATCGACTGAATCTGTGCCAAACTCATCATCCGCGCCTTGCGAACTAGTATCGACAGTGTCTGTATCATCTTGAACTGGATCGCCGGCCTTATAGATGGATGATATAAAAACAAGTGAAATCAAAAGAAAGGTAGCAATTAAAATTGAAAATAGTGCAGCAGAAACAACTAACGACTGAGTTCTTACGGCTTCGCCTCGATTAACCTTCGCAAAATCCATTTTGCACTCTCCTCGTCTAGTAACCGAGTTTGTAAGCTATCGTCATAAACTGTAGGCACTATCTTAGTTTGCAATAGCTTACCTTTATAAAAATAGTGAGCAAGAATTAGACTTCGTGTGGTACCGGGCCACCAAGATTGATCAAAGAATAGATTGCCAAGTCCGTAGTATATGGCACCATCGCCATATAGTTCAAATGTTTGAGGCTGGTGGGCAGAAGTACCAACCACGACATCAGCACCAAGATCAATTAGATGTCGAAAGAAACCAATCTCGTCGCCGGGAGTATTTTCAGGATAGTCGCATGTAGCATCCTCATATGTTGCTACATAGGCATTACATTCATAGTATTGAACATCGACAATAACGAAATCGCCACGATTTTTTGCAGCAGATATCTCGGTGGCTGCATCTTCTTCATAATACTGATTTGCGCCCGGATAATTCCCCATCGTAGCTCCACCAGTTGATAAATTATATGCAAAGAAAGAAATCTTTGAGCCCTTCTCGTTAATTTCCAAAGGAACCGCTGCTGAATCGGCATCGCTACCACCGCCGACCATCTTAATATTGTGTTCATTATATGTATCAATCGTCTCAAGAGCAGACGATACCCCACAATCGAGATTATGATTACCGGTTAGTTCAACAATATCAAGCCCAATGTCTAGTAAAGTATCGATAAATCTTTTGTCAGAACAGATGTTGCGCGAATTTGCATAGTCGCTGAAAGACGATTCATTGGATGTATGGGTAAGGTCAAATCCAGAAAGGTATTCCTTCAACCCTTCGGCAAAATAATGTGCATCCCCAACGTTATAAAGCTTCGCATTCATTCCTCTCGATAGAGCCGTAACGCCGGATTGCGCAAAGGTCAGAACGGAATCTTTACTAGGAAAGGCATTATCGTATAAGCCTTCAATCAAGGGGGCAATCTCTTCATCATACATCTCAGAACTTAAGCTAATTATGCGAAACACTGCACCCTTATCGAAGTTATCAAGATAATAGCTTCCATTTATACTAAGAAGCCTACGCTTGGCGTCCAAGTCATCAATGCTTACCATGGTAAAAGATTTATCGCTAAGATAAGCATCCGCGAACAATAAATCTGGTTCCTCAATGTCAATATTTGTATCCATATTATAAAAATCTGTCACAGGAACATAAATATTTGCCAAGAATTCGCCTTGACTAAGAGTAGGCAAAGTTAAATAATTTTTTGCGGAGATATATACATCTTTGTCTAAATCGATATCATCAGTAAAGACGCTACGCAATTCCTCAAGTTCGTCTTCACTAAGACTCTCGTCGTAATATACCACACCTGGAATTCTAAAAATTCCAGTTTTCGTAAAAAACTGAAATCCAAAAAACACACCGATAAATATCAGTGCAAAACAAAAAATTCCAATTAATGTAATTTTGAGGCGTCTCCCGTGTCTAGACTTTGCTGTCATAATATTATTATAGCACGATTAAAAATTTAAAAGCAATGATATAATAGTAACATGTTGCAGTGGGTAAACATTCTTCATCGCAAAAGAATCGAGAAATTAATCAATTCTCCCGACAAATCGATGTGTTGCAAAGTTAGTCTCAAAAACAACCGTATATTTTATTCTGTTACCAAAAACAACAAGATAATTCTGGATGAATCTGGGCTTGGTATTCTCATATGTGGTGAACAGCCAATCGCCAACAAGATTGCATTGGTGAGATATCAGGAAAGCAGGCATCGGGAGACTATCACTATGCCGTGGGGCGAGGTTGAAACAATTAATAACGACTATAACGAAGTGGCCTTTTTCTTATCAGAAGAACAATCGCCACATCGTATTATGACGATCAGATTTAGAGTCTTTAATAATGCTGTAGCCTTTTGTTATGAAATTCCACCGCAGCCAAAGTTCAGCCAGATTTCAATAGCGGAAGAGCTAACCGAATTTAATATAGATTTGAATTCGGTCGCTTGGAAAATCCCAGCTTATCAACCAGACAGGTATGAGTATAATTATGAGAAGACAAATTTAGGTAGCCTCAACGAATCGGTGCATACGCCACTGACGATCAAGACGCCAAATGGTATTTATCTGTCTATCCATGAGGCCGCACTATATAATTATGGTTCAGCAACACTCAAGCTAAATGGGGATAGGCACCTTAGTACTGACATTACACCATTATCCGATGGCACCAAGGCACATGTTATCCTCCCCTTTCAGACACCATGGCGTTTAATTATGGTTGCCGAATCAGCAATCGAGCTAACAACTAATCATACAATGTATACTTTAAATGATCCCCCCGAATCTGATTTTTCTTGGGTTAAAACGCTAAAATTTATCGGTATTTGGTGGGCAATGTATGTCGGGGAATGGACCTGGGCAAAAGGCGAAAGACATGGAGCCACTACCGAACACGCCAAAGAATATATTGATGCGGCGGTACGATTAGGCATCAGTGGAGTACTAATAGAGGGATGGAACGAAGGCTGGGAGGGAGATTGGCTTCAGAATGGTATCAATAACCAGTTCACAGTATCAACACCAGATTTCAATTTGGAGGAAGTATCTCGTTATGCTAGGCAACGTGGCATCGAGATTGTTGGGCACCACGAGACGGTTGGCTTTATTGATAATTACGAAAAACAACTTGAGTCTGCATATAATTACTATGCTATCAACGGGATTAAATATATTAAGACAGGTTATGCTGGTTCTATGATGTTGATTAATGGTCGTAGAGAATATCATCATTCGCAATTGGGTGTCATTCATTATCAAAAAACTGTAGAGCTAGCCGCCAAAAAACATATTTGCTTGGATATACATGAACCAATTAAAGGAACCGGTATTGAAAGAACCTGGCCGAACCTATTATCGCGCGAAGGCGCAAGAGGCCAAGAATATGAAGGTGGAGCCATTTCTCCTTCTCATGCCTGTATCTTGCCATATACAAGACTTCTATCTGGCGGGATGGACTATACCAGTGGCATATTCGACCTTGAAAATAATGTCAAGAGAATCGCCACTACCCTCGCTCGTCAACTAGCGTATTTCGTAGTGATTTATTCTGGTATGCAAATGGCGGCCGACCGACCATTTATCTACGAAGAAAGATTTAAACAAGAATTTGAGTTCATCAAAAATGTCCCTACAAATTTTTCCACTAGTCTTCCGCTCGCCGGAGAAATCGGTGAGTACTACGTCGTAGCAAGAAAAGATCGCGAGTCGGAGGATTGGTTTGTTGGTGGCATCACAGATGAGAATGGCCGGACCATCCATTTAGTATTTGATTTCTTGGACATGAATAGTAGTTATGAAGCATCAATCTATGCCGATGCTCGCGAAGCGCATTTTAGAGATAATCCATTTGCAACGGAGATTAAAACTCAGAGATTAAAACATAATAACTCGCTCGATATTTATCTTGCACCCGGCGGTGGATTTGCAATGCAAATTAGAAAACTTAATTAATAGAAGCGAAAACAATCAACCTGTGGGATGAATCACCATTGTCATACAATTCTCCAGCGCAAGTCATTAATACCAGTGTATCTCGTGAAGAAGACTCTAAAAGTTTAGCCATGTCAATTTTTTCCTTCGGCATTGTAATAATAGAAGATATTGAATATGTTTTACCACTATATATAATAGTATCACCGAAAGAGCTTAAATGTAGATTCGAAAAAACAGTACTCGAATGACCAATTAGTAAAGTTTTATTCCGAACGTTAGAATAGCTACCCACAATCTCATCTGGAGTATTTAACCTTCCGTGCTCAAGCGAAAGTGTAGCAACATCTGAAATTAGATCAATACCTGGCATAATAAGTACATTGTGACCATCAATGGAAATTGCATCTACTGGCTTAAGAATTAAAAAAGAATACAAGATAAACGCCACGGCGTAAATCACCACAAACAAAGATTTATAATCAAATCTAGGTTTAAGTTTCACACTCTCCTCCTTAATTAAATTATAGCACAATCATAATAAATCAACATAAAATAATTAAAACATTTTACGAATGACAATAGGAATGGCTAAATTACAATCGATTACACACCAGGCGAAAAGTGTTTAAGCCTTTTTTCATGAATTTTAAAATTCCGATCATGCTCTGCAACTTCGCTCCAAAAAGCTTTCGAGTGATCCATGTGATGAAGGTGGGCAAGTTCATGAAGAATTACATAGTCGCGTAAAACTTCGGGGAGATTCATGAGGCCAATATTCAAAGAAATTGTTCTGTTAGAAGAGCAACTTCCCCACCTGGTGTTAGCATGGGATAAACGACACTTATCGTAAGAATATCCGTATAGTTTGGCATAGTATTCAAGTCTATATGGTAAATAATCTTTTGCCTTCTTCATAAGGATTTTCTTTTTGTAGTCGCGAGCTCTTTGTTCGTTAGGGTCTTTTAACGGCAGCTTATCTCGAATAGCTTGACGATTGGAGTTTAGAAATCTTTTTGCAAGAAAATCGGAAGTATATTTTGGCACCGACATTGACAGTCGTCCAGATGTAGAGACCGAGAATTTAACTCCACGCGACAAAGAATTTTTTCGAACAATAACCTCGCCAAATTCCTTGTCGAAAATAATCATGATGACAATGTTTATTTATCTGCCTGCTCGGCTAAACCTTTGATTACGTGTTTTACTTGCGTTTCAAAAGTATGTTTTCCAGAAAGAATGATTGGTTTCTCGATGTCACTAGGTGCCTCAAGTTGGGCGACGGCGTCATCGTAAGTTTTTTTGGCCTTCGAAACGTTCTTATAGCGAAGTTTTAGTCGTAGCCTGATTGTAGCCATATCAGTCTGAACCCAAATTAGAGCAGGACTATAGCCATGGTTTCTTAGAGTATTGCGTAGTTCAGCGCGCTCCTTCTCACTATCGAGACAACCCTCTAGTACAACAGAGTGTCTGGTTTTTAGTACAAGTTCAAATACGGATAATAAATCATCAAAAGACAAACCATATTCTTTACGAATATCAGACAAATTATAATAGGTTAGATTAAACTTACTTGCAAATTTCTCAGCAAACGTGGTCTTACCACTACAAGGAGCTCCAAACACCAGAAGCGCTCGAGGCTTATTCTTTTCTTTATTACCTTCCATAATTGAAACTATTATATCACAGTTATGCGAAATAAAGATAATTATTTGAAAATTTTGTGATCAAGTTTGAGAAAATCAACAAAATCAGTAATAGTAGATATCTGATCGCAAACTTTCTTGTTCTCATCGGCTTCAGAAATAAACTCTCTTTCCTTGTAAGGGGGTTCAAAGAAATCCTTGTTGTCAAACAAACAAATATGTAAGTGATTATCAATGAAGCACATCATCAATTTATACTGTTTGCTGTCGGCAAGCTTCTCAACATTATATATAAATGAAGGATCAAGCAAATAGAACGCTTCAAAATCATCATCTGCAAATATGTCAAACTGTTTATTGAAAGAAATCGATTCGGTCTGGATTCTTTTCATCTTACGTCCAGTGATGGGGTCTTTGTCGACTTTTATGTCAGCATTCCCGAAGTGCTTATCTACGACTTTCAGTCGAAAATTAAACTTCTTCGGAAAGTCAAATATCATCCATTGACCTCTGAGAATAGTTACGACATTTTGGTTTCCTTTCGAATCGGCAGTGCGGTTTTGGATGGTGACATCAGCTTGAATAAAATCTACATTCTTATATTTACCTTGAGCACAGTCTTCAGAATGGTAACGATTCCCTGCCTTAATCATACCAGTTCCATATACTAATTGCTTGGGAATTCCAGTGTGCTGACTATAGGAAAGATTTGTAAAATAACGCTTCATGCAATTACGTACAAAATAATTCTTATACGCACTCCGGTAGTTATTGTATTCCTTGTTGATTATGAGATTAGCTGATTTATTCGAAGAAGAAAAAATGGAATAAACTAGTGCTATGATCGCACTAACAAATATTGCGAAAAACAGCATTGCAATATAATCAAACATTCCTTCTCCAACAAAGAAGATATTACTAAGGAAAATAGAAAGAATTAGAAGAAATGGGACAAGAAAAACACCAACGGTAATATAATAAATCCAAAGAGCTGTTTTTTGCTTCTTGAAGTATTCTGCTTTTGCTTGTTCGAACACAGAATAGCCAGAATTAAGGCTACTGTTGCCAATATTACTATTTTCCATACTAAAATTATATCATATAAGCTATATCAATTTTGTTTTAAAATAAGATAAAAGTTATATAAGTAATTATGACTAATTATTCACACCATGATGGGCCGTAAATGAATCCTTATTTAATTTAGAGAAAATATAACCATTCTCTAAACCGTATTGAATTATCCTTTCAACAGCATTTACGGAAAACTCCTTGACATCATGCTGCAAGACAACCGATTCGCCACCAACTTTTAGTGAATTTACCACGTTCTCATATACTTCATCAGAGGAAGATGCGCCATCAGCATCTCCGGAGTTGACATTCCAGTCAAAATAGGTATAACCATGGTTTTCGACATCACTAGTCAGGTAACTCATAATATGGCTACGCCCGTCATATCGTCTACTTACAGTGTTAGAGCTGCCACCAGGAAAACGAATCAGAATAGGATCGCTGCCGGTAATTCGTTTAACACGTTCTTTGATTGCATCTAGATCAGCATAGTAATTCTCCACGCTCGAATAGACGTAACTATAATCATGCGAAAAAGAATGTAGTGCCACAGTATGTCCCTCATCGTATTCTCGACGAATTAAATCATCTTCACCGAATCCAGTTACAAAGAAACTTGCCTGTACACCATATTGTTTCAGAATATCAAGTAGACGCGCCGTGTATATACCAGGCCCATCGTCAAAGGTCAAATAAATAATACCAGTTGGCTGAACTACCTTAATGTGACGTTCTATTGAACTTGAATTGCCAACTTCATCATAAGCGGTATATTTTATAGTATATTCACCAACTGTGGCTGAGTCCACGGTACCGTTAGTATCAACGGTTACATCAGAACGATCATCGTAGACAACAATGCCCTCATCTATATATGTCGAACCAATTGCAATGGTCTTATTGCTTGGACCTTTTAATTGAATGATTGGTGGTGTTTCGTCCGATGGCAATGGGGGCATGATGTAGCTGATATATAATTCGGTATTGATAAATAAACTTAAAATAGAAATTGAAGCGGTCAAGGTGAGTAGAAAACAAAAAACTCCAAGGAGAAACATCCTAGGAGCATTAATTCTGCCAATTCTTGCAACCATATATATATTATAACATAAATAATGGCAGGGGTGGCAGGACTTGAACCCACGACACGCGGTTTTGGAGACCGCTG
>DFGN01000012.1:0-29566 GCA_002371235.1 Candidatus Saccharibacteria bacterium UBA3749 | reverse complement strand
TGCTCTACCAACTGAGCTACACCCCTACAAAACAAAGTACAATAAATATTTTATCATATTTTTACATTTAAAAAAATATGTGCTAAAATAAATCATAATGAAAATACTTATGTTAGGTTGGGAACTACCGCCACATAACAGTGGAGGGCTTGGTGTTGCCTGCTTGAATATGGCTAGAGCACTGTCGAGAGAAGGCGTAAGCATTGATTTTGTACTGCCATACGAAGCGGAATATCCGGATATTAAATTTATGCATATTCTTGCCGCTACACATCTTGATCCAATCTACCGCTATGGTGGAGGAGCCTACGAATCATTAAGGCTACTAGAAAAAATCATTCCAAACCAAGGTCAAGACAATCTTATTTCCATTCGAGACGTACAAAAATCATACTGCCAATTTGTTGAAAAATACTTAGAAAAGCATAAACCTCAACTTGTTCACGCCCATGATTGGCTAACCTTTGAAGCCGGAATAATTGCAAAGAAGAATTACGACACTCCGTTTGTTGCCCATGTACATGCGACCGAATTTGATCGTGCCGGCATGCATTCCGGCAATCCTATCATTCACGAAATTGAGTATGAAGGTCTAACGCTAGCCGACAAAATTATAGCTGTGTCAGAAGCCACTAAGCGCATCATCCATGAAAAATATAACATTCCACTAGCAAAAATTGACGTAATATATAATTCACTAGATGAAAACTACCAGAACTTCAATTATCATTTTACCGAGCAAACCTATGAATACTTATTGAAGCAAAAATCTTACGGTTGCACCATCGTCTCAACAGTAGGAAGATTTACAGTTCAGAAGGGCTTGCATAATCTCATGGAAGCAGCCGCCCTTGCTATATCGAAAAATCCAAAACTCATTTTTGTATTTGCTGGTGACGGCGAAGAAAGAAACGAACTAATCGAGCAAGCGGCCGATCTTGGCATCTCCAAAAATGTCATTTTCACTGGATTCATTCGTGGAAAGCGCCTACGTGATATATATGCAGTATCTGATATATTTGTAATGAGTTCGATATCGGAGCCATTCGGATTAACGGCGCTTGAGGCCGCTCACCATGGAGACGCGTTAATACTTACCAAGCAATCCGGAGTCTCCGAAGTTATCTGGTCAGCAATGACTTATGACTATTGGGATGAGCGAAAGCTAGCCGACGAGATTGTTTCAATTTCAGAAAATCCTGCACTCCGCGAGTCATTGCAGCAGAATGTTAGCCATGAATACAACAAGATATCATGGAATGATGTTGCAAAAAAATGTATAAAGGTTTACAATAAAACAATAAAGCGTAAGAGGAAATAGGGGTGCGAGCGATTTGTCTATATTTACACATTCACCAACCGGTTCGATACCGTGAGTACTCGATTTTTGATGTAGGAAATACCTCGAATTATTTCTATGATAATTATAGTGGCCGACAGTCCAATGAGAGAATCTTTCGTAAAGTTGCCGAAAAGAGTTATTATCCAATGCTAGGGCTGCTTCTAAACAATATGAAAAAGCATCCCGAATTCAAAGTTTCATTTTCAATCACAGGCACATGGCTAGAACAAGCCGAAAAATGGGCACCAGATCTAATTGGTATTATCAATGAGATGGTCTCACGTAACCAAGCAGAAATCGTTGACGAAACTTATTATCATTCCTTAGCCTATTTTTACGATTTAGATGAGTTTAATGATCAGGTTAAGATGCATTCTGAGATTATCGAGCGACTATTCGGCGTAAAACCAAAAGCTTTTCGTAACACAGAGTTCGCCTACAATGATTCCCTGGCGCGCTGGGCTGAAGAGCATGGTTACGATGTTATCTTGGCAGAAGGCTGGGATAAAGTCCTCGGCTGGCGCAGCCCCAACCATGTCTACCGACCAGTGGGTTGCGAGAGAATCAAGCTACTCTTGAAAAACTATCGCTTATCGGATGATATCGCTTTCCGTTTCTCAAACCGCGCCTGGAGCGAGTGGCCACTGACCGTACCAAAGTATCAACAATGGATTAATGACGACTGCTTACGTGGTAATCTTATAAATCTATTTATGGATTTTGAAACCTTCGGTGAGCATCAATGGAAAGATACTGGTATATTTGATTTTCTCGATACCTTTATCTCGGCATGGCTATCACAATATGAAAATAAATTTGTTACGGTATCAGAGGCGGCAAGAATTGAAGAGCCCGTTGGCGAGCTTTCGATGCCAGAGACGGTTACGTGGGCCGATACCGAACGTGATCTGTCGGCTTGGCTCTCTAATTCAATGCAAAGCTCAGCCATGAGTCAGGTATTCGGTATGAGAGAAAAAGCTTTAGCAACACACGATGGCCAACTGATATCTGATTGGCGCTATCTGACCACGTCCGACCATCCTTATTCGATGTGTACCAAGTATTGGAATGACGGCGATGTGCACGCATATTTCTCGGCCTATGCCTCGCCATATGAGAGCTTCATGTATTATATGAACGTCCTACGCGATCTCGAGTATCGTATTAATAATATCTTGAGATAACTATACTTGTTACCTAAGTATGTTGACTTTTTGGGCAACAAAAAACTCCCCGAAGAGAGAGTTTTAAGTAAACTAGTGTTTCTTCTCTTTGACTTCGTTACGACCAAGATTTTTCTTGGTTTCAACGAAAAGAACGTGCTTACGAAGAACTGGATCATACTTCTTGAGACTAAGTTTATCAGGAGTATTCATTGTATTCTTCTTAGTGTAATAAGCACGCACACCCGATTCTTCCGAAACGAGCCCGACTAGCTTTCTTTTGGTATTGTTCTTCTTTGCCATATTATACGTTATTATATCACAAAAAAAAGAAGAGGGCAAGATTCGTTATACGAACTTGCCCGTGTGGAAGTTACTACTAGCGAGTGACATTGTAGATCTGAGCTATCGAAGCTGCACTACATGATGCTGCCTTGACGATACAGCCATCACTATTATACTGCTCGATAAACTCTCTTGCACGAGCATATCCAGACGCGTCAGTCCCGAAAGACCCTGACGCAACCTTGACGCCGTACTTATATGCCTCGAGTATAATCATCCATCTCACCCCCTCTTTAAGATTCAAGAAAACAGAATCACAAAACAAAACTGCCTTCTCGACAAGCATTATACTAAATATCATAACATTATGCAAGCATAAGCGAAACACAGAATATAACTAAAAGATTTCAAAAGGAAAAGTCCCGCGCTGTAGTAGCCGCGGGACAAGGCTGGTGTTACATTCCGCACTCTGAGAGGCGGATGATCAACGGCACACCGGACTTGGTTTCAACGTGCAGAACGTCGTCTGACACTTTTGAAACCTTGATTATGTCTGATGTACCTCTCCAGCTACCATGGAAGCCCTTGACTATTGTTCCCATAACGTAAAACTTTTTATCGAGAACAATCTCAGACATCGGCTCCATTTCTTGAAGCATCTTTTTCAGAGCATACGCTCTGGAGGGGATGCTTGAAACCCCCGTTCTCGTTTTCAACTCCCACTCGAAAAGGGAGCGGTACATGCTTTCCATAGCAGTACCTCCTTTTATTTTTTTTGCCAATAAAAGTCACTGGCAAGAACAATTATACCATATCTCTTAGAAAAAGTCAATAGCCACAATCATTACCGTACGATTTGGTATCATAATCTCAAGCTATCGCCAGCAATAATTTGATGAAATCTTTAATCTCTTTAATACCAGCTGTTCTATCGGGCGGGATGAATATTCTCTTATCATCTAAAAACTGAAGAGAAGATACCAAACCATAGACGGCTTTCATCAATGATAATAGCTCTGCTTCTTCTTCGGCATTAAAATAATATGGCTTATCATACACCAACCCGCTTTTTTTGTCTGGTACCACGAAAAGAATATGAGCGGAAGTGACACGATATTTACGATAAAGAGCAGAATTATTCAAAAGAACCTTATAGAAGAGTAACTGCAACATGTATTTATACAGTGTCTTGTGCAACTGCCATTTCTCTTTATGATATGGTGTAGTCTTGTAGTCATAGATCTCAATTGTCTTTGAATCATCATCAACCAAGATATGATCGATTTTGCCAGTCACTGGAACGCCAGATATCACAATCTTTTCTGGGGCGAGATTTACCTCTGCTTTTCCATGACGTAGTATTTCGCCAAACTTTGAAAGAGCAATAGATAAATCAGCGGGGCCTTTTTCGCGCAGTCTTCTTACGATATCAGATTCGAGCTCTCTCTTATCAAGCTCAGAAAGGAAGAATTTTATTGCATCTTCATCAGACAAACCCTGATTAGTTACAGCTTCGAAAGTTTTGTGCACCAAATTCCCAAATGCTAGCGCTTCATTTTCTGGCTCAGGAGGCACTTGAAGAATTTCACGTTTGAAAAACTCCTCTGGACCAGCGTACACGATATCAATGAAGGTCGTAAGAGAAGTGGCCGACATACGATAATGACTAATCTGTTCACGATATATTTCCTTCATGTCCGCAGTGGCGTTTTTATAAGGCGAGAGCCAGTTTATTAGATTGTTTTCGGCGACTTTATCCGCGCTATGTTCATAACAGCAAATTACCTCTCGCGAAGGCAAAAAAGGTGAAACGACCTTATCGCCATTAGTGTATTCCTGTAAGTATTCTAGCCGATCGGGGCTTTTACCATTAAAATCAGCAAGAGAATTTGTGATGAAGAGTCCTTTTTTGGCTCGCGTCAGGGCAACATATAGGATACGAAGTTTCTCACCATCAGTCGTACCGGTATGCCTAATAAACATCAAGTTCTTAGGTAAACTTAGAGTATTATTATTCCCTTTGGCCTTACCCCAAGCCATGTTATCAGCGGAAATGATAAAAACATATTCAAACTCAAGACCCTTAGCTTTATGTGCAGTTAGCACTTGAACAGCGTCAGATGACTCGGAATAGGGCGATAGAGTATTGAGTGGCATCTCAGCGGATTCATAATCGTCTATCATTGAAATCAAATCAGCCAGTTTTAGAGTCTTATCACCGAAATGCTTACTTAGCTTACCTCGAAGAGATGCCAAGTTTTCGTAAAACGAGAAAGCGGCGTACTCACCCTCATTCGTTACATACGATAGCAAAGGAGAGCGATAACCATTGAGCTCTGCTGTCCCTATAATATAATCAATCATAATCTCTAACGGCTCGGTGAGAGAGCGTGCAGCTAGGTCGGCAAGCCATTTTATCATTTGTTGAATCAAAGATTGAGAAGAGTCGGCCAAATAATCAAAAACTGATTTCTTATCTCTTCTTGCCGCCGAGATGGTTTTAATCACGTCTAGCATTGGTAAATTAAAACAAGGATAGCCAAGTACCTCTAAAATGATTGCGTTATCGGCTTGCCCATTTGTAAGATTTTGTACCAGCCGAGCAATCGTAATAATCTTATGAATACAATCATCTTCTAGTAGATCATTTTGCTTTTCGAAAGCGATATTGATACCAGCATACGATTTTAGATATGGCAGAAGTGGCATAAAATACTTACGCTTATACGAAATAATGGCTATTTCATGTTGAGGAACTCCAGATTTGATTAGTTCCGAAATTTTGCGTGCGATAAAACCAAATTCCATATCCGAAGAAAGAAACTCATAGCGGTAAATCTCAGAAGATAAAGGCGCATCTTTATGCGCAATTAACTCTTTATCAGCAAATCTATCTGGTGCTTGCACGATAATCTCATGAGAAAAATCCAGAATTTCCTGAGTACTACGATAGTTCTCGACAAGAGGTATCACTTCAGCCTGATAATGTTCCTGAAAATCAGTCAAATTAGACGATAATGCTCCCTGAAACTCATAAATTGCCTGATCATCATCACCAACCGCCATAATCATTGGCTTCTCGTAATTAGTCAATGCCTTAATGATAGCAAACTGAGCTGGATTTGTATCCTGAAACTCATCAAGCATAATCCATTGGTAACGCTCAGACAGAGTTAGCTGAAATCCTTTATCGCAAGTAAGTACTTTTACAGATTCCTGAATCATATCATCAAAATCGTAAAGACCATTTTCGGTCAAATAATCAGTATACTTCTTAGTAACGTCAGAAAGGCTAAGTAGTTTTTTATTAGCTATACGATCTTTTAGCCTATAATCACCTTCGGCGTCCTTTTCGAAATGATCATTGCGCCATTTGGTTAGGCAAGTAATCTTGCCTGACGATTCCGCTTCACAAATGGCATCTTTTAAAGATCGTGCTAATTCAGAGATAGAGCGTTCAACCCTCGGAAGAATAGGCTTCGCATCGATGTACTGCTTCAAGACATCAAAAATTGGCGCGTAAGCATCATCAACGGATTGTCTAAAATTACGTGGCACGACATTTTTAAGAAGAGGCGAAATCACATCAGATAAGACCCTAGAGTCCGCTAAGTTTACCTCTGCAATTCTATGTAAATCATCCGCACTAAGACCAGCCGATTTGGCAGACGAGATTACACTAATGATGTTCTTAACACTATCTCCATGCAGGATATCGTTGCCCGGTAAAGACTCCTGAATTGTTTTTACAATCTTAAACTGGGTAACCTCATCTATAGCTGCATTAAGTATGCGATTATAATCTTCACTATAATCCTTATATAAGGCAAGTATTTCAGTACCAAAAGCATGATAGGTCCCGATATTAACCTTCAAAGCATCAGCACCAATAATTGTTTTTAATCTTTCTCGCATATTGGAGGCACCAGTCTCAGTAAAAGTCAAACATAAAATATTCTCAGGATTAGTATCCGTATTTTTTAATATGTAAGCAACTTTCTCGGAAAGTAATTGAGTCTTACCTGTTCCAGGTCCAGCCAGAACCAAAAGTGGACCATCTAAGTATTCTACGGCTCGTTTCTGGTTGGCATTAAGACCCATTTATCAATCTTTCTTTTTAAACCAATTTGCAAAAGTATTCATGATGGTATGAAGAATCATAACATCATCAGGAACGATAATTTCATGATTAAGAATCTTTTTAATTGCGGACAAGCCCTCGACAGTTTTTTCTGGCTCATAATTATTATCTAATCGGTATTTATCACCAAATTCATAATTACGCGAAGGGTAACCACAAGTAAGCTTCAAATCTCCAACTCCACAATATAAATCTACCGTCGACGAAGAAGCGCCGTTATGCGCGAGAATGCTTTTCATTTCTGCGCAGACATTATTAATATATGTATTCCATTCCTTAGAATCACGTTCTAGTCCCAGGATACCCGCCTGAATAGCATAGACGTTTTTGAGCGAACCGCACATTAGCACACCATTTTCATCATCGGTTTCGTCATAGAATAAATAATCGGCCCGCAACAACTCCGATAAACGCTTATCGGTAAAAGTAAGGTAGGTCGGCTTTTGAGCCTTAATATCATCGGCAAATCCAGGGCCAGATAATACCATATAATCTTTGAAATCCTCAAATGTCTTAGCTGATAGAATACCTTTTGTTGCGACGATAAGAGGAATCTCATGCGGCAAATGCGGTAATACGTACGGGACGGCCTTCGACGGAATCGCAAGCAGGATATAATCAGAATCACCAACTACATCGTGTAGACGTTCTTCTTTCGTACGCGAATCATAATAATCAATATCGTAGCCATTAGTGGCAAGAATTCCTCCGAGTGCTGTACCAAATGCCCCCGCACCAATAATTGCAATTTTCATAGCACTATTATACACCATGATATAATAAATAGTATGCAAAAAGAAGGTCAAGATTGGATATATACAGACATAGTTAAAGATCATTTTTTGAATCCTCGCAATTTTCTCATGGGGGATGAGAGTAAGTTTAAATATGATGCCTGCGGTATTGTTGGCAACCCAATTTGTGGTGATCAGATGAAAATGTTTATCAAAGTAAAAAATGACCGCATTACTGACGTTAGATGGAAAACCTACGGCTGCGCCTCTGCAATTGCTTCTACGTCCGCTCTTTCTGAAATCGCAAAAGGAAAAACACTAGATGAAGCACTTAAAATTTCCGCCGAAGATATCGATAACTATTTAGGCAAACTTCCCAAGCATAAATTCCATTGTTCAATCCTAGGCCACGATGCATTAAAAGAAGCTATCAATAATTATCGTCAAGCTAAATCTTAAGCGTACTTATTCCCTGCAACCGCTTAACTATTCCCGGTAGCACCTTCATTACGGCTTCAACATCATCTATCGTGCTATTAAGGCCAAAAGAAAACCTAATTGAGGAATGAGCAACCTCAGCATCGCCAGTTTTTGCCATTAAAACATGTGATGGCCTCGTGTCGCCAGCCGCACAAGCGGAACCAGTTGACACAATGATGTCCTCTGCGTCTAGATATAGTTGAATCGACTCACCTTCTGCCGCCTTAAACGAAACATTTAATACATTTGGGAGGGATTTACCTTTTTCTAAATCAGTATTAAGCGAACTAAAAGGTATTTCGTTTAGAATACGATTCGCTAAAGTATCTCTTAAAGTCCGAACATCATTATCAAACCTTTCAAGGTTTTCACGACTGACAGCAAGTTCGAGCGCCTTACGAAAACCAATTATTCCAACAGTATTATAAGTTCCACCACGGCGTCCAGACTCCTGATTGCCACCAATCATAAATGGCTTAAATGGTACACCCTTCCTAACATAAAGTGCTCCAACGCCAATTGGACCACCAATCTTATGGGCACTAAAAGTAGCGTAATCTAGGCCAAGGGCTTTCACATTAAAAGGTATTTTACCAAGCGTCTGAGTCAAATCGGAATGAACATAGGCGCCCCGTTTATCAGTTACAAGCTCACGACCAAAGCGATCTCTGGCTTTAAATAAATCTGAGGATTCATCAATTTTAGTCTTCGAGGCACGTGAGACAATTTCAGATAAATCAAGGATATCACCAGTTTCATTATTTGCCAACATATACGAATATAGCATTGGTCGTTTGGTGCCATTATATAGTTGAGCCGCCTCAATAATAGAATGGTGCTCTAGCGGCGAAGTTTCTATTTCGCATCCCTCAAAAATCCTTACAACCGTATTATTGCTCTCAGTCGAGCCCGAAGTAAAGATTATCTCATCCGGCTCAGCACCGATACACTCTGCAAGAAGAGCGCGACATTCTTCTATCTCATTATGAGCAAGATGACCAGGCGAATGCAAAGCAGAAGCATTGCCATAGTTTTTATGATAAGCCAAATTCATGGCCTCAATTACTTCCGGCAAAATAGGAGTAGTAGCGGCATAATCTAAATAAACCATGGAATCATTATACGCCATAATAAAAGACTTGCCTACTTTTAAAAAAACTGCTAAGATGAAAGTATTATGGAAAATACTTTTACTATTATGCCAATGAGCCAGCAAGTCAGCCTGACTCCCGGCGAAACCTATACCGGTACAATTACAATCGTAAACCCAGTTGACGCCAAGGGAGACTTTCATTACAAAATGTCAATTTCTCCTTATAGTGTAATTGGACAGGATTATACCGCTGACCTAAAAACCGTAACAGGCAGGAACGAGATTACAAATTGGATTACAATCGATGAGCCAACTGGAGTCGTCAAACCCAACGAATCCAAAAAGGTGACATACACCATCAAAACTCCAGCTAATGCTGCCGCCGGCGGTCAATATGCCGCAATTACCGTATCAAGCAATAATGACATTGTTCAAAATAGTGGCGTAGCTGTGAACAACGTATTTGAAATGGCAAGTCTAATCTACGCCAAAGTTTCAGGTGATACTGTACGCGAAGGCAATATTCTTGAAAACAATATTCCAGGCTTCGTAGCAGTTCCACCAATTGAGGTTTCCGCCTTGCTTGAAAACAAAGGCAATATTCACGAATCAGCCACAGTAGTTCTAGATGTTACAAACTTCTTTACTGGCGAAGTAATTTTCCCGAAGACCGACGAAACCAACGAATTCAGTGAACTTGTGATGCCAGAAACCACATACTTAGCCACAAGAAATATCTCTAACTTACCATCACTCGGCGTAGTAAAAGTAAAACAAACCATTTATTTCAACGGTAAGTCATCCGTCGAAGAAAAAAACGTCATCATCTGTCCAATCTGGTTCTTACTTTTAGTTATCGCCTGTATTGGTGGAATAATCTGGTTTGTTATCTCAAAGATTAAAAAACACAAAAAGCATAACGATCTCTCATCGATGTAATATAGATGCAGTAATTAACCCCTACGCGTGTAGGGGTTAATTTTATATATAACCAATCATGAATCGTTCAAGTCTAAAGATGTATCAACAAATCGCCGCAAAAAGGCGACAGAAAAGGCATTTTTATTCAATTGAAAGTATTTTGCCGGTACCGACTTCAAGTCTCAACAACCTCTGATTACTTGAACCTCTGAACCTAAGACTTAAATCTCTTTGTTTTAGGATAAAAGGACCATCGATAAGCGCATCGAGCGACTTCAAGAATTCCCATGGTTCACCACCATATTCCTTAATTACTTCATAAGTAAAACCAGAAAAGCTCCAAACATTCCAACCTAAGTTTTTGCGGACATAATCTGCAATAGTTTTACAGGCTTTAGCCTGAACCATCGGTTCTCCACCGCAGAAAGTTAGACCAGTCTGGCCTTTAAATGTGGCTAATTTATCGAGAATATCCTGAATCGGGACTAAAATACCGGAGCAATAATCCCAAGTTTCAGGGTTTTGACAGCCAGGACAATGATTAGGACAGCCCTGTGTCCAAACAACAGCCCTTAGCCCATCACCATTAACGATATTATCTCGTTCAAGGGGGCCGGAGAGACGAATCATCCCCTCCGGCACCTCGACCTGCTTGGCAAGCTTATCTAGTGATATCTTATGCCAGTCGGTCATTATTCGCCCTTCGCACAGTTGCAAACCTTTTCAAACGGCACATCGCCCTCAAGCCTGCCACAATGCGGGCATCTATCGCCAGAGATTACACCAGAAAATCCACATACCGGGTCACGATCGACTGGATGGTTGACAGAACCATATCCAATCCCAGAATCATGCATTTTACGAATCACCGACTCAAATGCAGCAATGTTTTGAGATGGATCTCCATCTAGCTCAATATAGGTAATGTGACCCGCATTACAGAGCGCGTGATATGGAGCTTCAATTTCAATTTTCTCAAAAGCCGAAATCGGATAATAGACTGGAACATGGAATGAGTTAGTGTAAAACTCTCTATCGGTTACACCAGGTATGACACCATATTCCTTACGATCAATCTTGGTGAAGCGGCCAGCGATTCCCTCAGCCGGTGTTGCAAGCAAAGAGAAATTAAGATTATATTTTTTGCAATATGCATCACATTTCTCACGCATATGGGAAATAATATCAAGCCCCAAATCCCTAGCATCTTCATCTTCGCCATGATGCTTGCCAACCATAGCCACAAGCGTTTCCGCAAGGCCGATAAAGCCAATCGATAGCGTTCCATGTTTAATTACATCGCGTAAAGTATCATTCGGACCCAATTTCTCACTACCAAACCAGTTACCTTGACCCATTAAGAATGGGAAATTTCTAACATGCTGATTGGCCTGAAATTCAAATCGCTCAAGGAGTTCATCCTTTACCAGATCCATCTTTTCATCAAGTTCGTGATAAAAACCATCCCAGTCAGCTTCTTTACGTTCGCCTAAGCATATACCGTGCTTGATACCAATTCGCACCAAATTAATCGTCGTAAATGATAAATTGCCACGTCCGGTTACGATTCCGTCAGATTCTGGGAAAACAGAAGCAAATACACGAGTACGGCAACCCATTGTCGCAATCTCAGTACGATAATCACCTGGTTTATAATACTTTAGATTGTAAGGGGCATCAATAAAACAGAAATTTGGAAATAGTCTCTTTGCTGAAACTTCCATAGATTTTTTAAACAAATCATAGTTGGGATCACCTGGCTCATAGTTAACACCAGATTTGACTTTGAAAATAGAAATCGGGAAAATTGGTGTCTCACCCTTACCCAGGCCATTTTCCGTAGCAATTAAGAGATATTTTGATACAAGACGACCAGCTGGCGTAATGTCAGTACCAAAATTAATCGAAGTAAATGGTACCTGAGCCCCAGCTCGAGAATGCATCGTGTTAAGATTATGCACGAACCCTTCCATCGCTTGCAAAGTCTCTCTCTCAACATCATCATTTGAAGCTTCGATAATTTCTTTTGGCCACTTTGCTTTCTTAAGCTTATCGTCATCACCGAACTCATAAGTATCCTTTACCTCAAGATCAAGCTTCTTGCCAGTAAACTTATTATATTTTGCCAAATTACGTTTCAAGGCTTTACGGAAGGATTTATTTACACCAGGAGCCATAGCATAATCAAAGTTAGGAATAGATTGTCCACCGTGTTGTTCGTTCTGATTGGCCTGCAGCAAAATCGCTGCCAGGGCACAATAGCTACTAATAGAATTAGGCGTACGAAGATGACCATGGCCAGTGTTAAAGCCACCGTTTTCAAACAACACAAAGGGATCACTCTGACAGCATGTCAAAGTGCCAGTTGCATAGAAATCAAGGTCATGGATATGAATGTCACCATTATCATGCGCTGCAGCAATGTCAGGGCGAAGCAAAAGTGTCTTAGCAAAGACCTTCGAACCCTCAGCGCCGAATTGCAACATTTTCCCCATAGCCGAATTACCATCAACATTGGCATTCGAACGTTTCACATCAGAATCCTCACTTGCATCAGCATGCGAAATCGTTCGATAAATCATCATTAGATCAGATTTTGCTTCACGTCTACGTGAACGCTCTTGACGATACTGAATATATTCGCGAGCAGTACGCTTAAACGAAGATTCCATCAAGACTTCTTCAACAATATCCTGAATTTGCTCAACATTAGGCGTACGAGCCGTAATCTTCTCCTCGGCGCGCTTCAAAACTTTATCGGTCAAAGCTTTTGCTCTATCATACTTAAATTCCCCTGTAGCGAGTCCAGCTTTAGAAATAGCTTCAGTAATCTTCTCAGGATCGAATTTTACGATTTTTCCATCCCTCTTCACAATTCTTTTGAACATAAAATATACCTCCTTCAATAGTATTCCAGTTCAATTAATGTTTGTATATGACCTTCTCTGCAAGTGACGTTTACGGTAATGCTCTGTCACCCTACATTTAGTGTCTTATCAATATAATACACCACCATATATAGTATTTCAAGACTTTTATGCTAAAAATGTAAAAATTACAACAAATCAAAAAAACAAAAAAAGGTACCCGGGCATGAGCCCGGGTTGGTCTAGATAAGACAAATGCGGCCAGTACGGTCTTTGGCGTTATAATCAGCCTTGAACTCGTACTGCTTGTATGGAACGTCGACCCTGCCATAGCTGTTTAAATTTGCCATGCAGAAGCCGCGCAAGCGAAAGTTCTGACCCGAACCGTCTTTATGTTCAACACAAAACGGTTTAATGTCCTTTATTGCCATAGGAATATACGCACTGCCAGGATGGTCCTTAGGCATCGTACGTCCTATAGCGACAACAAAGGGCACAGAGAGGCACTTGACATCGCCATCACACGCATACTTGCATGCGTCGAAAAGAACATCTCTGTGTGGACCAGACACGATTTTGTAATACTTTTCATTTGTCTTGGTATCCATAGGAATACCCCCTTTCTAAAAAGTGCAACCGAAACTTACGTATCGGGACAATCTCACCGCCCCACTATTGTGACAGTAACAAATTTATACAATAAAAATTAATAATAGTCAATAGGTAAAACACGAGTTAATAGACATTTTGTGTGTATTTATACCTCTGTTCTTCCAGAGAAGAAAATTCGTGCGAACTGAATTTTTTGGTTCTTTTTAAGCCCACGATGGTTATTTAGTCGTCGTTTTAGTTCACTGTGCAAACCTTCTATTTGGTTGTTGGTATTTGGTATGTTTAGTTCTAGACTCTCTTGATATGTAAAAAGATAAGGAAGATTCATAATCAAACTATTAATAGCCCGCCTTGTTAGCCTGTGAGTATACCCCCATTTACCATCCTCGGTACGGCTTCTTTCTTGTAACCAGATTTCATTTCGTAATTTCCATCCATACACCATAGACACAAAACTCTTTTTATCTATATGAGCAAGTATTAGAGCTATATTTCTCAATTCAATATTGGGTAATAATACTGGCTTTCTAGTCAAGCATTGTGTGATTATTTTTAATTGATGGAATTGGCAAAACTGTACCTCTATGCCATACTCTTCCAACATATTTTTTACTCCTTTTTTACCATCTATAACCGCTGCTTTTGGGTATACTCCATGTTTACGTAAATACTTAATAGCTCTTTCATAATCCCATACTGTTTCATAGCCACTCGTTGGCTCACAATACAATGTCTTTCCGCTGTGTATGTTTATAACCGTCAGGATGCCCCATAAGCGTCCAAAATATGTTACATCCATAGCAATAACATCTGCTGGTGTTGGAATAATATTTGGTGCCGTGTAAAGATCTAGTTTTCGTCGTATATTTCGTTCACTCATCTTATATTTATTTGCAAGTTCGTTATAATTCATATTACGAAAAACTAAATCGTTCCAGATACTCTTTGCTAAAACCTGTGCATGCGATTTTGAAACCCATGTTCTATTGCATTTCTTGCATCTATATCTTTGCCTCCCAGCGCTGGTTGTCCCTATTTTTACTATTCCTGTGCTACAATTACAGTGTGGACAGTGTTTACTGTTCATGTGCTATCTCCTTGTTGTATTAGTTTCAATTACAAGAATAGCACGAAAAAGGACCACTTGCTTTTAGGAGCTGTGGTCCTTTTTCTTGTGGTTCTATTTAAGCACTACCAACAACACAATTTGTCTATTTAACCTGCAATTCTTTGCACATTCTAAGATGTTATCAAAATGCAGATTGCCTTACGGAGGCTAAAAAATAACATCCTAGAATCTATCAATAATTGCTAAAGGACCTAGTTACCTAACTGTCGAAGCCTCGACATTGTTTTTCCAACTTAAAAAAACTGGTGCATTTACACCAGCTAATATTAAAAGACTTTACGATAAATCCATTACAATCATGGTGGATCTTACTGGGCGTCATGTTTTCGCTAAAGCGAAAACATTCCCGCGGGGCGTCGCCTCTAGTAATCCAAAGCAAGCTTTGGATTACTGCTCGGCTCCTACCGCGTTCGAACCTACGGTTCTCGCCCAGTAGCTAGCAGCAAATAAATAAAGAGCCTGTGGCTCTTTCTTTATTTGCTGGTGGATCTTACTGGGCTCGAACCAGTGACCTTACGAATGTGAATCGTACGCTCTAGCCAACTGAGCTAAAGATCCAAAAACATGTTATAATTATATCATGAATATCGAGAATTTAAAACAAGAGCTTACAGATATTGAATCATTTTTGGCCGAGCCAAATGCTTTCTCAGATCCAAATTTTGCCACCAAAGCAAAACGAGCCACCGTCCTCCGCGAAATAATTGAATTATACGACTTGATAAACCAGAAAAAGCAAAACCTCGAAGAGGCCGAATCACTTGCCGAGGATCCTGAACTTGGCGAAATAGCCAAAGAAGATATTAAAGCAATTAAAAACGAACTTCCAGCTCTAGAATCTAAGCTAGAGGAACTCTTGATTCCACGAGACCCAGCCGACGATAAACCGGCAATTCTCGAAATTCGTGCAGGTGCCGGCGGTGATGAAGCTTCCCTATTTGCTGGAGAGCTATACCGTATGTATATTAAATATGCCGAATCACACAATCTCCGCACGGAGCTCATCTCTGAAAACCAAAACGAAGCTGGCGGTATGAAAGAAGTAATTTTTAAAATTACTGGCGATAACGCCTATGGCCAACTAAAATTTGAAGGTGGCGTCCACCGTGTTCAAAGAGTACCAGTCACAGAGTCACAGGGTCGCATCCATACTTCAACGGCGACTGTGGCAGTATTGCCAGAAGCAGACGAGACAGATCTAGAGATTAACCCCGAAGATTTGCGCATTGACATTTATCGCTCCGGCGGCCATGGCGGCCAAGGTGTTAATACTACAGATTCAGCCGTTCGTATCACACATCTCCCTACCGGCATCATGGTCGCAATGCAGGATGAACGATCACAGCAACAGAATCGTATTAAAGCCATGAATATTCTCCGCTCCCGCCTTCTTGAAAAGAAAAAAGAAGAAGAAATGAAATCAGCATCTGAAGCACGCAAATCCCTCATCGGTACTGGCGACCGTTCAGAAAAAATTCGCACTTACAATTTTCCCCAGGATCGCGTCACCGATCACCGCATTCATTATTCACGTTCAAATATTCCTGCCGTAATGGATGGCGACATAGATGATATCATTCACGAGCTTACAAAGCATGAACGCGAGCTCCAAGCATAACAAGACACAGGTGGATAAAAGGTTTGGCAAGCATTCCCAAACCACTCACGTTAGGAAAAATCCAACAAAGAACAAAATCCAAGAGAATCCACCTAAGGCTTACATTAATGGCGTCCAAGATTTCTATGGTCGTGAGTTTATCGTCACGCCCGACGTGTTGATTCCTCGCCCGGAAACAGAACAACTCGTAGACATGGTCCTAAGCCTTGCTGGAAAATCAATTCTCCCAGGAATCAAACCAAACCGCAAACAACTACCAGATCAACCGACAATACTCGATGTTGGCACTGGCTCGGGCTGTATCGCTATTACGCTAAAAAAGGAGCTTCCCGATGCAACCATATATGCCTCAGATGTCTCAGCAAAAGCCCTTAAAATAGCACAAAAAAACGCTAAAAAACTTAGCGCTCCTATACATACTATTATATCATATCTACTTGATGATGTCAAGTTTACGCCTGATATCATAACAGCAAATCTTCCATATGTCGATAAGAATTGGGAGTGGCTCGATAAAGAGTCGCTTGGCTATGAGCCCAGCATGGCTCTATATGCCGACGAATGTGGTTTAGCTCTAATTAAGGAGCTCATAATACAGTCAAGCAACCGAATGGTACAATATTTATTTCTTGAATCAGACCCGTGTCAACACGAAGCAGTTGTAAAACACGCAAAAATAAACAACTACGAAATAATCAATAGAACAGGTTACATCCTAGGATTCAAATATCAAGAATCAAAATAAACTAATTTTTATAACCACCTAGCGTAACATTAACCGCAATTTCACCACCTTCGCGAATTACGGTTAGCTGAACGGTGTCACCTGGCTTATATTCGCCGATTAAATCAGATACAGTTCCAGCAGTGCCAATCTTTACGCCATTCACGGCAGTGATAATATCCTTATCATGAAGTCCAGCCTTAGCAGCAGGAGAATCATTCATGATGGCCGAATAAGAAGATGGGCTGTATAGATATTCACCAGATGAAACCGGTAGATTATAAGACTTAGCAACCTCTGGAGTAATTTGCACAGTATACACTCCTAAATATGCACGCTCGGCCTTACCCGAATCAATCAACTGAGTTAACATACCCTTCGTAGATGAAATAGGGATAGCGAAGCCCATATTCTCGGCAGCCGAGGAAGTTGCAGTATTGACACCAATCACTTCACCAGCAGCGTTTACCAATGGACCGCCCGAATTTCCAGAATTAATAGCCGCATCAGTCTGAATCATATCGGTAAGAGTCTCAACATTATAACCAGAGCCATCAGAAGCCGTCACGGAACGACCAGTCCCAGAAATAATCCCAGATGTAACAGTATTTTGAAATTCGCCAAGTGCATTACCAATCGCAATTACTTGTTGACCAACTTTTATAGTTTTAGAATCACCAAGCGTCGCAGGGGTCAAATCTGAAACATCTTTAATTTTAAGATAAGCTATATCATCAAGCGGATCAACGGCCACAACACTCACATCTTCATAAGTAGTACCGTCATCAAGAATAACTGTCACCTTAGTAGCACCGTTAATTACATGTTTATTCGTCAGAATATAACCATCAGCCGTGGCGATGATGCCAGTACCAGCGGCAGAAGACGAGTAATCCTGGCCGAAGAAATTACGGGTTGTAGTTGAAGTGACGATAGATACTACACTCTTTGATACTCTGTCCGCGATATCTGCAATAGAGCCTTCAACGAAGTTAGCAGAGTTTCCGTCCGGTCCACTACCAAGAAAAGTAATTGGCGTTGAAGACTTATCGTACCCCATCCAACCCAGCACTGCCCCAGATGCGCCAAATATTAATGCTAGAGAAGAAATCACTATAGAGGTTTTGTTTAGAGATCGCTGAGACGCACTGTCTTTCTTTTCATCAAAATTTTCGCTTGGCTTGTTTTCCATATCATCCTTTCGTTAAATGTTAAATATTGGATTACTAAATAATAAGACAATTATGCTTATAATAATACCACCAAATAGAACTGGTGCAAGGATATGCTTAAATCTGAAATCATCCTGATACTTAATTGTAGCTTGCCTGACTCGGTTGTATACAAAGACAAAAATCGTAAGAATTAGAGAAACTTGTGGAATTCTAATCCCAGTTGACCCAAAGGTGTACACAATAGACCAAGAATTACAAAGCCAAGCAATCTCAGCAAATATTAGACCACAAACAAACGTGGTTAATGTGTAATTCTTATCTTCAGATTGAGACAAAACGTGACGGCTGCAAGCGTATCCAATCAAAAACTCAAGCAAAATCAAAACGATAGAATCTAGCTCAGATGTCATCATGACACAGGCGGTAGTACCAAGAAACACAGCGATAGCAGACTGTACTGCAGTAGCTAAATCATTGGATAAAGGTTTTATGATAATTAACCAAACGCTATAGAATAATGCCAACAACACATGAACTGGCAAGAAATCATTACCAGCGTAAAACGAAATAAGAACAACGCTAAGCCCGACAATCAAATCAACCAAATTTGCTTTTATATTTAACCATATATAGCGCAATCGTACTGCAAAAACACGCCACTTAGAAACCAGGACAAGCAAAATTCCAAGTAGAGGGCTATTCGACAAAACGGTAATAAGAACTGCACCAATGCCAAGTAAAAGGTTTAGAAAAACATGCACAAAACTGCTTGCAATATTTCGAGACTTTCTCGCTAATACATAATCAACCATATAGATTATTATATCAGATTTCATAAAAATAAGCTTAAAAACAGAAATCATTTTTAAACCCGTGATATAATATAAGCCATGGAACCAACATTTTTCCAAAAACACCCACTTCTAAAGGATATTCTAAGTTTAGGCTCGTTTATCGTAGCAATAATTGTCGGTACGATAGTCTTAAACACTTTTGTCTATCGTTCTTACAATGTCGTCGGTGGAAGCATGGAAAACACTCTTCATCAAAACGACCGAGTAATCGTCAATCGAGCCGCAGTTACTTGGGCACATTTTCTTGGACAAGAATACATACCAGAACGAGGTCAGGTAATTGTTTTTTTAAATGAAGATAGCAAAAAAGTAGAAGAATACAAGAGTCAAGGCATTAAGAACCCAATGACATGCTCTCTTCCGTCTGACGTCAGTGATCAATATATAATTAAACGTGTCATCGCCTTCCCAGGAGAAAGAGTTGTAGTAAAAGACGGCAAAATGACAATTTACAACGAAGAATACCCAGAAGGATTCGAATATGATTCTTACTGGCGCAAATCAGATATGGACGGACCAAAAGCTCATACTTCTGGCGAAATAGATACAATCGTACCAAACGGAGAACTCTTCGTGTCGGGCGATAATCGTGAAGGTTCCAATTCATGGGATTCGCGTAATGGTCTCGGCACAATTCCATACTGTCGGGTTATCGGCCCAGTGATATTACGACTATTTCCTTTTGATAAAATTCGATCTTTTTAAAGACTTTAATTATATCTCACCAATCATCTTTACAGATTCAGATTCCGGCAGTTCTTCAACGTTTTTGAGTTTTCTTTCAATTTGTCGAGAAGTTGTTTTAGCAGATTCAATCTTATTGGCAGACTCTTGTAACTTTTTTTGCACGCCATCAAGTAATTCAGAAAACTTACCAAACTGAGTCTTCACGGCACCGAGCGTTTGCCAGACCTCAGCCGAACGTTTCTCAATCGCCACAGTCTTAAAACCCATCAAGAGACCATTCAGGGCAACTGGCAAAGTCGAAGGACTAGTAATTGAGACATGGTATTTCTGTCGAACTTCATCCGATAAGCCAGCAATACGTAGTATTTCGGCATACAACGATTCGGTCGGTACGAACATAATACCAAAATCAGTTGTCATCGGAGGATCAAGATACTTTGAAGAAATCTTCTTAGCTTGTTCTTTTACGTCAGTGGCTAAGGCCTTAGAATACTTATCGATATCTCCTTTATCACCGTTCTCATAGGCAGATAACAATCTTGAGTAATTCTCCACGGGGAATTTGCTGTCAATTGGCAAATAAACAATGTCTTCCTCACCTTTACCTGGCATCTTGATAGCGAACTCTACCCTGTCACTACTGCCTTTCTTCGTAATAATATTCTCTTCATATTGAGATTTATTTAGAATATCATCAACTATGGCACCAAGTTGCACTTCACCATAAATACCACGCGTTTTGACCCCTTCCATTACTTTCTTTAAATCACCAACGCCAGTCGCAAGGTTCTTCATTTCACCTAATCCCTGATAAACTTGAGATAATTGCGTAGAAATTGATTTAAAGCTCTCATTGAATCTCTTTTCAACTGAAGCTTTTAGTTTCTCGTCCACTGTCTCACGCATTTCTTCAAGCTTTTTCTCGTTCCCTGTCCTTAGCTCTTCAATACTACGAGAATTGCTATTCTGCAATCGTTCAAGATTCTCACTGATTTCCTTACGGTTTTCGCGAAAATTTCGATCGATAGACGGATTAATCTTGTTAATCTCGCCCTCAAGCCTAATTAGTCGCTCAGACAAAGCTGCAAAATCTTTATCATTAGAGTTAGAGCTACTTTTTTTAAGAAAAAGTACAATTAAACTTACAAGAAGAATAATCGTAACAATTCCAATAACTATATAAACTATATCCATAATAACATTATATCACGCAATAATTAATCACCTTCATTCTGCTTTGATAGCGCATAAGAAACAGCTGCCCCGGAAGTCGCAATGGCAGCAGCGGCAATAATTATCCCAGTAGGTGAGGTAGAATTTGTTTCTTTAGTTGTGACGCCCAAAGGCTGCATATTGCTGTCCTCGGAACCCGAAACGGTATCAGAAGTTACATCGGTTGTTACTTGCCCGGCCGAATCATCAATCGACATCGCAGTAGTAGGATTAGACGGAGCTAGACTATTTAAGGAAACACTACTTGGCGAAACAGAATTATTCTGGGAAACTGACGAAACCACAGTCATAGCAGACCTAAAGGCCTGAATCAAGTTCATATCATAATTTGGATTATGCATGTACCAGTTCAGGATGTCGGCATTAGTCTTCACATATTCCATCATGAAGACAAACTTCAGATTATTGGTGCTAGTTTTCTGCTTGTAATATCTAGTCCTATCGTAAAGACCAGACAGATTCGTAAGCTCATACTCCTCATACCTAGCTTCATCCGGCACACCAAGCAAGCCTTCGAGGAGATACGCTGTTGTACCTGTACGGTCGGCTCCAACACGGCAATGGAAGTAAATATTTTTTGGATCGTTAGCGCTTGTAATATCGGTCATGATATCAGTTACGGCTGTCCAAGCTTTCATATAATTTGATGAAGCATTGTTTTCGTCACCAGAATTATAGTCGAAATTATAATGAACTACTGGATCCCATTTGTAGTTGCTAAGCTTCGTATCGTTTGCATACTCGCTAGGATCACCCACGTCATATTGCTTATTGATGCCAAGATTATAAAGCTCAGTCGCAGGTGTGTTCCATAATCTTTCGCCACGGAATAATCTGCCGTAAGCTAACGTACCTGTTACAGTTTGATTGTTACTATCAGTATAAGTCACTGGCAAACCACCCAAATCACGAGTATTGCGATTCGCGCTCAGCTCAATTGGTCTTCTACCATTTACGGAAGTAGCCGTTACATAACCATAGACTGTACTATCATCCGCTTTCTCCCAATAATAGGTCTGCCCAGGAATCATATTGTGGATTATGCCATTTGAAGCATTTGCATATGCGACTTGCTCACCATTTTCATCATCGAGATAGACATTAAGTGCTGCACCAATCTTCGTATCATAAGCTTTTGGTTTTGAACAATCTACCGAACCATTGCCCCAGGCAGTGAGTTCGCTAAGCGGTTTAGTGGCATCACTATAGCTCGGTATTGAACATAAGTTAGTCTCAAAATTGCCTTTTATGCCTTCCCAGAATGCTTTCTCATTTAGTTGAGTCGTGTTTCCCCAGGTTGAACTATTGATCGGCGAAGCTTGATTAAATGTAGTGATATTAACTGGACTTGGCACCCAACCATTAATAAGCGTTTGGTAGCCCTGCAAGGCATCATTTGCAATATTGAATATTACTGGTTCATCAGACGAATCATAAGCGTAATGTGCTACATAGACTTTGTTGCCATCTGGAACTGTAGTGGAAGTGACCTGAACAGCTGGCGAGACCGATTCATCAAACCAACCAACGAAAGCATAGTTTTCATTCGGCGGAGTAGGAGTCGGTAGCGTTCCAAGTTGGCTACCAATCGGAACCGTAAAGCTACTTGGATCGCTCATTGTGCCATCATTCACATCGAGCTCAATCACATAATCCGTCGGCACACCTAATCTAATATACATGTCGGTAAAGGTAGCATAAATCGGGCGTTGGGAACCAGTACCAGCAGAGTTCAGTGTAGCACCGAACCATACTTTTGTATCAAAACGAGTAGTATTTGCAGAGATATCTTGTAAAAACGTATAAGGCGCATCATTCCAAGAGTAGTAAATCTTTTCGTCAATTCTCGCAATTTTTACTCGGTTTACGCTACTTATAGCCACAAGTGGAGCACTAACGGCCTGAGAATTCATACTGAATCTCTCGGTAAACTCTAAATTACCCGTAGTGGTGGCTCTCCTAAGCGTAAATCCTGGCCAACCAGATAAGTTTTCAGCCTTAGAGGTTACGAAGGTAGCTTGACTTGTTGAACTAGAACCATTAAATGAAACAATATTAAGTCCGACCTCAAAATCCTTCTGGAAATTTGCTTGCGTAAATAGTTGAATAGCGGTGTCAATATAATGCTTTGTCTTATCGATTGAATTGCCAGACACAGCATCCTCAAGACAATAATCGCCAGTTATATTCGATGTGCCATTAAATGTACAAGCATTAGTCTCTGCCCAAACAATCGGGAAACTCGAGGTGTTCTCGACCCATTTCGCATAGTAAGTCACATCGTCATCAATAGTTTCTTCTGGATACACTTCCTGATAGAAAGTGCCATCATCCTTATACCAGCCAAAGAACATGTAGTTCGCTTTAGTCGGTGTCGGAAGTGCTCCAACGGCCGTGTTCTCTTCTACTTGCTTCGTAGCATCACTCGGATCGCTAAATGAGCCGCCATTCGGATTAAAGGTTACTGTATACACCGTTACAGGTGCAGCGGTGATTTCCACCTCAAGCATCTTAGTAAGACCAGACGTAGAACCAGTCATTATGATATTTGTAGTGCCAGCACTCACACCAGTAATTACACCTGCAGCATCCACAGTGGCAATTGAAGTGTTGCTTGAGGAGAAAGTATACGGTTCTAGCTCGGCAGAATTAGTAACTATGATAGTAGTTTGTCCGCCCACTGTCGTAGTGAGATCGGTATTTCCGATAATTGCTTGAGTTACTGGAAGTAATGTCGTGACATTCACAGTAATAGTCTTAGTGGCACCAGAAGTTACACCAGTCATTGTAATTGTGGTAGAGCCATTAGCAACGCCGGTTATTTCGCCCGTTGTCGAATTCACGGTTGCAATTTGATCATTATTTGATGTGAAGCTATAAGGTTCAAGTTCAGAAGAGTTAGTGACCACAATACTTGCAGTCCCATTCGGTTCGACCGCAATTATATCTCGCTGAAGCTCTGCTAATGCTACAGTCTTTAGCCACTGCGCATGATAAGTGGTATCGCCAGACGGAATGGTGCTAGAACTAATCTGTTCACCGCCAGTAGCTGCCGTAAACCAGCCTTGAAATAGACGATTCGCATAAGTCGGGTTAGTTGCAGGATAGACGTCGCTCAAATCATCTCCTTGATCAACGGTCTCGGTCCAAGAACTAGAATCATTATGTGGATCAAAGGTGATAGTATAGGTCGGAACAGGAGCACTGTACGGTTCGACATATCTAATTGGCACCTCAATAACCGGTCTCACTTCGTTGTTAACGGTAGATTGGTTATGAGTTATCGAACGCCCTTTTGTTTGAATTCTATTCCTGTAATTAGGTTGTTTCTCTAGCCAAATTCCATCATTATATCCAGAAGTATATGCAAAAGCTGATTTTTCAAGCAGATAAATACATCTACCATTGGCTCCTAGGCCCGAAGAGGAATTATCACACAAAGCAAGAGCTTCTGGATATGTCATGAAGCGCGTAACCGTATTATTATATTCACCGGTATTGAAGGTTACAAGATTCGGATTTGACCAATCAGGATTAGAAGAAGTTGGGAGGTAAGTTATAGCGGTATCATACACAGGGTTATCGGTGCTTATATTTCTGTAATAAATGAATTTAGCAGCATTATTTTCTGTTGTGCCAAAGTAATAGAATCTTTCATCTTCATCGTCCCATTCACCATCATTATTTATATCGCAGTCATAAGCGTCACCAGCAGTCATTGTAGCAGAAGAAACTGGTTGACCATATTCAATGTTAACACCAGTGTTAAAGCCAGCAGCTTTACACCCATCAGAAGTCCGATTACATTGCTCAACATGGAGCGTATTTGGTTTAGCAATCTTACATACATAATCTATCTGTTCCCACTTCGCATAATACTGAGTAGGAGTACTTAAATCAAATACAGTAGAAGTAGTAAGCTCAGTACCGGTACCATTAGGACCAGTCCACCATCCTATAAGTTGGTAATCCTCCCTAGTTGGCGAAGGAAGTGTGCTGAAAGATGAACCATCGCCCACGTCCCATGTATAAGATGCTGGGGTACCACCTTGAGAATCAAAGGATACATGGATTACCAGTCCGGACACCGTAACAGAAATAGTCTGAGTCTCACCGGATGTTGCGCCAGTCATAGTAATCGTAGCAGTACCTGGTCCTACAGCGGTTATCTCACCGGTTGTCTGATTAACTGTTGCAACATTATTGTTGCTTGAGCTAAAATTATACGACTCGAGCTCAGAAGCATTATTAACGATAATCGTTTCGGTTTCATTTGGCTCTAAAGTAATCACAGGATTATCGATATCCGCAATCGCAACCGTACCTAACCAATGCGCATAATAATCAGTAGAAGTAGTTGGTACTGTCGAAGCGGTCACCTCATTTCCACCAGATTGCGCCGTAAACCAACCCTGAAAAATATGATTGGTGTATGATGGATTCGCTGGAATACTGGTAAGAGAATTGCCGTCTTTTATTAAGTATGTAGCTGCTATCGTGGTAGTACCATCATTATTCTTGAAATTTATCGTATGGATATCTTCATCGGAGTATTCACCAAGTTTAATATACATATTCGACATAGTTGCTTCTGGGATACGTTTTGCACTAGTACAAGGACCTTGACTACCGTCACAATTGTCCCTAGGATATGCACCAAACCAAGTTGTCAAATCAAACTGCTGATTAAAGCCAGTGATATCCTGTAAGAAAACAAGTGGTCCACCATCGTAGCTATAATATATTTTATTATCCAACCTAAACATCGAAACATCATGCACCTGTGCATAAGGTATCTCTTTCTTTTCTTGTTTATCACCAAATTTTGTATTAAAGTCAATGTTATTTACAGCTCGTCTCACCATCACACCTGGTGCTTTCTTGTCACCTGCTTGTGAGCCAAGTTTGTCACTCACAAAAGTCTGTTGACCATTATCTTCACTACCATAATAGTTTACTTGCTCACTAGGAAGGTAGTGATCAAGTGTAAAATGGAGCTCAAAATCTTTCAAATAATTCGCCTGGCTATACAATGCCACACCAGTATCAATAAATCTCACATTATGATAGTCAGTACATGCGGAACCAGTAATGTTACCGTTTGTTGCACCATGAAACTCACAGGCACCCATCTGACTCCAAACAATTGGAAACAACGTCTCAACCCAGACAGCATACAATGTAATATTTGGAGCTGCAGTTTGGTCAACAGGCAAATCATCGCCCGCCCCGTAAAGTATTCCTGAACAAGTGTCATCCCCAGTTATAGCGTCAGTAGTCGTAGCTACATCACACCAACCCGCAAATTTTTTTCCAATACGCACTGGAATTGCATTAGAAAGTGTTGCAAAACTATCTTCAGCCGCAGTACCACCATCAATCGTTGTAGCTTGCGGATTAGGAGTAGGCATATTTGTAATCGACTCAGTGCCAGCATTAGCATCGTACGTGATATTATAAACAATCGAATTTGCAACGGCCGTTAACACATAAGTACCAATATAAGAACCAGCAGAAAGCGTACTATCAACTCTGGCCCCAAAAGAGAATGAATAGTTATCTGCCACGGAATTCGCAGCCGTAGTTCTCGCAATCATAAGACCTTGTGCTGTTGGCGCAGGTAAGAAATTAGAGTTGCTAATAACAGTATCGACACCACCACTCGTTGTAATATATTGGCTGGGTTTAAGGCCCCATTTATTATTGTATGTAGAACTAGTTGAAAAATCTTGTAACGTGACGGGGTTACTTATTGACTCTATCTCATCATTATTCGAATTAATTAAACTTGTACCACCGCTAGACAGAATGCTTAAATTATAGCCAGAATAGTTATCAGTAGAAACAGATACGCTCGCAGAATTCGATTCACCAAAAGTACCTCCAGGCGCCGGCATTAAAGTGACATGCAAACTCCGCGACTGAACCGACATTGTAATAGTGCTCTCTGTTGCCACCGCATGAACTGTATTATCCGAAAAAAACACGCCAAGAAAAGAAGCCAAAGCAACATAGAACAAAACCATTTTACTGGATTTATTGCTCATGTCCAAGATTCCTCGCAATTAAATAATATCTTGACACTCTTTCACTCCATTTTTTTATATAACCATTATAGGCTAAAAAGAATCATTAAGCAAGCGCTTAATTAGAATATTGTCAGAAATGTGGAAAACATTTACACTCAATAACCTAAATCAAAAACATAACAAAACAATCAAAATATGGTATAATCAAAGAACGCCGACTTAGCTCAGCTGGTAGAGCAACGGTTTTGTAAACCGTAGGTCGTCGGTTCAAGCCCGACAGTCGGCTCCATATATTTGAATAATTTAGATAATATGGTACATAAAAATCAGGGTTAATTAATTCGGATCAAAAAATCGAGAGTACGCTCTCGATTTTTTTAACAATTCTAATAGTTTTCCGCTCTAATCTCGAAATATGCTTGTGGGTGCGCACAAACCGGACAAATCTCAGGCGCTTTCTTTCCTATCACAATATGACCGCAGTTACGGCAAACCCAAATCATATCACCATCACGAGAAAAAACCCGTTTATCTTTTATGTTAGAAAGCAACTTACGATATCTTTCTTCGTGTGATTTTTCAATCTTAGCAACACCCTCGAACTTTTCAGCAAGCTCAGGAAAACCTTCTTCGCGCGCCGTTTCAGCAAAACCCTTATACATATCAGTCCATTCATAGTTTTCGCCATCGGCAGCAGCTTCCAGGTTAATTTCAGTATCCTCCACAGCGCCACCATGTAATTCTTTATACCATAATTTAGCATGTTCCTTTTCATTTAGGGCAGTCTCTGCAAAAATTGCAGCAATTTGCTCATATCCATCTTTCTTAGCCTTAGAAGCAAAAAAATCGTATTTATTCCGCGCTTCGCTTTCACCAGCAAAAGCGGCCTTTAAATTTTCGAAAGTCTTAGTTCCGTCATATTTAGTCTTCATATCATCTCCTTATAGTATTATTAAATAGCTGTGTAACCACCATCTACCGGCATAATCAAACCGGTTACATAAGATGCCTCATCCGATGCTAGGAAAACGGCCGCTGCATCCAACTCGCCTGGTTTACCGTATCTCCCCATAGGTACATGCGTTTTGGCAAATTCTTGGAATCTGGGCGTATCTAGAACAGCTTTAGTAAGCTCAGTTTCAAAGTATCCAGGACAAATTGCATTACAAGTAATTCCGTCTTGGGCTAATTCGGCCGCAACGGCACGTGTGAAATTAACCACAGCACCTTTTGAAGCATGATAGGCTATGGTATGAATTTCAGTATTACCTACTAATCCATACATTGATGCAATATTGATAATGCGACCGTAATGATTCTTCTTCATAATATTACCAAACGCTCTAGTCATCTTGAAGACGCTAGTCTCGTCAGTAGCAATCGTAAAATCCCATTCTTCATCCGTCATCTCAAGGACACCCTTATCCTTCGACGAGCCCGCACAGTTTAGTAGAATATCAACTCTACCAAAATCTTTCTCAACCTTTTTAGCTACATCATTAATGTTATCCGAGTCGGTCACATCGCACTTATAAGCAATGACTTCCTCCGCACCTTCTTTCAATAGTTTTGGCTTAAACTCCTCGAGCCGCTCAACTCTACGTGCTAAAATTGCCAATTTTGCACCTTGTCTAGCAAAGGCCAGAGCCATTTGTTGGCCTAACCCCGAAGAAGCACCTGAAACTACCGCAACCTTGTCTTTTAAATTAAACATATTAACTCCTTTCATTTAAACATTATACCAAAATATGCTAAAATAGAACTAATTATGGTCAGCAAAACTGAAACAGAATCAAAAAACCGCAGCCAAACCATCGTCAAATCCGGATATCTTTTCATTTTAATAAATTTCCTGCTAGCGGTTTTCAATATTATCGTCGGTTTATTATCCAATTCGCTAGCCATCGCTTCCGATGCCGTCCATAGTCTCGCTGATTCTATATCGGGCTTTCTAATCATCATAAGTGAAAAACTAGCCATCCATCATAAATTCTCTAAATACAGAGCCACAATAGAGCGCATTACCACGATAATCATCGCGCTCATCATCATCCTGGTCGGTGTCGAAATTATCATTCTATCCATCAAAAACATCATCTCCCCCGAAGAAGTCGACTATTCACTTCCCACCATCATCGTACTTATAGCCTCCATTGCCACCAAATATCTACTAGCTAGCTACCTCGAAAAAACCGGCAAGGTCATCAAATCCAATGTCTTAATTGCATCCGCCGCCGAGACTATGAACGACACTTGGATTTCAATCGTCGTATTAATTTCCACCATAATCTACCTAATATGGCAAATCAACATAGAATCATATATTAGCATTATAATCGCGCTCGTCATTGTCAGAATTGGCCTGGAATTCATTTTCCCACATTTATCCAAGCATCATCACCACCATCTAGAAAGCAACCCAGATCACGACCATTGCGGCAAAAAATAACAAAAAAATGGAGCCGCGAACCGGGTTTGA
>DFGN01000011.1:18778-63235 GCA_002371235.1 Candidatus Saccharibacteria bacterium UBA3749 | reverse complement strand
CTAGTATTAATATAACGATTATGCTATTATTGAATTAATGAAAGGTCATATAATGAATACAAATAAACTAAATCTAATCCCACTAAGCCTAGCAAGTCTCACTATCCTCGCTGGCACTATCTTGGTTTCATCTGTCGTCTCCGCAGACGATTCCGTAGTAGATGAAATAAACATTACTGTCCCATTATCCTGTACCCTCAGCGGTACTGGTATGGACGCTCATAATGCAGAGATAAATAATGGCACTTATAATTCCGCTATTGGTGAAACTACATTAAAAGCTTTTTGTAATGATAATGAAGGCTTTGCTATCTATGCTATTGGCTATACAGACAATGAAGAAGGGAAGAATGTACTAACTAATTCTACATTAGGTAGTACATATGATATAACAACCGGCACAGCAATCACTGGTAATGATTCTAAGTGGGCTATGAAGTTAACCAAACTCACCTCCCCCACTCCAACTTACCCCATCATCGTCGCCGGCAGTACTGAAGACTCACTAAAAGAGCAAGGTGACCCAGACTACTCCACTTTCCAAGAAGTCCCAGACGACTACGAAAAAGTTGCCTACCGCACATCAGCCACCGATACCGGCGTCAATGCCGAAGGTGCTACCCTCACCACCACCTACCAAGCCTACATATCAAAGACCCAACCCGCCGGTACCTATACCGGCCAAGTTAAATATACCCTCGTCCACCCACACGATACCGCCGCCCCGCAGAAGCCAATCACCATAGAAACCGCATATACTAACGCTGGCAAACAGAAGTATAATGGTTATTACAAAATCCAAGACATGAACCCAACCATCTGTAGTAATGTAAACCAATACAGTGGCGATGGCATGGCTGAAGTAATTGATGTGCGCGATAATAGTATATATCATATTGCTAAACTTGCTGATGATAATTGCTGGATGCTAGACAATCTCGCTCTAGACCCAACAGATCCTACTACGGCACAAAACATGAATGCAAGCAACACTAACGCTACAACGGAAGCTATTACTAACTTACTTAATGGTAGTAGTAGTACCACGGGCTGGAGCAATGTAGCGGTTATAGATGTAGATACGAATTTCTATGCCGGTTATACGGTGCCCAGAATCAATAATGCCAGTAAAGATACCCTCGTCACATCTTACGGTCCAGCTTCCACTAATGGTCAGGCTAAAGTAGGTATTTATTATAATTATTGTGCTGCTACTGTAGGTACCTATTGTTACGCCGAAAATGGTGCAAATCTTCCTGGCACTGCTATCGATGCCCAAATGGATGTTTGTCCTACTGGTTGGCGAATGCCTACAGGCGGAGATGCTGGCGAATACTATAATCTTGCCCAAAAATATAGCAACACTACTGCAGGGATTGACAGTCTCCAATACGACCTATCCGCATCCCTTTCTGGCGCATATAGTGTTAGTTCTGCAAGTGGTCAAAATAGTAACGGTGGTTGGTGGTCGTCTACTTATAATGCTTACAATAATGGTCGAAATATGTATGGTTTGCTTGTGAGTCCAACAAGTGTAGATCCAAACTCGAGCAATGGATACAATCGTGGCGTTGGTTTACCCGTGCGGTGTTTGGCTTCTGATTAGTCTATTTCATAATCTCCGGATAATCATTAAATCCCTCACCCAAGCTTTCATTTGCATTGAATGGACCAATCATCATTTGGTAATATTCAAGAAATCCAACAATTATTATTCACTCACGGGCGAGTGACGCGCTTGGAAGGGTCTCCGCGGAGCTCCTGATAAGGAGGAGCCGCGGGAGGGAAAAGCGCGGCAGGCCCCACCCATTAGATAAATAACCGCTGGATTTCGCCAGAATCTTGAACAGAACAAGTCCAAGCGAAGAAAAGGACTGATTGGACTAGTGTAAAAAAACTAGAACAAATCACTATGGCTTCCCGTTCTCGCCAGTAACAAAGTCAAAGTATCACCATCTATGCGATAAACAAGCAGCCAATCTGGTTCTATGTGACATTCGCGTAACCCTTTGTAATTCCTAGATGTGACTAACGCATGGTCGCGGCACTTGGGTGGTAACTTCTGCTCCTCCGCTAACATTAGAACAACCTTATCCAATTTATCCATCTTAAGCCCACGTTTTCTAGCCTTCTCAAGATCCTTCCGGAACTGACGACTGAAGCGGACTTCAAGCATGCAGAGCCTCCAGAATTTCTTCTTTAGTCTTATATGGGCCCTCCGTCATCTCTGGATGATTATAGATTTCATCAATCGCTTCCATCGTCTTTCCGTTAGGCCTCTCATCTAGCGATACATCAAAAGGAATACTCTTAGTCCGCACCGCTTTGGCTAGAAAAATATTTAGTGCCGTACTAAGATCCATGCCCAGGCTCGAAAAAACCTTCTGGGCGCTCGCTTTTGTTTTACTATTAGTTCTAAATGTAATTGCTGTATCGTACATAACATCTCCTTGCGTCAATTATATTACATTATTTGTACATTTGCAATACATATTTCACAGATTAAATCATCGTATAATTACAGATTTTGAAAACATGGAATTTTGGGCGCATTTCGTCAAAAAAACTAAGCCATCACACTCGTGACGGCTCAGTTTTTATTTGCGATTAAAACTAGTTGCTACGCTTCGATTAGTTCGGAAGAATCAAGATCATGGTCCTTCATCGCGACCGACTTAATCGCTGGGTCCTCATAAGTACTGTAGTAATATGTCTGAGTCAAAGTAGAATAACCACCGGTATAAATCGTCTTTTCATAAGCCCCATCGCCCATCTCGGCGCCGCCATCAATCATCGCCACCCCAGTCAAAGTATGGAATAACCGCGACACGTTCGACGCCTCGTCGCTCTGTACCGGATAGTGTGTATTAAGATATGCTACACGGATAAACCTATCAGTTGAATAGAACCCACCCGGCAACCCGCGCATCAGGGAACCAGACCCGAACGGCTTCATCGAGGCCTTGTCCCATTTCACGTCTTCCGGCATTTTAGAGCCAAGGTTCATATAGTTACGTAGATTCTCCTTATGCCATCCATAACCCGGCTGATTCGTCAGCACATCCACGTCATTTTCATATATCTCCATCCCGTTGGCAGTATATTCCACCACAATCGACCTCTTCGCATCTCCAATTAGCCAGTGCAGCTGTGACACCGGATACTGTTCATTTATTGGTTTTGCTACAATCGCAACATCGCGCAGTGCTTTCTCAGCCTCGTCCACTGTCTTAAAATTGAGCGCCACCCACAATGGAAATTCATACGCCGCCACATTTGTCTTACCATCCACCGCATTCGGGGCATACGCCGCATAACCAGGGAAGTTTAACCCCGCTACCGCCAGCCCATGCTCATTGGCACAGTCAAAATACAACGGTACATTCTCCGCGATAATCCCCATCCCAATCACCGCTGACCCGCCCATTTCTCCTAGAAACGCCGAACCATACTTATATCCTCGCGGCGTAATCACCACTTTCTCTCCGTACCCGCAAGACCAATCCAGATTTCGTCCGAAATACATCGCACCATCTTTGCTACTAAATCTCACCCCTGTACACATAGAATACCTCCTATTTTTATATTAATTCTATTGTACCATAATTATAATAACCCAGGTGGGTCCAAAGAAATACGAAAGTTTTTATCAATTCCTTCGCACGCACCAATAAGTGCCTTCCGGGAACGACTCCTCACCACAATCTGCCAAGTATACCCCTTGGCCGTCCGTTCATGAAATCCAGGCTGGGGCGGGGAAACGATTAATCGCTCGTTGGATGATAGTTTTGCTACTAGCTCTCGCACTTTACGTAGTACTATCGCCTCGGTTTTCATAGTAATCTCTAGTTTCATCACGAATCGGAACGGTGGAAACCCAGCCTTTCGTCTCCTCCTTATCAAATACTCATAAAACCCCATATAATCTTCATCGGCGGCAAATTTTAGCACTGGGTGTTCTGGCCGAAAAGTCTGTATAAACACCTCTGCGGCAGCGAGATGCCCTCGTCCCACGCGCCCAATCACCTGAGTGAGTAGCTGGAATACTCTCTCCTCCGCCATGTAATCCGGCAAATTCAGCCCTGCATCCGCCTGCACCACTCCCACAGTGGCCAGTCGTGGCAAATCCAAGCCTTTCGCAATCGCTTGTGTCCCCACTAATATATCTATCTCACCGTCTCTAACCGACGAATACAGCACATCCATCCTCTCACCCTTCTTATTATCCGCATCAAACCTATGCACTCGCGCCGCAGGAAATAGCTTCTTAAGCTCCGATTCTAGTAGCTTCGTTCCAAACCCTTTATGTATCAGTCCTGGTGCCCCACACTTCGGGCAGGCGACTGGTACTTTCTCTGAAAACCCACAAGTGTGGCAATGCAAAGTGTACTCATCTGCATGTAATGTCAGGGGTAGGAAACAGTTCGGACACAAAATCTCCTCCCCACAGCTCTCGCAAATCGTTAGTGGCGCTGACCCCCGTCGGTTATGAAAAATCAACGTCTGTCGTCCCTCTGCTAAGTTATGCGAGATTGCTGAAAGCAGTTGATTGGAAAAATACTTGTTTTTAGAAAAACTATCCCTATTTTTGAAATCAATAATATTAATTTTAGGCTTCACTGCTGAGGCCTTTGCCTTCCTAGTTAGGGCTATGGCGGATTTCTGTTTAGAGGCTAAATAATAATCCTCAACCGAGGGCGTAGCCGAGCCCAGTACCAGGGAAGCACCAGACTTCTGCGCTATATAACTTGCCACTCGGATCGCGGAATACTTCGGTGCATTTTCCTGGTAATAGGACCCTTCATGCTCCTCATCAATAATAATCAGCCCTAGCTTCGCTACCGGCGCGAATAATGCCGATCTCGCACCAATTATAACCATAGGTTCCTCAGACATTAACACTCGTTCGAAGATCAAATGACGCTCAGCTTCGGTTAATCCAGAATGGATTACAATTACCTTATCGCCAAAAACTTCACGAAAAACCCGAACAAGTTGTCCTGTTAACGCTATTTCTGGCACCAACAAGATGGTTGAAAAATGCTCAGAAACGGCATTTAAAGCCATTCTGAGGTATATATTGGTTTTACCACTACCAGTAACGCCAAACAGCAGCTTCGTGGCTCCTGGAGCCTCCTGAAGGGCTTTAAGCGCTTTTTTCTGCGCTTCATTCAGCTGAATTTGCGCCGAATTAGGGAACTGTTCGGTTTTTTCTGTCAACGACGGGTGGTGGAGACATTCCGACGAAGGGGCATTCCGGAGCGCGGCAGCGCGAGGGTTAGCGCCATCCGCCCGTGGCGACGGGCCGGACGGACGCGGCCCCGAGTGGAATGTCTCACCAGGACCCGTCGTCAACAGAGAATCGCCGAACATTTGTTCGGTTTTTCGCCGTTTCTTCTGTATTCCTCGAGGTAAAATCAGCGACACCGCTTGCCCGGACGGCTCTAAGTAATAATCATAAATAAACTGTATCACATTTAATAAATGTTGTGGCAGTGGCCTCGAATAAATTTTTTTGGAAATAGCTTTTGTAGCAAAATTCGGTTGAACAACTTGTTTAATAACTACACCCGGCACCAATCGTCGTCCGACTGGAACTATCACGATTTGCCCAGCAGAAAGGGAATCATTTTTGCTTTCACTCTCGTAGTGATATGTTAATGCATTAATCTTACCCTCTGGCACCACTTCATAAAACATGAATCTATTGTATCACCTCTTATGATGTAATATCTAATCCTTTTTATTGGTCTCTGTTATTTTACAACACAAAGCCCAAGCCACAAGGGATCCTACAAAGTTACCAAATGCGCAAAGCAGTACCGTCCAACACATTGCTCCAGCTACTCCCATTGTGATAACATTTGCAATCGAGTGTTGGAATCCGCAGAAGATAAATAATGGTACACCTAACAGTATTCCCAGCACATTGCCGCGTCGGTAGGTCTCCACCGCTAAATACATAATCACTCCGCATAGCACAGATTTGAAGAAGAACTCCCAGCTTAAATCCCAACTGAGAACTTTGCTTTCGGCTACTGCGGCAATACCGCTATCCATGAATCCGAACAGTATTCCAAATCCGTATCCAGCTATAAGATTTACAACTAAGATGAGAAGTAGATCGATAATTGGTATCCTATCCTCCACGAAGAACCCACATTTTCCAGTAAAGAGATTTAGCCCTAATACACAGACTCCAAGCAGTCCAAAAGCGAATAGGAATGGACCAATTGGTTCACCGAGTTTCAAGAGTACATAATCGCCAAGTCCGATTAATAGGCTCGCCCCAGTGGACAATCTAATAAGATTAGCATAACGCCTTATTATTTTCATTTATACCTCCATTTTCCATTAATTATACAAAATCATAATGGTCTTTCAAGCATAAGCATTATAAAAAGTAGTTCTTACGGCTTTTTAATTTGTTGTAAAAATTACCAAACCTTGTTATAATGATTGGAGTTAAAGCGAGGAGATATGTTAGAAATATTTGTCACGTCTAGAGTACGTCGTAAAATCATTGTGGTTTTTGCTAAGTACCCAGATTTCAAGACCCACGTCAGAGGTTTAGCTAAGCTCATTAAGGAAGATCCTGGCAATATACAGAGAGAACTAGAGCGTATGGCAAAGGGCGGATTCTTGATTGTTACCAAGAAGGATAAGACTAAGATTTATCAGACGAACAAGCAATTTCCAATTTTAAAGGAACTCCAATCGATCGTCATTAAAGGTCAACGCGGCAATAAACCCTCCAAAACTATCGGATAACAGGGGTACAAATTGAGTAAGATTTTTGATCAATTGCTCGAAAAACGCCATTTTAGTCATGATTTTTTACAGCCGCGCTACGAAGCAGCGGTCGATCCGTTTTCACTGACCGACATGGACAAGGCGGTTGAACGAATTAAGTGTGCAGTGGCAAATCGGGAGAGAATCTTAATATATGGCGATTACGATGTTGACGGAGTTACTTCTAGTGCGGTCATGCGAGAATCTTTAATCGCCGCCGGTGTTAAGCAAGAAAACATCGAAATCATGCTACCAGATCGCTTTGCGGATGGATATGGCATGAGTTCAAGAATGATCAATCGAGCCAAGGAACATCAAGTTAAGCTCGTAATAACTGTAGACTGTGGTTCCCGTAACCATGCCATTATCGACGAACTAAACATTATAGGAATTGACACCATTGTAACCGATCACCACGAAACAGATCAGGATATTCCGAAAGCCGTCGCCGTTATTAACCCTCATCGCAAGGATTACCCCACTGCAAACCTTCAGTGTCTTGCTGGCGTTGGCGTGGCTTTCAAGCTTGCCGAGGCTTTAGTTCAGGTGGGACTAATAAAGAATGGCCAAGAAAAATGGCTACTCGATTTAGTACTTCTTGGCACTATCTGTGATAATATGCTTCTAACTGGTGAGAACCGCCGTTTGGGGTATTACGGCATCAAAGTCCTAGCCAAAACTCGTCGCCCTGGATTAAACGAGCTTATGATGCGAGCTGGGGTAAAGAGTCTTAGTGCCGAATCTATTGGCTTTCAGATTGGTCCACGGCTCAACGCTGCTGGTCGGTTAGATACCGCTGATTTGGCCCTTGAACTTGTTTTAGCTAGTACTCCAATCGAGGCGGCTCCAATTGCCGAGAAACTCGAACAGCTTAACAAGAAACGCAAGACCGAGCAAATCCAAGCTATGCGTGAGATTAGGGAACGCGGTATAAGCGACGACCCAGTCATTATCGAAACCGGTAAATGGCACGAAGGGATTCTTGGCATTGTGGCTGGGCATCTGGTTGAAGAATATCATAAGCCAGCTTTTGTTTTAACCGAAACCACTGAGGGTATTTTTAAAGGTTCCGGTCGCAGCTTCGGCGACTTTAATCTCGCTAACGCTCTCGAACACGTCAAAGATTCAATCATTGGCGGCGGCGGCCACGCTGGTGCCGCCGGCGTCAAAATCGAAGGGAACAACCTCTATAAATTTCGTGAACAAATAAATGACTATTATCGTTCTCTTCATCTTCCTGATCAGTCTAAATACCTGATCCAGCATGCCGATCTTGACCTCACCGACTTTTCCGAATTAAGCCTCGAACTTCTAGAAGAATTAAAACAGCTCGAGCCCTACGGGCCAGGGAACGAAGAGCCTATTTTTCGTCTTAAAAACATCGACCTTACAAATGTCACTCGCATGGGTACCGACCGTAACCATCTCCGCCTCGACCTTCGCGATAAAAACGGTAAATACCTCAAACTTGTCGCTTTCTACGCCCCTGAGCAGTGGCTAAATCTCGATCCCCAGTTCGATCGTATCGAACCCCTTATCAGGCTCACTGAAAACGATTTTAATGGCGTCAAATCTGTCGAAGCCCGCCTCCTCGACCTCGATATTCTTCAAAACTGAAACTACCTGTAGTTCCTGTCACTATGAGCTTAAACCTAGAATAGATTTTCTTGTATTTTTTATATAACCATAAAAACTATGCTATTATAGTTATATAAGAAAGGTTTATACATGAAATCACTAGTCTCTGATGGCGGCATGATTCGCGCCGACGTATTTCAGTGCGTCGTCTCGCCTGGTAGTAATTAGGTAGCACCTTTCCCAATCCTCCAATCAATGTTATAATACACATATAGCAGGGAATAATTATGAAAAAAGTTATCTTAAAATGCAAACTAAAGTCCCGTGATGGCTTTGAGCAAAAACTCTCAGAAATTGATTTTGATTTTTCACCACTTTACTGGCAGCACGATCGGATTTATGCACCAAAGAATTACCAACCGAATTCAAATTATCCACGCCTGATTATGCGCACTGAAATGAGAGCGGTCGATAAGCCAGCGAAGTATTATTTTATCTTGAGGCGCCACATCGAGGATTCCGGCGTTGACATTACCGAAGCCACCGAAGTTGTCGACTATGAAAAACTTGTTAACATTATCTTTCAGCTTGGTTTCAAAGCGATCGCTGAAGTTTCTCGCCGTCGCCAGGAGCTCGACATGGGAGAGGGAACTATTATTTATCTAGATAAGATTGACGGTAAGCCCGGCCATTACGCGAAGATAGAGTCCGTACTTCAACCGAATGATTCCGTTGAAGCTGTCCGCGATGATCTCGAGAAGACCTTTCGCGCCCTCGGCGAATCCAGCTTCGTAGACAAGCCCTATTTTGAACTATAAACTCCTAGATTTCTTTGCATAAAATAGCCTTGCCGACTGTGATTTTTACAACAGTCACGGACGAGTATCTGGTACTGAAATACCAGGACGAGTCCGACTGACTATTGTAAAAATCACGATCGCGCAAGGCGTAAGGCAAAAGATCTAGGAGTTTATAGTTCAAGAGAAAGACTTTATCCTCTCGGTGGTTCACCGTCGGGCTCGCCAAGTAGTTTTTTCGATTTAATCTCGTAACGTTTACCGTTTACCGGCGAAATATAGTAATCCTCGTTGAGTAAATTGACGAACATGGTCAAGTCCTTATCATCCATAATAATAATTGAACCGTCATCATCAGTCATTAGCTCAAGTTGCATTTCATCTGCGTAGTCTAGCAACTTATCTTGAGGCATACTCTCGGCAATGTCCATCGCTTGAACTTTCTTTAGGATTGGTTTTTTGTCGGCTAGTAGACCATCCAGAGTCAAACCTTCTGATAGCGATAATTTGTATTTTTCAGTCAATTCTTTTGCCTTTGCATCCGCAATCACCTGTGATTTGTAATCGTATTGGAATAAGTTTTCGAACTTTGCTTGGTTGAATACGATAATATTCTCGTCTACTATGGCCACTTGGTTGTCGTCTGGCATCTTTAATGCAATTTCTGCCGAGAATGGCTCAAACGATTCGCCGTTGATTTCCCACGAGGTTGCGCCTTTGAGCGCTGCCGAAGCCGGCAAGATTTTGGCAATATAGAATGCCTTCATCCCATCCTCTCCTGGGTAGGTGAAACGCGCCATGATGCCCTTCATCTTCTTGAAGTCATATTCATTCTCCGAGAAATAATCGATATCCTTATATTCCTTTTCGATCAAATGAATTAGGGTTTCGGCTCGCCCAACCTTGGCAAGGGTCGTACGATATATCACCTTTTCTTCGCCGTCAGCCTTTTCATACTCGCGACAATCTAAGCCTTTATCGGCCTCCTTGATAATATAGGAAACTGCCTCTTGCATAAACATCGCTTTGACGGCGCCAGCTAACTTATCTGAATACTTAATCTTAAAAGGTGTATAGTTCTTATTAAAGAGAAATAGCTCCGCCGAAACGTTATTCTTTACTTCATCGATCTCATTCGCCCAGAGAAAGACATCGAATGGCTCACCATTCATAGTCTCATCATTATTAGATTTTTCCATAAATTATCTCCACTTATTTTCTTCATTATATCATATCTATTTACTAGTGGCTAAGAATAATCAAGAGAGCGAGCAAAAAGGGAATTATAATAACACAATAAAACAGCAAAAAATCAAGCCAGAATGTTCGGTTTTTCAAATACCAGATAGCACATCATTGTTCGGTTTTTACGCGCGCCATTGTTCGGTGTAAATATGATAGTTCTTTCCACACATGTGGAAAACTCAAGCGTTTTGTGTTCTGTTTTTTGGCGTCAACCTCTGTAAATATCACACTATCGCCCCTGGAACAATTCGACGCAAAAATCTTCAAAAAACCACTTGCATTTTTATGAAAAACATAATACAATCATTTCAAGCGAAACATTAAACAAAAACGCTAAATAAAAAGCCACTAAGGCAAGCACGTTAAAAAAAGTTTGAGACCGATCATCTAGGAGCTTCGCGCGCATTAAATTTTAAGCGAGATGCGTAAAAACAATCGTGCGTTCCTTTCCCTAAAACACACCTCCCAATAAAACTCTATATGGTCTAACACAATAAGTCTCTCAACGGCTGCGATTATAAGATTAGCTTCGCGCTGGTAAATCGTGGTGGATTCATTGTGTACTAAACAAAAATCAAAGCAGAAACAAAAACGTTGAAGTTTCTAGTTGAACGGCCTCAAACATCACAGCAAAAAGATGTATAATATATACATGGAGAAACTACATATCCCTGTATTATTATCGGAAGTTCTAGCAGGTCTCGACCCTAAGTCAGGCGAGTCGTATTTGGATTTGACTGCCGGTTATGGCGGGCACGCTAGCGAGATTTTGGCTGTGACACAGAACTATAAGGACTCGGTCCTGGTAGATCGTGACGATTTTGCAATCAATCATCTTAAGAGCAAGTTTCCGTCCGATATTACCATCATGCATCAAGATTTTTATAGCGCAGTGTTGCAACTTTTCGAGTGTGGAAAGACTTTCGATATGATATTAGCTGATTTTGGAGTTTCTTCTCCGCAACTGGATCAGGGCGAACGTGGCTTTTCGTTCAAATACGAGGCCCCGCTTGATATGCGGATGGATCGAAGGCAAAAACTCACTGCGGCAGATGTAATTAATAAGTATAGTGAGAGGGAGCTCGCCGAATTATTTGTTAAATATGGCGAGGAACAGAAAGGTAGTGCCGCAATGTTTGCAAGGGTCATCGTGCATCATCGCCCGATAACCACCACCAAGCAACTTGCCGATCTCATCCAGACCCGAATCCATGGCTATTTTAGGCATCATCCAGCTACGAAGGTTTTTCAGGCGGTCCGAATCGAAGTTAACAAGGAACTTGAACAGATTGAGCAAACTCTGCCCATCATTCCGAAGTTACTCAAAGAAAACGGGCGCGTCGGAATCATCACCTTCCACAGTCTAGAGGATCGCCTTGTCAAAGATTACTTCAAAGAGGCATCAAGCTATGGCGAGGAATCTGAGCTAACCATCATCACGAAAAAACCAGTCATTGCGGACGAACATGAATTAGTTATCAACCCGCGCGCTAGGAGCGCAAAGCTGCGCATAGCAAAGCGGAATTGATAAAAATAAAAACATAAAAAAGGAGGCAAATATGCCAAAGCAAATCGTAGTTGCGAACAAATCTCGCAAACAAACAGTTAAGGTAAATTTCCGCTAGTCTCCCTTAAGTTCTAGGTGAATCAAACATTCACCTAGAACCTTCCGGGACAGCGATATGGGCCAGAGTGTGGCCTACCAAAAAGAGTTTTCACAGAGAGTGTGAAAAAATGTATGACCTTCCCGGGGAAACTACTATAAGTTACTTATAGCTCTGCTTATAGTAAGCCCCCGGACTAAGAATCAAATTGTAAATTATCAATCAATCATAAAATAATAAAAACAAAAAGCGAGGAAATAACAAATGATTAGTCAGACCTATGTCACCAGGAGACAGCCAATCTATAACGGTTTTGCTAGAAACCGCAACACTGTTCGTCACACCAAGAGAAATCTTGGCTCTATCTCACAAATCGCTATTATTTGTATGTTAACGCTAGTATTCGGCCTCATTTATGTTGCTGAAGGCACTAGGGCTACTAGTTATGACTATGAAATTTCTTCGGTAGAATCCGAGATTAATGAAATGACTGTTCTAAAAGATGACCTTGCAGTAGAGAAAGCACGCCTTAATTCAGTTGCGACCGTTAGAAATAGCACCGTTGCGACTACCATGGAAGACGCTACGGTAACCGGCTATGTCAAGGAATAATGTCAAACAAGTTTACGCCTCACAATCAGGTTCGAAATCTACCGCACGTAGGTTTCATGTTTTGAAAAACCTTGTCCTAATCGCTATGCTAGTGATTGCAGGCAGGTTATTTTTTATTCAGATTATTGAACACGACGCCTGGGTGGCTAAGGCTAGTGAACAGCATACTTTGTTAGAGACTATAGCGGCAAAGCGCGGTGAAATCTACATGATGGACCATGGGGAACCAGTTGCAGTTGTTTTAAATCAGACGACTTATCAGATTGTAATTGATCCGGCTATTACTCAGAAAGACGATATTGCTAAAGTCTTAGACGACTACGCTAAGGACTATCAAATTGCGGACCTTGATGATATTTATAGTCGCGAGGGACTAAGATATGCCATTGTTGCAAAGAATGTCCCACGCGACATAGTAGAGAAAATCGTCGCAGCCGAAGTGCCAGCGGTTTGGCTCCAAAAGACGAATCAGCGTGTCTATCCGGAAGGTGATTTGGCTTCAGGGCTTCTAGGTTTTGTCAATGCGGAAGGTAAAGGCCAATACGGCGTCGAGGGCTCGCTGAATGAATTATTAGCGGGAAAAGACGGCCTCTTAAAAACGACAGCTGACGTGAATAAAGTTGCTTTGTCGATCGGGAATGAGAACATCAAAATCCCCGCCATAAACGGCGAAAATATTGTTTTGTCAATTGATCGTGGCCTCGAACGGGGTATCGAAGATTTGGCGCTCGAAGCTATCAACAATACTCCGGCCAGCAACGCTTCAGTTCTTGTTTTAGATCCAAATACTAGCAAGGTTCTCGCCATGGCGAATCTGCCAAACTATAATCCAGCTAATTATAGCAGTGTCGAGGATGCCTCAGTTTTTAATAACTATACCGTAGACATACCCTATGAGCCGGCCTCAATTTGTAAAACCTTTGCCTTTTCGGCGGCAATTAATGAGGGTAAAATGACGCCAGAGACGACCTATTATAATCAACATTATGAGGAAATCGATGGTTGGAAAATCTGGAATGCTGAGAGGCGTTCTAGCCTCTATGGTACATTGACGATGCGTGATGCTCTGTATTGGTCTCTTAACACTGGCTCTATTCATGCGCTCAAACTCCTCGGCGATAATCCAGACCAAATCACTAAGCAGGGTAGGGAAAGGTTATTTGATTATTATCACAATAAATTCCGTCTTGGTAATGAGACTGGATTTGAGCTCTTTGAGGCTGAAGGTTACATTCCGGATCCTAATGAGGGCTGGGGGCGTGACTCTACCTACGCCAACATTACCTTTGGCCAAAATTTAGGCATCACTATGCTCCAAACCGCCACCGCTTTCTCGGCTGTAATAAATGGCGGCACTTGGCGCACTCCGTCGATACTGGCTGAAAAAAAATTGACGGAATCTGTCGAAGATAAGATTTTGTCAGACGAAACCTCCGCTATGATGCGCGAAATGTTAATTCATAACCGTAATTATAAAGTTAGGCAGGGTGTAGATCGTCCAGGTTATGACATCGGTGGAAAATCTGGTACCGCTCAGGTCGTAAGAAACGGTGCCTATGACGACTCATTTAATGAGCTAGTGGGCTCATACATCGGATTCATAGCGCCAAACGGCGAAATGCCAGAATATGTAATTATGGTCAAAATGTGGGGCGAGGGCGAATCGGTCGGCTCTGGTGAAGCAATGGATTTGTTTGATAGTATTTCGAACTATATGATTGATTATTTCAAAATCAGGCCAGGTAACGAATAATACTTCGTATGGACGAGTGACGTCACTTTGAGGGTCATCATCCGAGTTTGGCAGAGATAAGGAAGATAGTGGTAGGATTCGCTTCTGTTGCCTCACATGTTAGATTTGGATTATGGATTAAATCATAAAGAACCGTGCTATAATAAACATAAGATAATTAAAATACCCATGCAGGAAACGTTGTTTACTTCGGTTTTTCTCTCCTCTCGCCTTTTCTGAAACCCAAGCACAGATGCAGCACCCCTGGAACGAAAAGGTTCAGAAGAAATTATGTCGACATGTGATATAATGGGCTTATGACAATGAATGATGATATTTTCCATGGACTACTGTTAGCACTTTGCGGCTTCCTAGTCTCAATGGCGCTGACACCCTTTTATACCCATTTTGCATACAAATATAAGTTCTGGAAGAAGCAAAAGCAAACTACGGTAGACGGCAAAGATTTACCAGTTATGCGTAAGCTTCATGCTCACAAGTTCAAACACGTTTTCCCAACGATGGCCGGACTAATCGGTGTGATATCCGTAACCTTAGTGACCTGGATTTTTAACCTTGACCGTGGCCAGACCTGGTTGCCTTTAATCGGATTTTTGGGCGGCGCTTTAGTGGGTGTTATTGACGACGTGATTAATATTTTTGGTAGTGGCCGTGGCGCAGCTGGCCTGCGTGGTCCGGTCAAATTCTTACTCATCACGATAGTTGGTCTTACTCTTGGATGGTTTTTTTCGGTCAAGCTCGGCTGGACCGACATCAGAGTGCCGTTTATCGGCGATTTTAATGTCGGTGTTGTATGGATGACTGCTATTTTTGCCTTTGCGGTGGTAGCCACCTCTAACGCTGTGAATATTTCTGACGGGTTAGATGGGCTTTCTGGTGGCCTCGCCATGATTTCGTACGCAGCGTATGGAGTCATCGCGCTCTTACAAGGGAATATCTTGCTATTTGGATTCTGTTTGACGGTTGTAGGGTGGTTGCTTTCTTATGTTTGGTTCAATGTACCACCAGCACGCTTTATGATGGGTGACACGGGTTCATTTGCTCTTGGTGCGGGTCTTGGTGTTGTATCGATGATGACTAACGCCTTCTTGCTATTACCGATTATTGGTCTTCCATTTGTAATTGAGGCTGGTTCCAGTCTCTTGCAGCTTGCTTCTAAGAAATTTTTACATCGCAAAATATTTATTTCTGCCCCACTTCACCATCATCTGGAAGCGCTAGGTTGGGGCGAGGCTAAGATTGTCATGCGTTTCTGGATTGTTGCCGGTGTTTGTGCTATTCTTGGAATATTTATCGCCGCCACCGGAGGCGCCATCTAGAGGAGACTACCCAGGGTGGCTAGGGAAATATACTTATGACTAATCGTAAGCATAAATCAGATCTGATCATCTTGTTTTCGACTATCATTTTGATGGCGATTGGGCTCATTATTATCTACGCTATTGGGCCGATGCGTGCCAACGTACTTAATAACACTTATGGCACGGACTATGATTCTAATTATTTCTTTATCGGGCAGCTTCGCTCAGTCATCCTTTCTTTAATTGCTTTTTTCGTCGCTTTTAAGGTGATACCGTATAAGTACTTACAGAAATATGCTAAGCCAATTATGATTGTGGCACTTTTGCTTTCTGGCTTGCTCTGGATTCTCTCTATGTCTGATTCAGGCTTAGCAAAATGTGAGCTCGGCGAGTGTCGCTGGTTTAGTCTTGGCAGTCTTAGTTTTCAGCCAGCGGAGTTTCTCAAATTGGCACTAATAATCTATTTGGCTGACTTCTTATCGCGCAAGAAGGCTGAAGGTAATATCGGCAAGTGGAAAGAGTTTTGGCTTCCGCTTCTCATTGTGTGCGGACTCTCGTTGTTCTTAGTGGTAATAGCGCAGGGCGATCTTGGTACTGGCGTAACACTTATTTCTATTGTTTTTGGCATGCTTTTGATATCGGGCGTACCCACGTACCAATATCTCATAATGTTACTATTAACAGTGGTATTTGCAGTTGGCGCCGTTGCTACGTCCAGCCATCGTATGGCACGAGTAGATGCTTGGATTGCTACTTTGACTGGTAGCGAATCATCCGATTCTACTTATCACGTTGATAATGCAATGCTGGCAATCGGTACTGGTGGGTTCTTTGGTGTAGGAATCGGGAATTCTGTTCAGGCTACTGGATATTTGCCCGAATCTATCAACGATTCAGTGTTCGCCATCATGGGCGAGACATTCGGCTTCATTGGGCTTCTTCTAATTCTTTTGATTTTTACCGCAGTTTTGCTCCGCATGCTAAAAGTCGCAGAACATGCCGATTCGGATGATAATAAATTAGTTGTAACCGGTGTGTTTGCTTGGGTTCTAGCGGGTGTAGTTGTTAATATTATGGCTATGACTGGCCTGGTTCCAGTTACGGGCATTACTCTGCCTTTGATATCTTATGGTGGCACCAGTATGTTGTTTATTGCCTTTGCAATTGGACTGGTTTTGCAACTTTCATGTTATACTAGTAGAGAGGTAATTAGAAATGAAGATATTAGTAGTCGGAGGCGGCTCAGGGGGACACATCACGCCAGCCGTCGCCGTAGTTCGTGAAATCATTAAATTAAAACCACGTTCCGAGATAGAGTTTTGGACTGACTTTAAATATTACAAGAATGTCACCAAACTCACTACCGAGATAGGCGTAGAATGGGGCGGGGAAGCACGTCATAGAAAGACACCATACATTCGTGTGCGACGTATTCCGGCTGGCAAGTTCCACCGTTATTCTAACTGGAAGTTCAAGGATTATTTCCTACATTTAGGTGTTACTTTGAGGGATTTAGTCTGGGGAAATTTTCTTGGTTTTATGGGTTTTTCGCTCGGCCTTATTGTTGCTTTTTGCCGGCTCGTCAGGAAGTCTAATCGACCGAACGTTATCTTCTTAAAAGGAGGGTACGTTTGTTTGCCAGTTGGGCTAGCTGCACGGTGTTTTAGGATTCCATATATCATCCATGAATCTGATGCCGTGGCCGGGCTTGCTAATCGTATCTTGATGAAGAAAGCTAAAAAAGTTGCTTTTGGCATGCCGCTATCAGAAGAAATTCAAGAAAAACACCCAAACTACATCTGCACCGGTATCCCAGTTGGGCCAGAGTTCAAGAAGGTTACGCCAGCAAAGCAGATGTCGTATAAGGCTGCCTTTTCCTTTAACCCTGAAAAACCATTGGTAGTGATTACTGGTGGCTCGCAGGGCTCTGAGAACCTCAATGAGGCTATTAGGGCTATTTTGCCGGAATTGCTCAAATTTACGTCCGTAGGTCTCGTCGCCGGACGCAAGCACTATGAAGATATGATCGATCTTAAGCGTTACGAGAACTGGGAAAACGCCAATCTCGAATCCAATTTCCGTATGTGGGAGTTTAATACCACCATGAATGAGCTCATGGGCGCTGCCGATGTGGTCGTTTCGCGAGCTGGTGCCACCACAATTGCCGAGATGGCAGCATTAGGCAAAGCCACTCTTCTAGTTCCATTTGAGCGTCTTCCAGGAGCCCATCAAGTCAAAAATGCAGAACGCTTGAAAGCCCTCGGAGCCGCTTCTGTGATTGGTGATGCCAAAATGATGGAAGACCCGAGTCTCTTACTGAAGGAAATCCAACATTTAGTCAAATCGCCCCGTCTCAGGGCCGATATGGCAGATAAGCTTGCAGCAGAGGCCAAGGCCGATGCGGCAAAGCGTCTAGCCGAAATCATTCTGGAGGAAGCTTAAGGGGATGTCTGACCAAGTTGCAAATCCACCTCAGCTCGCCAGGCGCCGTGAACATCGAAAATCTACCGTACGTCTTGGACGTACCATTGGTGAAGCCAGGGAAAAATTAGAGACTTCTAACGAGCGCGCTCTAGCTCGCAAGAAAGATAAGCGGAAGAAAATCGTTCGTTTTGTTATTGCAACCATAGTATTTGTCGCTGTGATTACAGCTAGTATATGCTTGATAATCTCACTTATTAGTCAGAGTAAGGAGCAGGTTGAAATCGGTCCAGAGCCAGATACTAGCGATATCAATTACCAACCAAGTATTCAGATCGTCGATGAAGCTTCTGCAGTTTCCGGTGGCAAGATCACTAATCGCATGCAAGAATACATCGGCCAACTCGAAACTGATTTGAAAGAACTTGGGTATCAACCCACAAAGGCCGTCATTAGGGCACATAGTATCCGTGAGGTTGATATCTATCTTGATGGATATACTGGATATCTCAAAGCAATTATCGACCGCGGTGCCGGCGTGACCGCTGAGGACATCGATCGTATGCTTCGTTATCTGTCGGAACAGGGGATTACAGAGTTCGAATATATTGATGTTCGTATTGATGGCAAGGCCTACTGGAAATAGTCATTGTTACGGAGATGATGTAGGGGCAGATTATCTATAACAAATAAAGACCAAAGGTTTTCACAGGAAAGGATTAATCTTGTTCGGTTTTTGTTCTTGATTATAATTCTCATAATGCCCTCTTTATGTTCGGTTTTTGTTCTAACTTTTTTGACGATTTCAGCTTTATAATGCGGCAAATATAATAAAAAACAGGGAAAAACGCAAAAAAATGAAATAAAAATAGGGAAATGTCAAATTTTTGAAAAACTGGCTCGAAACCGGCTAAAACCAGCTAAAATGAGCAGATTCGGCCCAAAGTGACAAATTATATGTGAGTAAGGACTCAACAGGTAGTATTCTGGGCTCGATTAATGATCGTTTCAGCAGTTATCGTTTCGGATTATATCGGCCAATCGGTGAGCGTGATCCAATTCACTCCAGCTTGAATCTAAGATACTGAGTAGATAAAAGATATAAAGATCATAGCAAACACGTTAACAAACATGTTAAAAGCCCCCACATGATTATATTGAATTTATGTAGGAATAAAATAGGATCTAGCCATATTTCCGACCCGTTTATGATTATTTACTAGCTATAGACGATAAGTTAACCGTCTTAAATTGAAAGTATATATGTCTTAAAATATGCATTGTGCGACATTAAAACTATATTTGTGGGTGCATGTAGAAATTGTTCTTTGAAGCACAAAAACCATCAACATGTTTTGTTGCTTTTTAAGTTTCTTCCCTTTGCTGAATATATTTTATTTAGTCTAGCGTTTTATGCTTAAAAACCCGTCTACCGAATTATCTTTGGCGGCGAAATCCTCAGTTCGTTTAACAGGGGTAGACAGAGATAATGGCTGATGTGATGGGTTGATTTTCACGGTGGACTTTTCCTGAAATTCTATCTCTGGACGAACAGGGGAAGAAGAGGCGTCTGAATTTTTATTCGCACCATCACTCATGGCACTAGTCTTAACAGAGGAGACAACAGGGGTGGATTTCTTTCCGTGTTTTTTCTTCTTTTTCCTAGTGCGAGACTTATTTTCGCTTTGGTTCCCTTTCTTTCCTTGGTCTTGAACTTCGGATGACTTTTGGGTAGTTTCTGGTTTATTAGCAGTAATGTTTCCCTCTTGTCCGTCGGTTTTCTCTGCGACAAGGTTTACTAAATCCTTAAGTCCTAGGCTACTTTTGCCCTCGGCAGCATTTGGGCTAATTTTGGATTTTATTATTCCTGCCCTGGAAGACACACTCATGTTCGGTTTATGTTCGGCACCACTCTTTACAGCGTTCTGATTAGGAACAAGCTTAATCTGTTGCTTTGCCGAATTATTCTTGCCGCCGGAGTTTATTACCAGTTTTGGTTCGTTTCCCTGTCGACCAGAGTCTGCGAGTTCCTTCTTGTATTTTTCGGATTGCTCGATAGTCTCTCGAATTTCTTGCTCGACTTCAAGTCTTGGTCTAGCATAATACTCTCTGGAGTGGGCAATGATAGCATCGAAATTATCGGCTGGCGTCTCGGGGATGGATAAAGTAGTAGCAGAGAAAGCAGGGGCCTTTTCGCCGTTAATAATCATCGAAATAATAAAGTGACGATTATTGAGCTGAATCAGGTCTGATTCCTCGAAGGTGGGCTCAAACTGCTTAACTAGTACCGGAGCGTCATCGGCGGAGACACGGAATGAAATAGTCGTACCAACGTTACCAAATACGGCATCGCGCACCGAATCAGTCATTTGGGCTACGTATTGATTTGCCACGGTTAGATTGAGGCCGTACTTACGTGCTTCAGATAAGATTACGGAGAATGAATCAGTTGCGAAGTTTTGAAACTCATCTACGTAGAGGTAAAACGGTCGTCGATCCTTCACGTCCGGAATATCTGAACGCGACATTGCGGCGAGTTGAATCTTTGTGACGATAAACGCGCCCAAGATGCCGGCATTGTCTTCACCGATTAGGCCTTTGGATAAGTTCACGACTAGAATCTTGCCCTCGTCCATGATCTTGCGAATATTGAATGAAGATTTCGCTTGACCAATGATATTACGAATGATTGGGTTAGCCGTGAAAGCCCCTACTTTATTAAGTACCGGTGCAATTGATTCATTGACTTGCTTTTCGTTCCACTGACCAAATTCGTGCTTCCAGAATTGCAGGACTGTCACATCTTGACAGTATTCCAGAGTCTCTTTACGAAAATCCTTATCAGTGAGCAGCCTTGAAATATCTAGAAGGGTAGTAGAAGGACGATCAAGTAGGGCGAGGAGGGTATAGCGTAAGATATGCTCTAGTCTTGGCCCCCATGAATCGCCGAACATCCTTTTTAGTACACCAATTACTTCAGAACAGACGTTAGGCTTTTTGGCTGGGTCTGTCACTTCGAGCGGATTAAAGGCTACTGGGAACGCCGTATCGGCTGGGTTGAAATAGACAACATCGCGTACGCGCGATTCCGGCACGAATCTCAGATTATCAATCGCAAAATCCCCATGCGGATCAATTACGCAATAACCTTGATTATAGAAGATATCTGAAAGGGCGAGCAGCTCCAGTAGGCCACTTTTCCCTGCCCCAGTTTGACCGATGATATAAACATGGCGAGAACGATCACGGCGCAGTAAACCAAACTGATGATTGATGCCGCGGAAATTTGTCAGACCAAAGGCTGAAATGTTTTCGTCATTAGTGGAATCACCGGTAAGAAGTGGAAGCTTTGAAGGTGGTTCGGCAGTTTTAGAAGAGGCCCAGACAATATTCGGCGTCTCCACTGATGTGTGCGGTAGATGATAAACCGACGCTAATTCTGAAATGTTGAGAATAAACCCATGGTTAGAAAATTGACGCATTTTGTAAGCATCGAGGTCATTCTTGTTAAAGCTACCGCCGAGCTGCTTGAAGCCATTGAGGTTGGTTGAATTGAATTGCTTGAAGGTTCCGACCAGGGCTTGCATATTTAATCTTGCATCTGTATCGTTCTGTCCTAAATACGCCAGACGAATCTTTACTTCATAACCAAGTTTAGTGGCCTTCTCCTCGGCCTTCGCGATCCGTGTTTTGTCCCGCTCAGATAGCTCGACTGTTACCTCAGAATCAGTCCCGCCTGCCGGTGGGCGAAATAATGCTAAAAGAATCTCGCCAATATAAGTCCAGTCAATCCCCATACCACCAAAGAATGACCTTGATCCAGATTTGACACGTTTAATCCAGGTGTCGGTGACACTCTTATGCCAATCATCTGGAATTGGTTTAATTAATATCTGGATCCACAGCTCCTCTGAGTTATCTGGGCTAAGTTTGGCCAAGGTACCTGTAATCCCGGCGAGTGGGTCCACTTCAAAATTCTCAAACGTCTTAATTGGTAAGGCATCATCGTCAACTAGACCTAGTTCTGCTGAATAGATAACTGGGTATTTTTCTCTATTGTCGACATAATCATCATCCATTTTATATATTTGTACGGTGGGATACTGGGAATAGATTTGCCCCTCAACAAAATTCTGAAGTATCTTGGGCACCCATACATAGAATCTGATTTGGCCAGCAGTTGAAACGATTTCAAATGAAAGGTGTTCCTGTATTCCATCGGAGTTTTTTAGTTCTTGCTTGTCACGAAGTATGCCATGTAGCGACGCAAACATCTGCTCTGCGGCGAGTTCCTTCTTGTCGTTGGTCTTAGGAATCTCTAACATTAATAAAACCGACTCTGTATTGAGTGTCTTTATCTTGTGTAACTTTCGATAGTTTATATATGTTAGAGCCCCCAAGATGCCTACCACTGGAATCCAGAATACTGGCATTAAAATAAAATGTAAAATCGCTTCCATGTCCTTATTTTATCATATATTACGCTAGAGTATACAGGTTTTTATCGACTTTCTTAAACAGTTTCTTGTTCTGCAGGTTAAGTAGTACAGTCGTTTCCTTGACTTTACGCATATGAAGAACCTGCTTCACGATTTCTTCCCTTGTTAATGGATTATCGGAATTTCCCAGAATTAACTTAATAATATCGGCAATAGTTCCTTTTTTATAACCCCAGCTCGACAAGGCATAAATACCTCGTCCAATCAATATAAAGCGAGCATCTTTAATGAGCTCGTTGTGAATTGCTTGAACAGTAACGTTTTTGCGTTTGAAATTTGAGTCTTTAATCTCTTTGGCAATTTCAGAGAAATGCATCGGCTCCTTCTTGGTCTCTAGAATGACATAAATCTTGTCGCGAATATTCTTCGGGTTAACTGAAGGCCATTTTGCTAAGCCCCACCTGTCATTCAGGCTGGCTAATAACTTGGAAATCGAAGCCACTGCTTTAATGTAGTCTGGGTGTTCGTAATCTAGCTTCTCATCAAGCTCATCAATCGTCATTGGTTCCTTGTTTAGCTTAATTAGCTTGACGATTTCGTCGACTTTTGCCTTCACTTCTAGACTATTACCGTAATCAGCAATGCCAATCGAGGCAAAGTATCGGTCATTCTCATCTATGATGGTTAGGTTTTTCGAAAAAGTGGCTATGAAAAAAATGCCGGTTTGTTCGCGTGAAGTTGCCTTGCGTCCGTAAATCTTATCGGCTAGAGCTGAAACTTTTGCTATTCGTCCCATCTCGGTTAAGTTACGGATTAGGAGCTTCTCGGCGGCATTTAGTTCGGGGATTTGGTTCTCTTCTGCGGTAATTTGCAGGCGAATCAAGATTGCCTTTTCTAGTTGTCTGACGCGTTCCCTGGTGATAGAGAGCATTTCGCCAATCTGTTCGAGTGTCTCTTTCCTGCCGGTTAGGCCGAAACGACGAGAGATGATTTCCTTTTCTCGATCCTGTTCTATGATTTTCAGGCTTCCAGAAATTGCTTTTTTCAAGATTTCTGCATTTTGATCCATCGGTATTTTCCTTGTTTCTCCTGTTAATACTATCTTTTATTATTATAACATATATTACACAGCATGTCAATAGTGATTCGGTGGTATTGTTCGCAATTCGCTACACAATATTGTAACACATTTTTTACAATTTTTGAAAATAATTTTAAAACCATAAACAGTATGACAGAAATATGATGAAATGATTGCTAGAAACAAGAATAATTGTATAAACTGTTACTTTGTAGGCTTAGAGGATCTCGAAGCCTTAGATAACTTAGATGATGCGGCACGTTTTGCAGGTGTTCTTGTGGTCTTTTTCCTGCCGCCCCGGACACCTCTTCTGGTTTTGGGCTTGTTTTCTAGCATTTTGCGTGCTTCCTCTTCGGTGATGGCCTTGGGGTCAAGTTCTTTAGGGATCTTTACATTGTTACGCCGGCCCGGACCTTTTACGTATGGACCATAGGCTCCATTAATAATCATTACGTCGTTCCAGTCGGCGATAATAGACGATACTTTAGCCTGGTACAATGGCAAGGCTTCCTCCATAGAGATTGTGTATGGGTCCATGTCCTTGACGGCAATATTATACTTTCCGCCCTTTAGATACGGACCAAACGGACCACTTGCGGCAATAATCTCATTTCCATCTGGTGCCACGCCGAGCGAGCGTGGTAAGGATGGCAATTCTAATTGCTTCAAAGCTTGCTCTAGTGATACGGTTTTGACGGTCTTTCGCTTCGGTAATGGTGCGAAACGGGGCTTATCATTGCTACTCTTGTCGCTGTTGTCGCCTAGCTGGATAAAGCCACCCTTTTTCCCGATTTTGGCATAAATTGGTTGCCCGGTCTCTGGGTGATGGCCTAGGAGCCGTGCATTATTGTAGCGTTCCACTCCATTCGCGGCTAGTACCGTTTCTCTAAATGGTCCATAGAAATCCTTCAGCATCTTAATACGCTCTAATTTAGCATCGGCTACAAGGTCTAGATCCTTCTCGATATTCGCCGTAAACTTATAATCGACAATATTTTTGAAATTACTAGTCAAAAACCCTGAAACTAGCTCCCCGATCGGCGTTGGTACTAATTTACCTTTATTGGCGCCATATTTCTCCTTTACGATTGACCGCGTTATTTTATTACTAGCCTGCGCTTTCAGCTCCACTACTTCTCGTTCTTCTCCTTCTGATTCGCCTTTTACTACATATCCACGCGCCTGAATGGCTGTCATGATTGTGGCGTAGGTTGATGGTCGTCCAATGCCAAGCTCCTCGAGTTTCTTCACTAACGAACCTTCGGTATATCTTGTCGGTGGTTTTGCAAAAGTTTGCCGTGCAGTAAGTTCCAGACAATCAAGCTTGTCAGCTTTTTTAACCTTTGGCAGTTCAAGGTCTTTAGATTTACCATAAACCTTCAAGAATCCATCGAAGATTACCACTTCCCCCTTAGCAGTGAAAGTAGCTTGAGGGTTAGTGTTGTTAGCTCCGATACGAATAGTGGTTTTGGCGATCTTGGCGTTAGCCATTTGTGTCGCTACAGTCCTAGACCAAATCAAATCATAAAGTCGTTTCTCGTAATTATTCTTACCGGCCGCAGTTCTAAACACATCAGTCGGCCGAATAGCCTCGTGTGCTTCCTGAGCCTGCGCATCCTTGGTCTTGAAATGACGTACTTTAAGGTAATTCTTGCCAAAAGTCTCCTCTATATATTTAGCAATAGCTCCGACTGCCTGAGAGGATAGATTTAAAGAATCGGTTCTATGGTAGGTAATCAGGCCTGCCTGATAGAGGCCCTGCGCCGCGCTCATTGTAGTGCGAGACGAAAAGCTAAGTTTGGCGTTGGCTTCAATTTGGAGTGCCGCGGTCGTGAAGGGTACTGGATTGGCTTTATTCCCTTCTGTCTCTTCGACATCTATTACGGCATAGTCGGTCTTGATTAGTGATTCTAGCAGAGATTTGGCTTGTTCTTCGGTCTCGGGGGCCTTGTTGTCGTAGGCTGCGACTAAAGTCTGGGCAGACGAGTTGCCATCGTTTCTAGCGGTGGCAAAATTCCCCACAATCTTATAAGTAGATTTCGTATCGAACTCCTCAATCTGTTTCTCGCGCTCCACGATTAGTCTTAACGCGGGGCTTTGTACGCGCCCAGCCGAAACCGCCCCTGGGACCTTCTTGCGGACGACGTCGGATAAGTCATATCCTACTAGCATATCCAAAGTTTGCCTAGCCTGTTGAGACGACACCATGTTCATATCGACGGTTCTAGGATTTTTGATTGCAGATTCGAGCGCTGGTTTAGTAATCTCATGAAAAGTAATACGGGCTGTATCTTTTGGTAGTTTCAATACTTCACAAAGGTGCCAGGATATCGACTCCCCTTCGCGGTCTTCATCAGTTGCGAGCCAAATTTTGTCGGCTTTACTGGCCTCTTTCTTAAGCTCAGCAATAATCGAGCGATGCTCTGGGTCGATTTCATAAGTAACATCAAAAGTTGTTTTGTCAACCTTAGTATCCTTGCGGATATGCCCCACCGAAGCCAAAACCTTGAAATCCTTACCGAGGTATTTTTCAATCGTATGTGCCTTTGCCGGGCTCTCAACTATCACTAGATTTTTCGCCATATAATTATAATATCACACCAGTCAACCATAAGTATGATATAATTTAGAAAAGGAGAAAAATATGAAGAAGACCCCGTCCAAGCCTAAAATAATCATCGGCTTAGTTCTCATTGTCGGGATTATTGTAACTATTATTCTCGGTGGATTACGCTTTAAGACCGCAAATGATGAACTCGTCCGCCTTGAAAAAGGTTGCGATTTGACTCAGTCTTACGAAGACTCCAAGATTGTAGATTTAGTAAAAGCAACACAAGAATGTTTCGATAGAGCCGCTCCGCTCCATGTTTCGCGCGAACAATCTGCTTACGTTGAGGGCTGTGTTCTTTTCTGCACTGCGGCAGTTCTCTTTGGGCTTCTAATTACGAAAAACAATTAACAAAAAACCCTCAGGTAAGGGTGGGCATCACCTGAGGGTATTTTGGCCCTCTAACGCTTCTCACTATACCGGGAGAGACCCCGGAAGCGCGACCCACCTCACACAAAATCGGGGCCCGCCGGTTAGAGGGATTGCTAAGCCTTCGAAATGTTCCTTTCAAAAGTGGAGGTAATACTTATAACTAAAGAACCATGAAGAAATTCTAAAGCTCGAAAGGGTTTCAAAAGCTCGCAATTTCTGCTACACTACTAAAAGTATAGCTGAAATTATAACTTATTTAGGTGCGGTGTGGGGCCTTTTTGAAACCCCAACTGTGCTTATTATATCACACAGGAGAAAATATGTCAACACTTTCTACAGACTTTTTTGTAAAAATCAATCAAATTTCACCCCTAGAGTACAAATTTACAGAGGTGTTAGAAGCTATTGCGCTTAAGCCTAAAATATTGTATTTTCGTGGTAAAATACCACAAAACATGTCAAAAAATGGTAAACAGGGGCGACCAAAAACTGTCGCTATTGTCGGCAGTAGACACAATACTAAATACGGAGAAGAAATTGCTTATAAGCTTGCCTACGAGTTAGGAAAACGTGGTGTAGTAGTAGTTTCTGGTCTTGCCTTTGGTATCGACACTATCGCGCACCGCGGCTGTTTAGATGCTGGCGGGATCACAGTGGCGATACTCGGCACGGCTATTAATAACATTTACCCTAAATCCCACGAGCCAGTGGCACGCAAGATTATCGCACAAAACGGGGCCGTTATCTCTGAATATGCTCCTGACACTAGACCGTTTCCCAAAACTAGCTTTTTAGAGCGAAATCGCCTAATCTCTGGTCTATCAGATATAGTCGTGGTAGTCGAAGCTGCTGAACAGTCTGGCTCGCTTAATACCGCTACTCACGCCATCGATCAGGGCAAGACTGTTTTCGCCGTGCCTGGAAACATCACTAACCCCTATTCGCAAGGGTGCAATAAGCTCATTAAGCAAGGTGCCATTCCCTATACTGGGCCAGATGACGTCATAAGTGAACTTTTTCCAGAAGGCTATCTCAAAAAACAAAAGAATCTACACAGCCAGCATCTCATCGGCGACACGGATGTTGAAACCAAAATTCTCCAAGCAATTGCCTCGGGTTGTCGCTCTGGTGAAGAAATTATGGCCTATTCCATGCTCCCGGCAGAGGTATATAACGAAACAATTACTCTCCTCGAAATCAAATCCCGCGTCCGTTCCCTAGGGATGAATACATGGAGCCTTATCTAAAATAAACAATAATATAACCCCAAAAAAATAATCGCAAAATCCTGCCGTATCGCCTAATCTTATTGATGGTAATGTAGATTGAAACGGTTTTTATTTCGCGCTAATAAAAGCATTTATTTTATCTAGAGTCTCTGAAAGAATATCCGGCAGTTGCTCTTTTTCTTCTGGTGTGAACTTAGATAAAACAAAATCAATATCCCCCATCTGTCGCCGGAGCTTATCATTTCCTGTCCCAACTCTAATCCTGGCGTAATCGTTTGTTCCGAGGGCTTTATCGATGGACTTAAGCCCATTATTGCCTCCAGCTGAGCCAGTTGCACGATATCTTACCAGGCCGAGTGCTAAATCAAAATTATCACAAATCACCAAAAGGTCAGAAATATCAATCTTATAATAATGCAAAAAGCTCGCCACCACTGTCCCTGAATCGTTATAGTAGCCTTGTGGCTTGATAAATAGCGTATCCCCAGTACGCCCCCATATAGCATTGAATCTCGGTGCCTCGTTCCATTTAAGATTGGTCACTTTAGAGTAATAATCAAGCACCAAAAAACCGGTATTATGCCTGGTGAAGTTGTATTTTACGCCCGGGTTGCCAAGTCCCACGATTAGTTTCATATTGCTATTATATCAGATTAAGTACTAGTTTAAAACAGCTAGCTACTATTAGAACATCAGCGAAATAGATTAAGTATTGGTTGACATAAGTTCAGCGAGTATGATCGATCTTAGTAGCTAAGATTGAATTAAAACTGCAAAAACCCTGTCCTAGGACAGGGTTTCGGGATTAATAATCCTCTGGCGGGAGTAAAATATTAACCCTTTTTGGCATGCTGACGACGCGCGATCAGCTTTACTAATTGGTGTCTTACGACTTCCTCTTCAGTAAAGCAAACCTGCGCCACCAGCGGAATATCGTACAACTGTCTGGAGGCGAATTCAAGACCACTGCTCGCCGCATCAATGTAAGGAGCATGAATCTGGTCGATGTCACCAGTGATGACTATTTTGCCATCCTCGCCCAGACGCTTAATCAGGGTGTCGGCCTGTTTGGTGGTCTGGTCCTGGAACTCATCGTAGATTGCGAGCTCATGACTGAAGTCGCGGCCTCGGGCGTCCTCGATTGGAATATTAGAAAACCAGTTACTCCAAATCAAATCTACTCTCTCGTTCATTCTCTGTTTGAGACTCTTATTACCTTCGCATTCGTCGCCACCATTCTTAGTGCCGAATTTTCGAAGATTTTCCAAGTCCTTACGCAGTTTTGAGTCCTCCTTGAGGATATAATTACGGAGAGCATTTTTGATGGGCTGGACCTGCGGGTCCATTTTGTCATCGAGGTCGCCTGGTAAGGCCCCGAGATCACTACGAGATTCACACGGTACTACCGTAACGCCAATATAATCGCCGTTCTTGCAAGCATTGTAACCATAGACGGTTGCCATGTAGGTTTTGCCAGAACCTGCGGGCCCACGGCACAGCACTGCCGCAATATGCGGATCCATCAATGCTTCTGCATAGATGGCCTGGCCAGCGTTCTGCAAACTAACAGGAAACTTACTTGCGTATTTCAGTCTCACGATGGCTTTTTCGTAAACATCGTATTTACCGATGTTGCAGAAATAAGGATCGTTGTGTGAATCATAATCGCGCGGATAATCGTCTTCGTTCTCTAATGTCATGATGATGAATTCGTTTGCGACTAATTTTGGCTGCAGCGGCATGTATTCTTCCCACATCCCGATATCAATTCTCTGAGTATTATAAAACTCATTAAAAATCTCCTTCGGAACAACGACGTCGCGTCTGCCAGTGTATGGCTCGGGGAGCTTGTAGCCGTAACGTTCGGTCATCAGCCCCCGCTCTCTAGCACGGATGGCTAAGCCATTATCGTTGGTCAGTAGGACTACCTGCCAGCCAGGTTTGAAAAGGCTGTTAGAGTCAGGGGCATACGTTCGTCTGGTGGAAAAGCGCATTACATCTCGTGCTGATGCGGTTCCATCAATCGGTAAACCCATTGCCGCAAACGCCACTGCCATAGTTGCCAGGATAATCTGCCCATCCATATCGTCGTCCGATGGGTTGAAAGGTAGACAATCCTTGAAATTTTTGTGCACTGGCATCACCGAGACGAGCTGCTCGCGCTCGGTAACCAAAAGCGGTGCCTGTAGGCTATAGACATCCTCGATGTCGCAGATCCAGCCCTCAAACATCTCTCTCAGCCTCCTTAATGCAATTCGTGCTGCTTTGCCGCGATCGTTCTTCTCTTTCTTGAAAGAAGAAAGTTCCCGGATTACTGCGGTCGGAATTACAAGATGCGCTCCATGCAAGTCAATCGTCGGTTCCTCTGGTTCATAATCAGAAGAACCAGGCAAGATGTCTACGTAGTCAACGATGATGTTGGTGTCTACCACGTAAAAGATTCTGGCGCCCAGTGTAGTAGTGCTCATTGTGGGCCAATGCTGGTACTGATGCATATCAAGTGGAGCCAGTTTCCTCTTCGCGTGTGGAATCCTCAATTGGAATGCTTCTTTTCCTCTCTGCATGGTGTTCCCTCCTTTTTAAAGTACATAAACTACTAAGGTTTCATAGTTTACTCCCGCCTAAGCTCATTTTATCACAAAAAACTGATAAAATGTCATAATTCTATTATTATAACACGGTTATGCTTATTAGTCAAATCTACCTCTGTAACCAAACTTTACAGCTAACGTTATGAAAAAAGAGCCCTACTAGTAAGGCTCTAATCTTTCCTGTCGTTTCGATAAGAGAATTTAATCGGAGTACCGATAAACGGGTATTTCTCCCGAATCTTGCGTTCCAAGAAACGTTTCCACGACCAATGTAGTAGCTCTAAATCGTGTCCGTGCACTACGAACCAGGGTGGGCAAGTGTCGGTTTGTACGATGTATTTAGGCTTCGGGTGAGTGTTTTTTAGTCCAGCTGGGGTATGTGAGATAATGGCTTCGTTTAAAATCTTGTTTAGCTCAGAGGTTTTCATCTCGGTGTGCCTGGCGTTATTTATCTGGAGTGCCAACTCGAATATCTGGGTGGCATTTTTGCCTGTTTCGGATGAAGTTAGGATTACTGGTGCATACGGAAGGAAGTCATAGTCCCTCTCTAGGGCATCAATCAGGAAATCGGCAGCTGTGCGATTCCCTACATTTTCCTCACCAAAATAATTCGTCGGCGTGGCATCATCTAATAAATCTGTCTTAGTAACAACGACGATTATACCTTTACCGGCCTCAACGATTTGTCCTGCCAAGGCCTGATCGAGCTTCGAATGGGGTTCGGTAGAATCAATCAAAAGACAACAAATATCTGATTCCTCAATAGCCGAAAGGGTTCTGATGGCTGAGAACTTCTCAATCCCTACCTCACGTTTCCCCGGCTTTCTAAGACCAGCAGTATCGAGAATTTCGATAGATTCGCCTTTGTATTTGATAGCAACGCGGTTAATGTCTCGCGTTGTTCCCTGTTTGGAACTAACCACGGCTTGTTGTTTCTTACTTAAAGTATTAAATAATGACGACTTTCCTACATTTGGGCGACCAATTAGTGCGATTTTAAGCGCATCATGCGCAATGTTAAGTCTCTCGTTTGGCAATCTAGCACTAAGTTTATCAAACCCCTGTCCAGTGGTTGCCGAAACAAAGAAAGTGTCTTGAGGATTTATCCCAAGAGCACGAAATTCCTCAATTGGCAGAGATTCAGCTAGGTCGACCTTGTTTAATACAAGGTATACGGTTTTATGAGAACGCAAAGCATCTTTCGCCAATTTAGCATCTTGGTGGCTAAAATATTTCGTTGAATCAAGTACGAGCAGGATAATATCGGCAGCTTCTACAGCATCTGTAATCTGCTCTTTAATCGACATCTCAAAATCATCGGTTGGATTCTTGAGTCCAGCCGTATCTATCAGCATAAAGGCATCATTAATAGTAGTAATTACATTATCTCTAGTCGTACCCTCTTCGCGCGCCACAATTGCGATATTTTTTCTCGCCAAACGATTAAAAATACTGGATTTACCAGCGTTTGTTTGGCCGACTAGTGCTACGATGGGCAGTTTATTCATGCCATTATTATACCATAAAAATAACCCCTATGAAAGGGCGAACCCTACGGGTCCGCCTCGCGTGAGAGATCCACAATATGGAATAAAAATTAAGTCCAAAGGACTTTTTTATATATTGGCGACTCCTGCGGGAGAAAATCTCCCGGGCGTCGTCTCAGTGTATAAAAACAAGCCCTTCGGGCTTCTTTTCATATATTGGTGACTCCTGCGGGAGTCGAACCCGCGATTTTCTGGATGAGAACCAGACGTCCTGGACCACTAGACGAAGGAGCCAGATACAAGATGTGGACCCAAGGGGGGTTAGGTCCACACCTCTATTATAACATGTCATTTTCTAAAAATCAACACTACCATAGTCTGGAATTGCCGAAACGAAAGTTTGTCCAGGAATTAGCTTAATTTCGGAGCCGTTTTCATCGACGAAGCGAATCTGCTCTTCGGCTGAAGCCTTGTTCCAAGTTCCCTTCTGGACTAGTCCATTTTGGAACACATACACGTCACCAGAACCAATTGCTGTAATATCTTCGTGATAATTGTCCGACGCGCGATGCTCGGAGACAACCATCGCGATTACTACTGCAGGCGCCATTTGAGTTAGCTCACAGGTGTTCTCTGGGTTCTGCTCGCCCAGATCTTGATCAGGGCAACTATAAACCTCGTGCGACGCACCAGATTCATAACTGCGGAGATACCGGTTTGTAGCTAAATCATATGTGTAGTCAACATTGAAATTTGGATACCAACCAAATTTCAGTCCAATATTAGTGGCCTTAGGTACTAGCTCGTTTAAATTCTTCTCGGTTGGAGTGGTAATTATCAACTGTTCCGTAGCTAAGTTGTCAACCTTTGATTTTTTTGCCTCCTCCGGAGTCATTCTGGTGAATCCTCTGACGTTTGATGAATCGAATCCCCTGTCAGCGTTAAATTGTTTGAGATATGTGGCAGTAGTGAAGAGATTATTCCAGCGTCTGGTACCGACTGTTCCACGATACATATAGGCATAGTTCTCGGTCAAGTCCCTATAACCACCTGCCCTAACCGCCTCTATGGCATCATCGGAGCCACCAGCGTGAACGATTGTGCAATCAAAAGGGGTATCCCATTGTAAATAATAGATGCGCAACGAACGAATCGGCCCAATTACGGCGGAAGTTGGATTCTGATAAATAGCAGCAAACCTAGTAATTCCCGCCTCGGCGATAGCTTCAAATATAACTCCAGCAGTATTAAGCCCAGCCTGCGGCCTAGCTCCATCTGTACCATTTGGTGTTTGAATGCAAAAAGTCGGCGCATTGATCATGCCAGCATCAGCTAACGGCTGACCAGTAAGAGGGCTATATATCTTGGCATCGTTATTATTTGGGCTGGGAACTGTGGGGTATTCAACAATAGCAACCTCTGGTTGTGGCTTCAGAAGAAAAACCCACAATAGGCAGACTGTGCCCGAAATTAACATTAATATGCCCGTGACTAGAAAAATAAGCCAGACATAACTTGATGCCTCTTTCTTACCTGGCACATTACCGGCAATACGATTGTTGGCATCTGGCACATTACTATCATTAGTTAGCTTATTCTTGTCCATTTTTTACTCCACTTTTATACAATTATATCAGAATAACCATAACTTTTTCCACAATTTTGTATAAAATTACAAAAAAGTCTTCACAAAACAAAAACTTATGCTATAATCAGCTTATGCTTACAAAGAAGGTCATCGTAAGCTCGGTAAGTTTTCTCGCAATAATAACACTGCTTTCGGGCTACGCAAAACAAACACAAAACGCACTGGCAGCAAATCCTGCCCCTGCTTCAGCAAATTTCGAAGTCGAAGTTGAGGAGTCGCTTTCGGTATCAGTAACTACGCCATCCGAATGGGCAGTTGGCGATATTAATACTTTCTTGCGTAATAAAATTAACATTGATGTCAATACTAATGCTAGTAGCTTCGTTGCATCGATGACAACTAAAACTGCCGATACTTCACTTAGTCATATTCAAAACAAAGGCACGATTCCGACCTTGGAGGCTGATTCCGTTAAGAGTGCATTCCCCACTAATTATTGGGGATACTCACTTACTGATACGGATGATGGTAATAGCTCTAGTACCTACAAGGCTCTAGTTGGTTCAAGTAGTGCTTCGCCAATTTCAATTATTTCAAGCAGTGAAAGCAGCAGTATTAGTTCAAAGAATATCTATTTTGGCGCCAAGGCTGATAATACTAAGGCTTCCGGCACATATTCTGGTACAGTCGTTATTAGCGTTGTGACTGGAGTAATTGAAGAAGACCCATCAGAGCCAGCTTACAACCCGACTATACCAGTCGATCCAGCTACTCCAGCTACACCAACAGAAACACCGCAATATAGCGGTACGGGCACTACTACCGGCGGCACTAGTAATGGTGCAACTACCTATTCATATACACGAAACTATGGTACCGGCTCGACTGCCACTACAACCACTACGACGCAGGTTAGCGACGGTGACCATCGTGACGCCTACACTGGATATACAGCCCCACAAGGTGTAATCAACCGATACAGTACTACTGAGAATATCAATGAGGGTAATGCTTCTCTCGCGACTGGCTTAGCTGTAACATCCGCAGTTGCCGCAACTTCTGGTATATTATTCTTCATCATCGCCAAACGCAAGAAAGACGATGACGAAGAAGAGGAGGATGCATAATATATAGTCATTCCGCTATAGTAAATGCATCGTGCGGTCAAGTTTTGACCGAGTGCTAAAACGGTGTTATAATAAACAGTATGAAAATCGTAACACGCTTTGCGCCTAGCCCGACTGGATATATCCATATTGGCAATGTGCGCTCCGCTATCTATCCATATCTACTAGCACGCCAACAAAAAGGCAAATTTATTCTGCGCATAGAGGACACTGATCGCGCTCGTTATGTTGATGGTGCTACTGAACTAATTGAAGACACGCTAAAATGGTTGGGACTAGACTGGGATGAAGGTCCAATTGTCGGCGGTCCAAATGCTCCATATTTTCAGAGCGAGCGAATGGAGATTTATCATCGTTGGGCGCGTAAGCTTATTGAATCTGGGCGAGCATATGCCGATCCGACACCTCCAGAGCAAGTTGAAGAGTATCGCAAGAAATGCAGTGAGTCTAAGATCCCATTCCTTTATCGAAACTTTCGTCCAGAGTATACACCAGAATGGAAACCCGGCATTCCGTTAAGATTCAAAGCTGAACCTAAACCCTACGAGTGGCACGATGAGGTCATGGGTGATATGCACACAGGCCCGGAAGTTCTAGACGACATTATTCTTATAAAAAAAGACGGTTATCCGACCTACAATTTTGCCCACATTGTCGATGATGCCGAGATGGGTGTTACCCATGTGATGCGAGGTGTCGAATACCTATCCAGTACACCAAATTATTTAGCACTTTATGAGGCTTTGAATCTTCCCCGTCCCAAGTTTGTTTCGTTGCCACACATTCTTGCGCCACAAGGCAATAAGAAACTTGGCAAACGCGATGGAGCCAAGTCTGCTACCGAATATCGTGATGACGGTGTTTTACCTGAGGCTATGCTAAACTATCTGGCCTGTCTGGGCTGGAATGATGGCACCGAACAAGAGATTTATACTAAGGACGAGCTAATTGAAAGATTTTCACTAAATCATATCCAGAATTCCGGGGCTCGCTATGATGAAACAAAACTGCTATGGTTAAATGGTCAATGGCTTCGTCGTGTCTTTGACGAGCAGGGCGCAAATGCTCTCTATACGCGCACGAATGGCTTCTGGCCAGAAACAGCTGGCAATTATGACGATAACTATAAAGTCAAAGTTCTTTCGATTATTTATGATCGCCTCAAGACCCTATCTGATCTTCGTAGCATGACAGGCTATTTTTTCTCCGAGCCAAATATTGACCTCGATTTATTAATCAATAACAAGTTTATCAAAAAACTCTCAGAGTCCGAAATCGAGTCGTTGCTCAAGCAGTCTATTGCGAAGCTATCTAGCCTTAAATCATGGAATGCGGACTCGTTGCAGGCTGCACTAAACGAGTTACTATCTGAGACAGGCAAGAAGCCGGCGGAGCTATTTAGTCTCATTCGCATCGCTATTAGTTTTGCTCCATTTAGTCCAGCGTTACATCTCACCATGGAAGTATTAGGGCGCGATGTGACTTTGTCACGCCTCAATGCTGTTGCAAGGTCAATCTAAATCATTGAGTGAGAACGAGAAAAGAAAAATTCAGTTAGAGTGAAGTCGCGATAGATTTTATCTGTTTCTTGGTAAGGACATTCTCATCCGAGAACAGCTTATACATAATTCCGCCATTCACCCAGGCAGCGTTACCGCCATCGATGTAGATTGTTAGACCTTGTTCACGAATGGTTGTATAGTTAGCCGAAAATGTAGGTTTTACGTAATTTGAAAGCAAGGCACTAGTGTCCCAAGAAGACTTTTCTTGCTCAAGAGTGAAAGAACTGTCAGCCTGGCTATTTCTGAAAACCAGTGTAATTTTGCCGTCCTGTGAATTAATGTCGGATAAAGAGAAATTGCGTGGAGCATACGAAGGATATGATGCTTCTATGCCGGTCTGCATTGCTGCTACTCTTAATGAAATATCCGGCATATTAAGATTTACGAAATAAACAATTGCAAAAACTGCAACTGCCGCACAAGATAGAGCGAGTAATACTCTTCCGAAACCAAAGTGGATCTTATTACTGTCTTCTGGTGCGACAGATATATTCTTGTTATTGGCATCTTTTCTAAGGGTGGACGCTAGTGCCTTTTTGATTGCCTCATCCTTTAGTTGCTTTGCTGTCTTTGGGGAAACTAGGGCGTTATGATTAGCCGCAGGAATTTCTGTATTAACGAGGCGAGCCTTCATTCTCTGGTTAGCTACTGTTTGTACCGGATGGGATATAGCAGGTGCAATGTTCATGTCCGGCTTTTTGGGGCCAATGTAACTGTCTGGCACTTCATTACGAAAATGAGTAATCATCTGGTTCTTCTTTGTTGGATTCTTTACTGGAGCGGTAATATCGGTATATTTACTGGGTCGCTTCACATAACGTCGATTCAAAGTAGTAGACGGTTTCACCTGCCTACGCGTTACCTTTGCCATCGCATCAATATCAGTCCTTTGCATTATTTACCTCGCTTATTCTTAAACCTAATATACACTCTTTAATTAAAAAGCGCAAGTATTAATTTATTTCAAAAACATGTTATAATAATAGACATGAACTTTGAGAAAATAAAAAGGTTAAGACATCTTAAGGTTATTATATCTGAAGCTATTATGGTGCTTGTCGTTATTGCGACGGTAATAATTTTGGCATTAGTTGTATCCGGTTATTGGGTTAATTCTGATTTTAAGGTTGAGAGGCAGGGCATGCTCCAGATTTCTTCAACTCCCACTGGCGCGAGTGTAATAATAGATAATGAAACGTCATGGCTACAAAGAACCAACACTTCCAAGGTCCTCACGGGCGGCGAGCATGAGGTTATTCTAACCAAAGAAGGCTACGACACTTGGTCGAAGACTGTCGATATCTCAGAAGGACTATTGTATAGACTGCATTACCCTCGTCTGTTTATTCTCAATAGGACACCCGAGAAATACTACTATCTGCCTGAAGCGACTTTTGCCGCCGTCTCCCCTGACTATGATTTGCTGCTAGTGGCGAACAATACGACTAGTTGGCAGTTGATCAATCTAATTGAGGATGAGCCAAAGCCACGCATTATTGACGTATCTAATCTTTTTCGATCATCAGGCTCCACAAACGGACTATTTGACGGTTCGATAGTTCGCGCCGATTGGGATCACGATGAAGTGCACGTACTGCTCGAGGTCAATATGGGTTCATCGGTCGAATGGGCACTCTTGGATGTTAGAGAGCCGCAGCGAAGTATCAATCTGAGTTATGAATTTGGTAGTGAGTTCTCAGATGTTCAGATATTCGATAATTCAGCCAGCAATCTCCTGGCAATACAAAACGGCAATCTTCATCGGATTGATGTCCCTAATAGATCTCTTTCGGCCGTTCTTGTAGAAAATGTCGTTGATTACGACATTAATAATGGCGAGATTGTATACGTTGTCGAGCAACATGTTGATTCTTCTCTGCCATCTTATGGTATTGGTCTGACCAAAATTGGTGATAAGGCCAAAATGCCCATTCTAGAGTTTACTGAACCAGTAATGGCCACTCAGACTAAGTTCTATGACAATCAGTTTCTCGTTGTAAGTCATGGTAACACTATAACTCTTTATGATAAAGCTAATCTTAATGAGGCTGCTGAGTATATCTTGAGTTTTAATCCATCTAGCATCAAAGCCGGTCATCACGGCGAGTTTATTATAGTATCATCAGAAGCGCAACTAGCGACAATTGATATGGAATCGAGTAGTGTCTATGAATGGGTTATGGAAAATAGCAGTTATCAGTGGTTAAATCATGACATGTTATACGATGTATCTGGTGGCGAGCTGTTTGTATATGATTACGATGGTCTAAACCGTCGCAATCTTAGTAACAATGTTTCAGATCATTTTCCTGTCACCATCACCAGGGATAAATGGTTATATTATTTTAGTGACGATTATCTAACTCGTGAATGGTTAATTGAACACTAGATGATGTATCTTATTGTCCAGATATGGAATTCCAGGCACGTTCAAAAAAAGTCGGTTCATTAGAAGGTAAGGCTGTTTCAGATTCTGAAATGTCTGTCGGCTGCTCGTCTGTTTTTGGTGCATCTTTGTAGCTTGGTGAAATCTGCTCACCAACGACTAATAAACGATAACGCGATGTTCCGAGCGGAGTGCAAGTTACAAGTGTAATCATTGGCTTATCGGTATCATAAATCAATGCTCGAACATTTGTTGGTTCAATAACCTCTTTTTTCACCACTCTATAAATGTACCTGACCGAATTGTAATTAACATATATTAAGTCTCCATCATCTAGTCTTTCGAGCCCGGAAAATATATATTTATATTGGTTGGAACTATACACATCCCCCGCCGAATGACCGGTAATGACGAAATTGCCTATTTCGCCGGGATAGGCGCTAGCCCCAGCAATACGATAGTGTGCAACTCCTGACACCATAGCGTCCATCACTTGGTTCAGTGAGGATCCAAAATTAATTGGAACGTCAATATTGAGCTTTGGGATAATTAGGCGGGGATCGGCAGAAATCTCTTGTGTTATAGTTGGATCAATTGCTGTAATTTGTGACATTGGGACATTGCCAGGTGATACATATGCCATAATCGGTGCAAAAATCAAGCGATTGTACTGCAAGAATAATATAACCAGCGTGACGGTTATTCCGGCAAAAATTGGAATTAGCCGTCTAGTCCTCCGTGATCGCTGTGCTCGTTCGTTGGCTAACTTCTGGATTCTCTGTTTGAATGAATTGGATGCTTCTGTTGTGCGATGATTAGTGCTATCACTCTGCTTATCGTTTTGCTTCTGAATATGTAAACTGAGTCCGATTTTCTCGCCATCTTTTTTATTTGATGAGTCAAATGAGTTCATGATTTCTTCTTCGGCCTTTTGTTGTGCATCCTTTAGGCGTTCTCTTGCTATATATTCTTGTGCAGCTTTCGAGTAGTAGTTACTATAGTATTTTTGGTAATAATTTTGCCAGGCTGAATGATACTTTTTCCAAGATTCCGAGTTTATTTTTCGAGAAATTGGTTCATCCTTGATATGGGAGATGTCTTGTCGGGACTCCTTCAGGGCTTTTTGGGCCGACTCAGCATAAGCCGCCAGGACTTTTCGTCTGGCAATTGTGGCTGCAGTCTGTCTTTGCACTTCACTTGATGTTTGCCCACCATCTTTTGGATCCATAGCTTAATTATAGCATATCTAACTAGATTATGATATAATAACAGTACTGGGCGAGTGGCGGAACTGGTAGACGCGCTAGACTCAAAATCTGGTGACAGCAATGCCGTGAGGGTTCAAGTCCCTCCTCGCCCACCACAGAAAATACCAGAGTTTCAGCTCTGGTATTTTCTGTGTCAGAGTGAGTGGGGACTTGTAACCCGTAGGGTTCACCCTCGGTAGGAGACGAACAAGAATCTCAAATTTATTTGAGATTCTTTGAGGCGACGCCCCGAGGTAGGTTCAAGAATTTCTCTTGCGTCAGTTTTAAACTCGTTGGAACAATGATTTGTTCATTGATTTTTCGAGCTTAGCATCAATATTGTCAAGGTCAAGATCTATCGCGCCATCTTTTCTTCGATGGTTTTTTCTAATTCGCTTAGATTAATCGTTTCGCCATCTATCCTAAATGTAGGAGTTCCGGCAAGATCGACTTTCTTTCCCATATTCTGCTCAAACTTTAGACGAGTTTTGACGGAGTCACTTTTTAGGTCTTCCTTGAACTTATCTAAATCTCCAGCACCTTTACTTGCTTTCTCGAAATAGCCTGAAAGGACATTGGTGAGTTCCGCTCCGTCTTCGTAAAACCATTCTGCTTGATTTGAATAGAGCAGGTCTTTATACTCTTTGAAAAAGCCTTGAATTTGCGCGGCTGTCGCGGCGCTTGCCGCTTTCAAACTATTCTTGAACTGACCTATGTCGTAGCTACGAAAAACCAACGCTATTTTGTCGTCATATTTTTCTATTAAATTGTTTATTTTCCTATTCCAGTCGGCACAGTGTGAGCATCCAAAATCAGCGTATTCGTAAATTACTATTTTGGCATTATCTGGATCGCCGACGGTTTTCTCGCCAATAAGGCCCGTCGTTTCCGATGACTCTATAATCGAATCTGGGTTCATATTCACATACGGATCGACCCTGAAATTGGCTAGGTAAACAATACCAACGACGGTCGCGATGATTAACGCGCCTATTGCTATTCCTTTTTTCATTTAGTTCTCCTAAAGTTTAACCGACCTTATAGTATTCGCCTTTCGGAATATAGTCGGGGTTATCTAAATATTGACATTCGTAAGAATAATCTCCATCATTCTCGCAGAAGTAAATTATTGCTGGGCATGGATTGCCTGTACCATCATTGTATAGGTCGCATTTAATGTAGAAAGTTCCGTTTTCTTCGGTTACTCCGTATCCGACGATCTTCTTTTTTGTGTATCCATCTACCATTATCGCGTCATCTATTGAGCCGTCAATTATTTTATCAAACACCGCAATTTTTGAATCATTTATCGTACTGTCGTTAGTCTCAAAACTGACGAAATTAGAAAGCGCGAAACCGAATATCGCTATTACAAGTGTAGCGACGGCGCCTGCTACAATGTAGGCGTATCTTTTACGAGACATAGCGTAAACCATGTTGACCGGCTGTTTATTCTCGGCCTCATTGTCTACGAGTCCATCCATGCTACAATTAAGAATTTTAGTCAGCATGAGGATATGTTTCGTGCTTGGGTACGTATCACCGTTTTCCCATTTTGAAATTGTTTGACGCGAGACCGACATATTCTCAGCTAAACCCTCTTGTGAAAAGTGGGCTTTAGTCCGTTCTTTTCTGAGATTATCTTTGAAACTCATGCTGCTGTCCTAATGATATTATTATACAATAATTTCTATTCAAAGGCTACTCAGGGCAGTCCTTGTGTTATTGCTGATAGTTTTTTTAAACGCATAGTTATCCTTTCTTTTTGGAAATTATAAGTATCGCTTTAAAAGTTGACTACCAACTATTGGGTGCGACTTCAAGCACTCTTGGGGATTATTTTACATTAAATAATGATTGTATTGTTTATTTTTCTTTTATAAATGCCCCACTTTGTCTTGACCATAGTTTGGCGTATTCACCACCGGCACCTAGCAACTCTTGATGAGAGCCTCGCTCTACGATTTGGCCATTTTTTAGCACTACAATCTCATCTAGTCCTGCGATAGTCGACAATCGGTGGGCTACCACAATTGAAGTCCGCCCCTTCATTAGGTTTACTAAGGCTCCTTGTATCAGGGCTTCTGACTCCGAATCCAGTGCCGATGTTGCTTCGTCCAAGATTAGTATAGGCGCGTTCTTTAGTATTGCACGCGCAATCGCTACTCTTTGTCTCTGTCCACCGGATAGTTTCACTCCTCTTTCTCCGACTAAAGTCTCATATCCATCGGGCAATTCACGTATAAAACTATCAGCATTAGCCAGTTTTGCTGCCCTTATTACTTCATCGCGTGTTGCTTCGGGTTTTCCATATGCAATATTCTCATATATTGAACGGTGGAATAAGGAGGATTCCTGTGGTACATATGCGATTGATTCACGCAGACTTCTCTGTGTTATGTCTCGGATGTCCTGCCCATCTATGTAAATAGCTCCTGACAGAACATCGTCAAATCTAAGAAGCAACTTTGTTAGTGTGGTTTTACCTGAACCTGATATACCGACCAGACCCACACTCTTTCCTGCAGGGACTTTTAAATCAAAATTATCGAATAGTTTTTGTTTCTGTTCTTGGTGTTGGAAAGAAATATGTGAAATGTCGATCTCGGCCTTTGTAATCTTTAGAGGTTTATCCGTCTTGTCGTCTATGATTAATGGCAAATCTAGTATTGTTACCATTTCCTTAGCGTTGCCAAATGCACGGTTGATTGCTCTTAAAATGTGATTGATTGTCCATACATTCGAAAGAAGTGAGTTCGATAACGAATATAAGAACACCATATTGGCAATGGTTAGTCCAAACCAATCATGGCTCATTACGATTAAGATTAGGAGTCCAGTAAAGGTCACCATATTAATTGCATTCATCGACAGGTTTCGCCAGAAAGATACCTTCGCGACATTGAATGTTGCCTCTTTGGTTCTTTTTGTTGCATTGCCAAATCTAACTTTCTCAATACTCTCTCGAGCGTATGATTTTATTGACATCTCATTGGTGATTGCATCCGCCAGTTGACCAGTTTGCTTGTTTTCGGCATCAGCTAGTTTTTCATCTACATTGCGAGTTTTATAATAAGTAACAATAGCTACTACCATATATACAATCGTATAAATCGTCAAAATCGCAGCAAAAGGCGGACAAATCACGGCTGCCGTTATAATCGAATAAAGTGCGGTTAGAAACAAAGGATAAAGATCCCATACGAAATTTGATTTGAGGTCGATAAAGGCACCCGGCAGTTTATTTGCCGCGCTAGTCAATGAACCAGAGAACTTATTATTATGAAATGTCATTGATTGATTAATCACCGCTACGAACGCCAACCTTGACAAGTATTCTCCACCCAGTGCATCAATTGACCAATCGAGCCAGTCAATCGCTCGAATCACGGCTAGATTATTTATCGCAGCAGGTATGATAGTTAATAACAATAAGCCAATATAATTATTGATTTCAAAATCACCACTCGACAATTTACCAATTATTTGAGAAGTTCCATATGGCACCACCACATTGGAAACAAAAATCCAGACCGGCACTAATACAAGCAATAAAAGAGTACGAATCTTATATCGCATTAATGCCTGCCAAAAATAATACAAAGTTCTTTTGATGTTATTACCTTTTGTCACAGTTATATTATGGCACAATTATTTGTCCCAGTCAAATCCTTCGCCGTAGTGCCCGTAACGAGCCGTGGCTTCATAAATCGGGCGTTTCAAATCAAGGAAATTGATTATACCACGTGGTGTCAGGTCGTATCCTTCAATTTCTTCGGCGGCACCATCGATAATCACCGTCTTTTCAAGTGGTTCAGCATAGCCAATTGCATAGGCGAGTCTTACTAATACCTCATGTGCATGATGCTTACGGAGATAATCTACTGCAATTCTACGCGCCATGTAAGCTGCTGAGCGGTCGACTTTAGATGGGTCCTTGCCAGAATAGCATCCGCCACCGATTGCTACCCGTGGGCCATAATTATCTACAATTAGTTTACGGCCAGTAAGACCAGTATCAGCTTCGAATCCACCTTGGTTCCAGTCGCCAGCCGGGTTAATGTGTAGTTCTAATTTGCCATTTAACTCATTCGCAGAAATAAACTCGCGTACCAACTCTTCCAATTGTTCTTTAGGTACATTTTGGAAACTAGCTACAATTGAATCAATTGAACCGTCTGGGGCAATCGTAACCTGTGTTTTGCCGTCATACGGGCATTTATTATAAATGAACTGATTTAATCTTCGCGATAGTATTACCTCGCGTGGTAGCATTTCTGGAGTCTCGTCACAGGCGTAACCGATCATAATTCCCTGGTCGCCAGCGCCACCAGTATCAACACCGGCCGCAATTTCGGGCGATTGTCTTACAATTTTAGTGTAAACTTTCATGTCATTGCCTGCAATTCTATGTACAATAGCAGGGATATCTACTTCTGGAGCTGTAGAAGTAATCTCGCCGGTTACAAATACTACACCGTGTCCACCACAGGTTTCCGCCGCAACGCGAGCATCAGGATCTTTTTCAAGATATGCATCCAAAATTGCATCCGAAATTTGGTCACATAATTTGTCTGGGTGTTTTGGAGAAACGCTCTCCGCTGTTCGATAGAACATATCTTTCCTTTCTGGTCGGA
>DFGN01000011.1:0-18677 GCA_002371235.1 Candidatus Saccharibacteria bacterium UBA3749 | reverse complement strand
TGGGGCCGTTCCCTCGCTCCTTCTTGATATTAATATATTTATTATAGCAGGTTTTGTTTTATTAGCTACAACAAAGTGTTATAATTCTAAATATGAAGATTGCTTTCTTTTCTGACTGCTATTTAGATTTAACCGGTGGCATCGTGAGTTCCATTAACGCCCAGAAAGCAGCCCTTGAAGCTAGAGGTCATACGGTTTATGTCTTTAGCACGAGTTATCCGAAATCGCCCAAAGAGCTTAAAGCCTTAGCAAAACAGAATATCTTTCCAGTCCCTTCTTGCAAGCTATGCTTTCGTGGCCTTACTCCGGTCTCGCGCCGCCCTGGCATCATAGAGCACTGGCTCTTAACTGAGCATCCGGAGATTCAACAATTCGATGTTTTTTACATACATTACGAGTCTGGTTGCTCAATTGCTGGGCTCCGATTAGGGCGCAGATTTCACATTCCGACCGTTCAGGTGATGCATGGTCGTGAAGATATGGGCGAGGCTGATTTAATTCCGTTTGGATTTCGTACTATTGTAGCGACGCTTTTAAATTGGTTCCACTCGTGGTATTTATCTCATCCCATCAGAGTACGCCGCGATAACTATCTAGCCGACACGATAGCCAAAGCCAAAATGTGGACGATGATGGTAAATCATGCCAACTCCGCCGATTTGGTTCTAGCTCCCTCTCAGCACTTTTTGAAGAAACTAATTCACTATGGTGTTACGCAGCCACATCAAGTTTTTCCGAATGGCTTCCCCGATTCCAAGTCACCGATTGATCCTCCAGTTAAAGTCTTATCACCAGGCGAGGAGTTGAAAATTATTTGGCACTCACGTGTTTCTAATGAGAAACGTCTTCTTCCATTTTTAGAAGCACTCGTTCATGTTGTGGGTAAATATCGGTTAGATGTATATGGTGACGGTAATGCTTTGGCTCGTGCGCAGCGATTTTCAAAAAAACACCATCTTAATGTGGTGTTTCACGGCAACGTGCCATTTAAAGAGCTTACAGGCGCGATTGCTGGTTCTCATCTTGATATTCTAGTATCATATAACTATGACACCTTTGGGATGACTTTGATTGAAGCCGAGGCCTACGGTGTACCGGTCTTCTTCTGTGATCCAGATATGAAAGAAGTTGTTCCGGCCGGCAGTTTTATAATGTCTAAAGATCGGTCTCCAGCTTCGATGGCCGCAGCGCTGAATGGTTTAATTAATAATCCAGAGCAAATTGAGAAGATGAGTCGAGTTATGTTGGCGCATCGCTGCGAAATTTTAATATCAAATAGGATTGTTCAACTTGAAAAAATATTTGATTCCATAGTTTCCAAGCATAAGTAATACTGGCACATGTACATCAAGTTGACAACTTATATTTATGAAACCTATAACTCTGCCATTGGCGAAACAACCCTGAAAGCCTTTTGTAATGACAAATAGTACATACTTTGTCATAATCGTCGGCATTTGTTATAATTATGGTCATGAAATATTTAGCAGACATATTAACATTATCTAGATTAATACTAAGCATTATCCTAATCGTCTTATCGTTTGTAGGTTCACCTGCAGAGAATGCTTTTATTATATTCCTGACCGCAGAGCTTACAGATACTTTTGATGGCACCTGTGCTCGTAAATGGCCCTTTCCTAAGGATAAGACACCAAAGTATCGCAAGTATGCGGCGCAGTTTGATATTGTTTCTGATGTTTTGCTCGCAGCGGGCCAGGTATTATTTTGTACGCTTCAAGTAAATTGGATTGTTGGCCTTATTGTGATTATTTACTATACATTTGTTTGTGGTTCTTTGGAGCTGGTATTATACGGTAAGCTCTTCGGCCACCCGGATAACTGTACTAAGAACTCTCTAACCAAGCGGAACTTTCCACTTGCCAAGAAAATTGTCTTGGCGCGCCGGTATTTATATACGATTTGTCTCGGTATGGTTAATGCTTTTATTCTGTTTGCTACCAGTTGGCCCACGCCGATAAAGATTGGTTTATTTGCTTTTGGTTGTTCTATTTTCGTCTTTATTTGGTTTTTCTTGCGCCAGCGTCGCAAGAACGTGTCTCGTGATGCGGTAGATATTGAGAAACAGCTTACCGATTCTGCTACTAATAAACGTAAGCAGAAGCGTAGTTAATTATCCAGCTATTACTACACGTTTTTTGCTCAATTAATAATGGTGCTATGTATCCTACGCTACTATTGCGGCAATCGCTGCACCAATAAAATCACTAGGATTATATAAATTCATCCCGGCTATCTTTGCTGCCATCTCACCATTCCAAACATTAATTGGTAAGTAATTGGTTTTCTCTAGTGCGACACTCTTTACTACGCCGCGGGTAGCTATCAATACTTGTCCGGAATGTAGGGTCACTATACTGACTGGGTAGCTTAGAGTAAACTTGTGTAGTATCTCGGCGACCTGAATTAATGATGATGACGCAAGAAGCATCTTTGGGTAGTATACGGCACGAAGTACCTTTTGTAATTGCATCACTGATGCTATTATTACAACGTTTTCATTCATTAACCACCGTTCCGGTGTATTATCGGCGAGCAAATCAACTGCGTCGCGGGTAATCAGTGTCGTTTTTTCGGAACTTTTGACTGCGCTCGCTATCGCCTTACCGGTGATTGAATTGCGGGACAAATCACCTAGTACTAAGTTGTAATCTGCGGCATTAAAAACATCAATTAGCTCTTGGCTTTCTGCAAAAGAGCCAGTTTCGGTTGCGGGTAAAAATTTAAAGTTTGGTAGATTCGGTAAGTCTTTCTTTAATACATCCGGAAAAATTACCCAAGCCTCCTTTATCGGATAAGCACCAATCATATATTCGGCAATTCGGATTTCGGTCTTAAAATTTTGTTTATTACCACCAACGATATTGACTAAACCCCACTTCTGCTCAGGAACATTCCATTTTAAATCTTGGTACGGGTTATTGTCTAGTTTTTCAAAATAATCCATAATTTATACCTCCAGTTCAATTGAAATCGGACAATGATCCGAGCCAAGTATGTCCTCATAGATTTCGGCCGATTTTAGATTCTTCTCTAATCTTTTTGAAATAAAGAAATAATCAATTCTCCACCCCACATTATTCTCGCGAGCATGTCCCCAATGTGACCACCAGGTGTACCGCACCGATTCCGGATTAAGATGCCTAAAAGTATCAACGAACCCAGCTGTAATTAGGCGACTAATTCCCTGCCTTTCTTCATCGGTAAAACCTGCCGAGTGATGATTGGTTTTTGGCCTTGCGATATCGATTTCCTCATGTGCCGCATTGAAATCACCACATACTACTACTGGTTTAGTTTGCTCTAAGTTTGTCAAATACTCCAAAAACTCCGGGTCCCACAGTTTTTCGCGCAGTTCTAATCTCTCCAAGGCGTTTTTGGAATTTGGAGTGTATACATTAACTAGGAAAAATTTCTCAAACTCCGCCGTTAGCACTCTTCCTTCCGCTAATGGGTCACCAAACTGATCGGCTAGCTTTTTATTTGTTGGTAAATCATAACGTATAGATAGTGGCTTGATTTTAGTAAAAATCGCCGTTCCAGCATACCCTGGCCGTTCTGCCGAGTTCCATAATTCTTCATATTCTGGTAAATCGATTTCTGCCTGTCCCTGCTTCGCTTTAGTTTCTTGTAGGCAAAGGATGTCGGGATGATATTTATCGATAAAGCCGGCTAAAGCACCTTTACGAATTATCGCTCTTAATCCATTTACATTCCAAGAATAAATTTTCATTAATATCTCCCTCGCTCTATATCTCTTTTCTTGATTGTTTGTCGTTTGTCGTATTTTTTCTTGCCTTTCCCTACGGCAATCACTAGCTTGATATGCCGGCCGCCACCGAGTAGCTTCACTGGAACGATAGTAGAACCTGCTACTTTTTCTTGTTCCAACATATCAATCTGCTTTCGTGTCGCGAGGAGTTTGATATTTCGGGCTGTATCTGCGCCTAGAGTTAAGTTGTTTAACCACAGTTCTCCATTCCGAATCGTTACAAATGAACCTTTTAGTTGTACGTGGTGGTCTCGGATTAGGCGCACCTCTGGTCCAGTTAACACCATCCCAACAGAAATATCATCGCCGAGTACGTAGTCAAATTTGGCCTTGCGATTAATTGTGACTGAGTCTGGGATTTTCTTCTTTTTCATGATGCTATTATACCACCTTCACTCGTTCTTCTCCGACCAGCTCTTTGAGTTTCGACAGCAAATCGTTTGAGACGTCCACCCTGAAAGGCATCTTGAGCGGTCGTTTTTCTTCTCCATCTTTTAGAACCAAAATTACATCCTGTACACCTAAATAGACATCGGCCAGGCGACGTATTGCGGTTAGGACTTCTGTATTGGCCGGGTCTTCAATCAGAATATACAATTTTTCTTTGCGCGGATCTTTTGGTGGTTCTTTGAGTACGCGTGGCGCGTCTTCGATGTTTGCCGCTACTCGTTCCTTATTAGCTGAGTTACCATTATGATATACTCGCTCTGCCGAAGTGCGTCCACGTTTTCTGGCATTCGGAGCTAGGGTTGGTGCAGCTAGTTTGGTTCCGGTGGAAATATAAGACGAGAGAGTTTCATCGGAGACTGTTTCCACCACCTCTGCCAGTAGCTTCACATCTGATACAATATTGCCATCGCGGTCGGTAGCATTCACCTTGCCTTTTACTCTGACCACGTTATCGACCTCGAGCTTACCGCCGCATTCGGCGAAAACTGATGGGAATACGATAAATTCTGCTTCTCCTGCTTTATTCTCAATTTTGACGAATGCCATTTTGTCGCCTTTTTTGGTAAGAATGGTTCGAACCGCTGTGATAATTCCGCCGATCGTGACCATCTTATTATTGTTTTCGGCTGTTATTAATGACATTGGATGAGTCTGTTCTTCGAAATAAGTATCATATTTATCCAGTGGATGCGCCGATAGATATAGCCCCATTAAATCTCGTTCCCACAAGAGCTGTTCCTTTTCCGGGTGCTGCACTGGCGCTGGCTTTATTTCAACCTCTGGTACTTCTCCTGCTGCTCCCATCATACCAAATAAATCCGTCTGCCCCGAACCTACGTCCTTCTGAATCTTGGTGCCATAGGCCTGTATCGCTTCAAGATTAAACAATAAATCTGAGCGCGAGTATCCAAATCTGTCAAAAGCTCCAGTCTTAATTGCTCCTTCCCATGATTTTTTATTAAATTTGGTCGAGTCGACGCGTTTAGCAAAATCGCAAACTGATTTAAACGGTCCATTTTTGTCGCGTTCTGGGATTACCACCTCTTCCACCAGAGCTTTACCCATTCCTTTTATGCCGGATAGGCCGAATCTGATAGTTTTCTCCCCTCCCACAATACCAAAATCACCATAGGACTGGTTGATATCTGGCCCAAGGACTTTAAGCCCCATTTTTTTACATTCGGCCATTTCGATAGCTAACCGGTCGGTCCAGCGCATATCCGCGGTCATTAATGCCGCCATAAATGCGTCAGGATAATGTGCCTTTAAGTAAGCCGTCCAGTAAGCAATTAAAGCATAGCATGCAGCATGTGATTTGTTGAAACAATAGTTAGCGAATTCGAGTAGTTGTGACCAGAAGGTTTCTGCAATTTCCTCGGTCGCCCCACCGATTTCAACTGCACCCTTAATGAATTCAGGTTTCACCTTTTTCATTAAGTCGACTTTCTTCTTTCCTACTGCTTTACGTAAAGTATCCGCCTGTCCACCGGTAAAACCGCACCACTCCTTAGAAATCTGCATGAACTGCTCTTGATAAATCATGATGCCGTATGTGCTTTTTAGTGAATTCTCTAGCCCGGGATGCAAATAGGTAATCTCTTCTTCGCCGTGTTTTCGTCGAATAAATGAGTCAATAAACTGCATTGGGCCCGGGCGATACAAAGCTACCATAGCGATAATATCTTCAAACGAAGATGCTTTAAGGTCGCGCAGATACCGCTTCATTCCTGCTGATTCTAGTTGGAATACGCCAGTCGTCTCGGCTCTTTGGAGTAGCGCATAAGTTTCCGGATCATCAAGCGGTAGAGAATACATATTGACATCTTCGTTGTAGACTTTTCGCACCATCCTCAGTGCGTTATTAATCACTGATAAATTGGATAAACCAAGAAAGTCCATTTTGAGTAGACCGAGTTCCTCAACTTGTCCCATCGGGAATTGGGCCGCTATTGGGCCCTTAGCTGAAACTTCAAGTGGTAAGAATTTCACTAAATCATCTGGTGCGATAATTACGCCGCAAGCATGTACACCGTGGTTACGAATCGTGCCTTCAAGCCGTGAAGCGAAATCGATTACCTCTCGCGAGGTTGGATTTGTTTCATATTCCTGTTTTAGATCCGGAACATCTTTTATGGCATCGGCTAGATGTACGTGGTGACCCTGTACGGGATCTGGCACCATTTTAGCTAGTCTATCTGCCTCCTGGTAAGGCACTTCGAGCACCCTAGCTACGTCGCGTACGGCGTTTTTGGCCATCATCTTACCAAAAGTTGCAATGTTACTAACTCGATTAAATCCGTATTTATCCGAGCAGTATTGAATGACCTCATCACGCCGAGTATCCTGGATATCGGTATCAATATCTGGCATACTGATACGATCTGGATTTAGAAATCTTTCAAAGAGTAGGTCATACTTTAGAGGATCTAACTCAGTGATACGTAATGCATAAGCTAGAATGGAACCAGCTGCCGAGCCTCTGCCTGGCCCATAGACGATTCGCTGGCTTTTTCCCCAGTTAATGAAATCCTGCACGATTAAGAAGTAACCGTTATAGCCCATTTTATCTACCACGGATAGCTCATAATCAATTCGCGGCAACACCTTATGCAATTCATCACGTTCCTTATCTACTTTTTCCAGAATTTCGCGACATTCGGCAACAGATAAATCTAGTGTTTCATCGAGCTTTTTCCCTCCATAGCGGTAAACTAGTCCTTGGAAAACAAGCTTATCTAGATAAGTCTTCTCATCCTCACCATCCGGTACCGGGAATTTCGGAATCAGGATTCGCCCTAGTTGCAAATCCACATTGCATCGATCAGCGATACGTTTTGTATTTCTAACCGCTTCCGGGCAGGTATCTTGCCAATGTGAGATTATCTCCTTTGCTGGTATCACGTGCAAATCATAATCCTTTAAAGTCATACGATTTGTATCAGATAGATTAGCCGCTGTGCCAATACATAGCAGTACTTCGTGTGCATCCTGGTCTTCACGTCTCAAATAGTGTGCATCGCAAGTTACTACTAAGGGCAATCCTAACTCATCCGCATGCGCCATTAGCCAATCATTAACCTTCTTCTGTTCGGCTGAATGGGTAGATGATTTTGGATGGCCATGATCTTGCATTTCTAAGTAAAACCTGTCCTTAAAGACATTGCGATACCAGTCAATAAGTTTAAATGCTCTTTCATCATCACCGGCTCGGATTGCTTCAGATATTTCTGAACCCATACAGCCAGATAGACAAATGATACCTTCATTGTACTTTTGTAATTCATCGTGATCGGTGCGCGGTTTGTAATACTTACCATTAATCTCTGCGTTACTCATAATACGGCAGAGGTTTTCAAACCCTTGATTATTCATAGCGAGCAAAGTGATATGAAATCTCTGTTTGTCATGCGCTGGGTCGCGATCGGTCATTTTGCGCGCCGCCACATAAGCTTCCAGGCCCAGGATCGGTTTAATTCCGGCATCATTGCATTCCTTATATAGCTCAACCAAACCTGACATGGTGCCGTGATCAGTTACGGCAACAGCCTCCATGCCGTCTTCCTTGACAAATTTCACTAATTCGGGAATTTTGGTTAGTCCATCAAGCAAAGAATAATGCGTATGGTTATGCAGATGTACAAAATCGCTCGCAGTCAACTCTTCCATATTGAAATTATACCATGAAAAACAGGCTTAATTAGGCCTGTCTCCATCATAATTACTTATTATTTTTCGGACTTTTCTTCCGCGCTTTTATGAGCTACGGTTTTCTTGTTCTCCGGTTTCTTGGCGGCAGCTTTAGTAGTTTTTGGATTTTCTGCTCTTGATTCCTCGTCGGGTTCATCCTTGCAGCAATCACATTCGTCGCCACACTCACAAATGTCACCACAGTCACATCCATCATCGCAGTCGCATTTGGCATTTTTTTCGTCTTCACCCTTAAGCGAGATAAATTTTCCTGCAATTGCACCAGCAATTGCGCCGAGTGCTGCGCCTAAAATAAATTTACCCGCTCCGCCCTTAGTCTTTTCGCTCATTTTTCTTAGTCTCCTTTTCCTTCATTATGTTTTTCAGCTTTGGATTGATATATTTGTCAACAAACATTTCCATAGTTCCACCAATTGATGTCATTCCTTTAACGTTAGAAACGATTCCGTTGGCGTTTTTGGCGATATCTTGGCCCTCGACAACAATCTTCTCAACTTCCTTGCTAAGCCCAATTAGCTTCACGATTAGTATAATCGCCAAAATCAACAGCACCATCAAGGTAATACTGAGGATTGCTACAATTATCCACTCCGCTACATTCATTTGATATTATTCTCCTTTCATATATTTATTAACCATTTGGATAACATCTTCACTATAATCGGTCTCCGACAGTACGTATTCTAGGTGTGCAAGGAAATAATTCTTTGGGTCGCCGGTCGTAATCCACTTACCACGACTCTTAGCTACAATCACATCGCCATGCTCGGCGAGTTTCGTGATTGCATCCACAGTCCAAAGTTCGCCGTCAAGACCAGTATTGGATGGCACTAGGTAATCAAAAATCTCAGGAGTCAATAAATAACGACCGTAACTTGTCAGATTGCTCGGACTAAGATCTGGGGTTTTTGGTTTTTCGACAATATGTGACAGAGTACCATTCTCTTTCAAAGCAATCATGCCGTATTTATTCCAAACATTTTCCGGCATTTCCTGTGAGGCAATTACGGCCTTGGCGCCCGGATTTTCGCGGTAAGCATCAATCAAGGTCTTCACATCACCCTGTCCTAGGACTAGATCATCACTATATAATACTACGAACGCCTCGTCGTTCTCTACAAAGCTCTTGGCCGAGACGATTGGCGAACCATTGCCATAAGGAAGCGAAGCATCTTGTTCAATGACAGTAATCTTGGGGAATCCAAGGACTTGCTCGACTGGCTCGAAGCGATCGGATTTGCCCTGCTTCTCGAGCAAAGCTTTAACGTTCTCGGCTCGACCGTGAAAATAATCATCATAAATCTCTTTGGATTTAGTATTTGGTGTAGCGACGATGATAATTTCATCAATTCCTGCCGCTACACATTCTTCAACGCATAGTTGCATTACTGGCTTAGCTCCGATTGGAATCATGGCCTTAGGAATAGTTTTCGTGATTGGCAAGTAGCGACTTGCAAATCCAGCATCGGTAATTATTGCTTTCATATTTCTCCTTTTAAAAAATTATAGCATAGATGGCCAATTATTTGGTCTTTTTGCGATTCTTGTAGGCTTCCTTTCGCGCAATCTTGTCTTCAATATTTTGCGAGCGGTTGTGAATACCATAAATCATGCTTGTTACGCCAACAACTAGCATATAAACACCAAAGAACCGAATGAATGTAGTGATTTCAAAACCGCCGGCGTTTAAAATGACCAGGCCAATAATACATCCGCAAATCCCAACCAGAGCTTTGATGAAGCGATCAGTCGGGTCCACGGTTGATAAGAAAGCGTGAACTATGTCAATTGCGCCAGAAGTAATCGTGTAGGCCGACAAAACAACCACAGTATTGGTGAGATCGTTTCTCGCGAAGAATAATAGCGCCATTGCAGCGATAACATCTACTAGAGCATCAACGATTGAGTTGATCCAGCCATGTCTCTTATTTGAATTATAAAGAGCTGTTACTGAATCAACGATGCCAATAAACAAAAGGAATACGCTAATCATTGCTACCGCATTCTCAATGTTGGTCATGCCGCCAAACAACGCAAAGCAGCCAAAAACAGCCGCCAGTAAACCACGTACCAGACTAACTGCCCAGTTCTTGTCAATATATCTTCGATTTATCTTTGCCATAAAAAATTCCTTTATTACTTATGCTTATTATAGCACAGTATTAAACATGGCGTAGTTTTTTTCGTGTAGTTTCTACTAGTTTATTAAGTTGGTATTTGGTGGGTTTTAGAATCATGTCGTGAGCTGGTGTATATCTTAGCTCCTCACAGCCAAAAGAACGCTTGAATTCAGATACGCCAAAGAAACGATGATTAGTCTCGTTTGGTTCAACAATACCCCACAGATTATATCTAATACAGTTTCGCTTTCTAGCCTCGCGCATCGCTTCCATGTGCAGCAGCGGTGCAGCTGAGTACTTAGTCCCAAGCTCCGACGAGACGCCATAATGGTAGCTAGCTTCTGGCCCATAGAAAATTATAAAGTTTTGCGCCAAAATTTCATTATCTTTGCGGGCGGTATATATTATTACCTCACCGCCTTTACGGAATGCTTCGTACTGCTTTTTTAGGAAATCTTTGGAGAAAGCTACATATTTTTGCCTTTTGGCATGGAGTATCTCTAGACGACAAAATTCGTCAATAGCGCTATCGCTCGTTTCGGCTGCGATTTCTATGTCGTTTTTCATGGCTTTACGTAGTTTTCTCCTGAAACCTTGCGAAGCTCCGGTCAGTATCTCCTCTTCAGATTTCCCAAGGTCTAGTATTCCAGCGAATTCAACCGATAGATACATCGGTGCTTTTTTTAACCCTAGTCTATTCATTAGTTGTAGTGATTTATTTGATAATTCAAGCTGTGGTCTCACCCTCACAAAAACACATCCAGTAGATTTACCTTGCTCGCGAATATCATCAAAAACTGCCTTAACGAGTTCGTGATTTTTCCAATTCAAAATTGGTCCACCCGCAATCGCCATATATGTCCCACGTTTAGCAGTTTCCACTACGCCGGCATAGGCTCCGGCGATTTTTTTACCGTCGTAGATCAATCTTCTTACTATCTTTTTACCACGACTTGCGTGGAATTCGTAGAAATCCCATGATTGCAAAAAATTCGACTCAGGATGTGACTTGACAAACTCATCCCAAACATCGCGCGAAGAAGAATCGACAATCTGAAATTTCGCTATACTCATAGATGTCTCCTTCTCTTACGCGCTTTTTCGACGACCAAGTCCTTTAGATAGCCGATTTTCGAAATCACTAAATCGTGTGCTGGTACGTATTCAACTATCTTACCACCAAAACCTGTTTTAAATGTAGTTACACCGGCATAGCGGTGATTGGGTTGACCTGGTGGCGCAATTCCCCAAAGGTTAAATCTTTTATACCCAGCCGCTTTTAAGTCCTTTATTGCTTGCCAAATCAGGGCGTAAGCTCCAGGTAACTTGCGGTTGAGTAATGTAGAAGCAGCTTCGTAGTAATCGCCTTCTTCGCCATCCCTAATAACGAGTCCGTAGGCGATTTTTTCGCCGTCCGCCGTTGCTGCTGTATAGATAATTGCATTATCTTGGAAAGCCTCCCTCTCGGCAAGTAAAACCTTAAGTGATGGTGGCACAAATCCTTGTCTCTTGGCTGTTTCGGTTTGAACTTGGTGAAACTCCTTAAATACCTCTTCGGAGTTGTCGCTCGATACTTTAATGCCTAACTTATCGGCTCGTCTTACCTCATATCTGGTTTGGCGCCGCATATTGGCAAGTAGTTCATCTTTGCTTAGTGTAAGGTCGATCATTACGGTATGTTCGGCCGCTAGATGCATCGGAGATTCGACCAAGCCGAGCTCGGATAGTAGTTTCATATTTTCCGGTGTCTTGTTAAGCTGAGGTCTAATCCTAACAAATACACACTTATTCTGTTTGGCGATTTCCTGTATTTTGGCAAATACATTCTTCACTAAGGTTTTGTTGCTCCAGTCGATCAGCGGTCCGCAAGGAATCTCGATATAACGACCTCTTTTGGCGTTTCTTACGATTAGAAGTGCATGGCCGTCTTTGATAAAGTCTAGAACGATGGTTTTATTGCCCAATAGCTCGTTCATTCTGGCGTAGTTTGTGGACTGTAAGAAATTCGCTTCCGGATGGGAGTTCATCACTTGATCCGAGGCGGGCATTGGCGCATTTGTTTCGTTTTGATCGTTATTCACTCTTTTCTCCTTTCTCCAAGTATTGACTTATAGTTTTTACTGCTGGTTTCAGGTCATGCTTTGTGCAGTAAACCGGCAAATTAATGATGTGTTGTGAGACATACACCGCATTGGGACATTGTTCTTCCGGAAAGTCAACCATATCATAGTAGCGTTCTGGTGAGACTGGTTTCTCGTACCATAGCCCACCAAAGTAGTAGCCTTGTTTTTGCAGTTTCTTTAAAAGCTCAGCCCTGTCATGTACGAAACAATACTCTCTCAGTACTGGCTCGCCAGTACGGCGCAAATCCATTATTTGCGCATAAGCTCGTCTTGCTTCGAATTTGCTGGGTCGTCTACTGATATCTAGTTTATTATCTGCAGAGCGTTCGACCAAGCGTGCCTTCACTAGTAGACGCATAAGGGCACCACCTAACCCGATATAAGTAAGACTTCGGCAGCAAGCTCCCCACATTGGATAGAATCTGGCTCTTAAGTGGTCAGACAGTTTCGGAGATTTATCCGGCGCTTTAATATCGTGTTTGGCATCCTGGCGCAATACTACTGCTCCGCCCGAAACAGTATCAATTGATTTATCTTTACCAAACGATAGGACGGTCGCGGCTCCCACTGTGCCTGCTTGCCTACCATCTGGATATCTAACTCCGGCACAATGCGCCAAATCCTCAATAATTGTTAAATCATGTTTTTTAGCAAATTCTTCGATTTTCTTCATATCTACGGGTATACCAAAGGTATTCTGTACAATAATGCCGCGGATATTTGAACTACCTGCATCTACTCCGCCTTGTCTGTTCTTACCTTTATAAGAATCGCTCGCACTGTTATTTTTATCTTCAAGTGTAGCTTCAGGTCGATTTTTTATTGCGTTAGTTAGTGTCTCAGCAGTAAAGTTCAGACTCTCCCTACTGATATCTACAAAGACAGGCTGAAGCCCAGCGGCCTTAATTGCTTCATACACTGCAAAACAAGTAAAACCATTTACGAGAATTTTGTCGTTAGGTTCGAAATAAGCTTTCAGAGCAAGCGTAAGAGCTGAGCGCCCATTCTTACACAGCATAGCCTTGCCGTCATACTTGTCGTTAAGCAGTTTAACAAGTTTGTCACAATCTTTCTTTCGTCCAACAGTGAATAAATGTTTTAGCCACTCGCCATTAGAATATGTTGCGGCCATACCAAGATAATAATGTTTCACTTTTTAATCCTTTTCATTAAAGTAGTTATCGCTTGCGCCAATCCTTCCGGGTTAGAAATATATGGGGCATGAGTCCAGTCGTTAAAAAATTTTAACTCCGCCCTAGGCAGCTTTTCATACATCGCAGTTGCTTGCCTTGGTGGTGTCACGGTGTCTTTCTTTCCCCATAGGATGAAGACCGGAGTCTCAACCTTAGCCAAATCAAGCTTTTGATCAGAGGCCAGCATGTTGGTCAAAGTCTTTTTCATATTTTCCGGCGCCCGCGAATAGTCGGTGGAACCAGTTAGTCTGTGAAAGATCTTATCAAGTAGTGGAATCTTCTTGAGTGGCTTGCCAACTTTGGCGACCTTCTCGACTATTTTTTTGCGTAGCGATGGCTCGTATATCCCTGCCGAATCTAATAGCAGCAAGTACTTTAGCTTTTTGGGGTTCTTTGCACAGAGATTTAGTAGTATTCTGCCACCATTAGAGTGACCTAGGGCAATTGCTCCATCCGGTATTTCATGGTCGGCCCAGGCAACATAATCTTCTATGGCGTAGACTTTAGATGATGGCTCGGTCAAACCTGGCACATGTAACATTTTTACATTGATGCCGTTCTTTTTGAGGATAGCGAGCGTATCGCGCCATGGTTCTACCGTGTAGGTCCAGCCGTGAATAATGTACAAATCTATCATAATTGCCCTTCAGCTTGTAGCCAGCCACGAGTTATTCTTCTGTACCTATATAACGCTTTCATGAGTCTAAACCCCAACTCCTACGCCTTGCGATCGCGCCCTTATCTCTCCTGCATAGCTTCTTGGCATCCTTCGGGTCAGCTAGGAGCTTCTCGATAATCCATTCTAGGTATTGGCTTCCTTTAAATACGATTGCTTCGTTTCCTCTAATGCGGCGCTTGAGGTATTCCAGTGCCTTCCTGGGGTCAGTGGTAGCTACGGTGGAAATCCCTAGTTTCTTGAGCTCTGGTGCAGTCCACTCTTTCGTGCGACGACCAACCAGGATTACTTTATCTGGCCGAACATCAGCAATTAGTTTTGCTAGTCGCGTGTGTTCCTCTTCTTCCAAAGAGCCTTGGTCCACTATATCGCCAATGACAAGCCATTTCTTCTCGGCATGCATCCTTCTTGCCATATCTAGTACCGATGTCATCGAAATCATATGGGCATTATAGCTACTATCGATAATGTCAATGCCTTTGATGCCCTTGAAGTGTGAGCTTCTGCCTGGGGCTATTTTAAGGCCTGTAAAATCCGGATTGAACTTCAGCTTCAGATACTTCATAAGGTCCTGTATTACAAAGAGATTAAAAGCAATGTCCTTCGGCTCGGGGTGATCAAAATGAAAGGTTGTATCTCCATAAGTAAAGTCCGTAGAATCTGGATAAACTACGTATTTCTTTATCAGGGTTTTCTTAATTGGAATTACTTTTGCCTTAATTCCATTTGTCGCCTTCACCATCAGTTTCGAATCTGCATCGATATAGACTCTCTTGGTGGTATTAATGGGTAGATTGGCAAATTCTGCCACTATCGCCTCGCCGACATTATTATAGTTACCATTCTCGACTTCTTTTTCAAATTGGACGGCGTGCGACAATCCCACCGATACCCAGATGGTAACTTCTGGTTTTAGCCATTCTGCCAAGAATTCAGTCTCGTGCGGTCTCTCGCCATCAATTTCGACTACATATAACTTCTGTTTATGGTGATAAAATAGCCCCCTGAATGGTGCTGCAATGATTAGCCAAAACCACTTTAGCTTATTTCCTTTGATACCCTTTAGTCCAAGCATATCGAAAGGAATGCCAAAAGCCGAGTTGGCATCGTGTGAATAGTGTGCTTTATCGCCAATCTCGTGCTCTAGCATTGTCATCATCGTGGTCTTGCCGGCCGAACCAGTTACCGCGATTACTCGTGGATTCCAGCGCCTAAAAGCCATATCCGCAAAATGCCTAAAATATCCTGCAATCACAAAGTATAAACGCTTTTTTATTTTCGCAACACTCATAGAGTCATTATAGCACAGCCATTAAAAACGTGCGAATAATAGGGTTTATTTCCTTGTCGGGTGGCAAATATCATCTGTAAAAGCGGTGGCTCAGCTAGTTTTAGGCGTAGCTACCTTGTCAAAAATCAAGAAATATGCTATAATATAATTTCGACCCTTTTTGTTACATAAGGGTGGCACCTTGATATTTTTTTTGGTTGGTTTGTTGTTTTGTCGATGGTGGTAAGGCAAAACGGCAATATTTAATAGATTTTACCTGCTTAGATGGTGGCTAAGCCAGGTAAATACAATTGTCCATACCAAGGAGGTGATACTATGGACAAAATCAGCGTTTCTCCAGAAATTCTGGAGCACGTGTATGTCGCCATCATTGCGGGTGGCGAGGGTACGCGCTTGTACCCCATCAGTAACTCTCAGCGTTCGAAGCCCTACTGCATGCTGAATAAGGATTACACCTTCATTCAGCGAGTAGTGGAGACGTACATAAGGCTTGGGATTAAGCCGAGTCACATAATTGTGACGACGACGAACGAAAATCAGACTCGTCTGGCAATCGAGCAAGTCACCAAGAAAGGTGTCTTGTCCCAGAATGTGCACCAAATTCCGAACCTTGGTTACCCTGCTGCGATGTATCTTGCGACCAAATTCATTAGCTCGCTTGACCCGGATGCAATCGTCATTAGCACTCCGGCGGATCAGTATATTGTAGTGAATGATGAGTTTAGCCGCACGATTGAAGCTGCGGTATACGAAGCTGTCGCCGGGAATGCAACTATCGTGGGCGTGAAAATCAACGATTTAAACACCGCGATGGGGTGTGGCCATGCTATCTACAATGAGGTTGAAGGAGCAGCAGATTGCTTCGATGTAATCGGGTTTGTCGAGAAGCCTGGCCGCGAGGAGGCCGACCGTATTATGCGCCAGGGTAATTCCGCGTGCAACACCGGAATTAATGTCTGGCGGGCCAATACGCTGTTTGAAGCCATCAGTGAATCTGATATCGCGGGTATGTCAACGGACCAGATGATGGGGCGATTCGAGGGGCTTCGTGTTGCTGTAGGCCGCTTTGAATGGCACGACTGCGGCACGCTAAAGTCGCTCTACGATGTCAGTGAAAAAACGCCCAACCATCGAAACGCAAGTATCGGCGGTGGGAAGTTCGAACGCACTGACTGTAGCCGATGCCTGTTGTATGCCGAAGAAGGCATGGAGCTCCGGCTTACTGGCGGCGAAGATGTCGCTGCAGTGTTTACGACGATTGATAGCCACCCGATTGTGGTGGTCGTCAAGATGAGCGAGTCGCAGCGCGTAAGAGCTCTGGCGGAGGATTACAAGCTCCATAAAGAGTTCCTCACAGATGATTTTGCTTTTGGGGCAAGAAACAATATTGTCCTTCGTTCGAATGTCGACGACCTGATTGTCGGGTTTGTCGAGGTCGAAGGCTACGCTGTCTACGTTCATCGCGAGAGTGATGGCAGTATGATAGCGGCCGTATCGCTGCAGAAAACGAGATAGTTTTTCTACCACCAACCACCACTTCCCCCTGATGTATTTCATTAGGGGGATTTTAATTCCTGCTTTTCTAAAGAAAACAAAAAGACCGCAACATCTACGGTCTTTTGATTGTAGTATACTACATTTTAATTTCTGCGTCAACACCAGCTGGCAATGAAAGATTCTGTAGGCTCTCGATAGTCTTAGGTGTAGCATTAGAAATATCGATTAGCCTCTTGTGTACCTTCATCTCGAACGCTTCCCCACCAGTTTTGTAAACGTGTGGTGATTTCACCACGGTAAACGTAGAGCGCTTGGTTGGTAGCGGAATTGGTCCGCTAATTGTGGCACCAGTCCTGATTGCAGTATCTACTATCTGCTTGGCGCTCTGGTCAATTACGCGATGGTCATACGCTTTCAGACGAATGCGAATTTTTAGGCCTTCGTCTTTTTTTGCTTCTGTCATTTTGTCCTTTCCTGCCCGATAACCTCTAAGACTTGAGTTTTTCGGGCTTGATAATTATTTTTTTGATAAGACTCATTGTATCACAAAAATCTCCCCCTGTAAAGGAGGAGACAAAATGATATTAGTGGGGATGCTCCGCAAGGAACGATTGAGTAGTGGACCAAGCCGTATTTGGCATACGGCGAGGGAGCAACGCAAATCGTGACGAAGTGGAGCGCCCCAATAATATTATTTTATAACTTTGGTGATCACGCCAGAGCCAACGGTCTTACCACCCTCACGGATAGCGAAACGATCTTGTTCATTCATAGCGACAGGGGCCAACAACTTGACGTTGAAGGTTACTTGGTCGCCAGGCATGACGATTTCCTTGTCCGCTGGGAGCTCGACTTCACCAGTTACATCGGTAGTACGGAAGTAGAACTGTGGTTTGTAACCCTTGGAGAATGGAGTGTGGCGACCACCTTCCTCTTTCTTCAAGATGTAAACCTGTGCTTCAAACTCGGTGTGCGGAGTAATGGTACCAGGCTTTGCAATCACCTGACCACGCTCGATTTGATCACGCTCAATACCACGAAGTAGCAAACCAGCGTTATCACCAGCTTGACCCTGGTCGAGAGTCTTGTGGAAAGCCTCGATACCGGTAACAACCGACTTCTGGGTGTCGCGAAGACCAACGATTTCAACTTCGTCGTTCAACTTTACGACGCCCTGCTCGATACGACCAGTAGCGACAGTACCACGACCCTTGATTGAGAAGACATCCTCAATTGGCATTAGGAATGGTTTGTCAAGATCGTGCTCAGGAATGTCAAAGTATTCATCCATCGCATGAACGAGTTCCATGATAGCATCTTCAGCTTCCTTATCACCTTCGAGAGCCTTAGTTGCAGAACCCTTGATGATTGGAGCATTGTCGCCATCGAAGCCGTACTTGTTAAGAAGTTCACGGACATCCATCTCGACAAGTTCAACTAGCTCAGGATCAGCAAGATCCATCTTGTTGAGGAAGACGATGATCTTTGGTACGTTTACCTGGTGGGCAAGAAGTACGTGCTCACGAGTCTGTGGCAAAGGACCATCATTCGCAGCAACTACGAGGATAGCGCCATCTACCTGGGCGGCACCAGTAATCATATTCTTAATATAGTCAGCGTGACCAGGCATATCTACGTGTGCATAGTGACGCTTTTCGGACTCATACTCCTGGTGTGAAGTCGCGATAGTGATACCACGAGCTTTCTCCTCAGGGGCATTATCGATTTGATCATAAGCTACCGGCTTATTTACGTCAGACGGAAGCCTTTTTGCGAGAACGGTTGTAATCGCAGCGGTTAAAGTGGTTTTACCATGGTCAACGTGA
>DFGN01000017.1:13263-14907 GCA_002371235.1 Candidatus Saccharibacteria bacterium UBA3749 | reverse complement strand
TTTTTCTACCCCTATTTTGCTAATGATCTAACTCTACGGGCTGTCTACTACTTGGGGTACAGTACACCCCTAGAGCCCCAAAGGAATAATGCGTCACCGTTCCTAAAGAGCCTAGCGATCCAGAACAGGTGGTGCGGAATACGAAAAAATGAATAATAAAAATAAGCAAAATGAGTTGCCAATTGATTGGTTCGTTTCTAAAACCTTCATATTTTGTGAGTTTTAGAAGTGATGCGGTGGGTTTATTTCTAAAACTTGCAAAAATCTGGACTTTTGGAAACGGATATGCTATAACTGGTTGTATTTATATAGAGTCGCGCTATGTGGAGGGGAAGCAGAATTTTGTCTTGATAGATGAAGTGCAGATGTGCGATGGATTTGAACTCGCGATTAATAGTCTGCACGCTTCTTCGAAGTACGATATTTATGTAACGGGGTCGAATGCGTTTCTGGCTAGTAACGACCTTGCGACGTTGTTTGTCGGGAGGGTGTTTCCGGTGGAGGTTTATCCGTTTTCGTTTGCTGAATATTTGGAATACTACGATGCGTTGAGTGCGAAAGGATTTGATAGGTATGAATTGCTTGATAAATATGTGCTTGATGGTGGGTTTGCTGGGTCTTATATATATGATGACGAATTCGAAAAGACACGCTATCTTGAAATGATATACGATACGATGATAGTGCGAGATATTCAGCAAAAATATAGTCTTCAGAACGAACCGTTGCTGGTGGATATTGGTAACTATTTGCTGGATAATATTTCGCGTTTGACGACTGCTAATAATATAGCGAATGTGCTTAATTCGGAACGACAATACACCAATAATAAGACCGTAAGTGCTTATTTGCAGTATTTTTGTAATGCATTTGCCTTTTATAAGGTTAAACGGTACGATATAGAAGGCAAAAACTACTTGCGGTCGCAGGATAAATACTACGTGTGCGATCATGCTTTGAAGATGGCGAAGCTGGGCAAGAAGAATATGAATTATGGTTCGCTTTATGAGAATATGGTGGCGATGGAGCTTTTGAGGCGTGGATATGAGATATACGTGGGAAGTTTGAGGGAGAAAGAAATAGATTTCGTAGCTATGCGGCGAGATGAAAAGATATATTTGCAGGTTTCGTATGATATATCTACTGCGGAAACGTTAGAGCGAGAGGTGGCTCCGCTGCTTGCGGTGAAGGACGCATATCCGAAATTGCTGTTGGCGCGTACGAGGCAACCAGAGCAAAATTATGAGGGTGTGAGAATAATAGACATTGCGGATTGGTTGATGGGGGAGTGATTACGTACGTTTGCTGCGTGCACTGATTATGTGTGCCGATTATACTGGATGCGTGCGCTATTGTGTTGATTGTGTGCGCTATGGGTCGATTTCAAGCTCGAGAAATGTTTTATATGGATTTGGTAATTTGTTTTGCGATTTTGTGTTAAATGCGTGATATAATAGGCTTAAGCTAAATTTAGGAAAATGAAAAAAATGGTCGTACAAGATAATTATTATAAAACGATAACGTTAAGCCTGGGCATGATGTTTGGGGTTACTACTGTACTTGGTATGGTACTAGCTAGTAGTAGGGTCTCTGCTGAAGATGCTTCTGTAGTAGATGAGATCAACATCACCGTCCCAGTCTCCT
>DFGN01000017.1:0-13120 GCA_002371235.1 Candidatus Saccharibacteria bacterium UBA3749 | reverse complement strand
CACTCCATGCATTCTGTAATGATAACGAAGGATTCGCTATCTATGCAGCAGGATATACAGGAAATGAAGTAGGAGGGACAAAGAGTAATAAACTAGTAGGAACTTCGTCAAGTGGTAATGCAGCTATAGAATCAGGTACTGCAACATCTGCTGGTAATCCAGATATGTCTAACTGGGCTATGAAGCTTACTATGACTCAGGATAGTGGAGATACTTCAACTGACAATGCTTTCACCATTGATTCTGCTCCCAATGTAGCACTTCCAAGTCAAGCAGAATCAGGTGCAACTCAAGCTTCATTTAGTAACTATCACGTAGTCCCAAACGAATACGTTAAAGTAGCTCATAAGAACTCAGGAACTGATATGACTAATACTACTGGTGGAGTTAAACTAACTACTACCTACGCTGCCTATATATCTAAAACTCAACCGGCGGATACGTATAGTGGGCAGGTAATATACACATTGGTGCATCCATCATCTGCTACTCCAAGCACTTCCAATTGTGAGCCTGGCTATATTTGCTATGATGCGAATGCAGACATAAACGAGATAGAAGGCACTATGAGTGACCAAAACCTTCAGGATAGGGATTGGAGTAGTTGTGTTAACGGTACAGACAATGCTACATATTGCAACGATAGTGATTGGAATAATGTAGACATCAATACTCTCCCATACCAAGAAGGTGTCTATGTAGAAAACATTACCCTCCAAGCCTCTAACTTCAAACGTGATGGCTATGGCTTTGCGGGTTGGAATGATAAAGCCGATATGTCTGGTACTAACTATGGACCCAATCAAACCATTCCAGTTACTCAAGATATGACAGACAATGGATTCACTCTCTACGCTCACTGGGTAGAAAGTACTGGCAATCTCCAAGGTTGGAATGGTTGTAGTGCATTAAATACTAACCAAGTCATAGGTCTAACCGATACTAGAGACAATAACGTCTATGCCGTATCTAAACTAGCTGACGGTAATTGCTGGATGATAGAAAACTTAAGACTGGCTGATACAGACAGCAATAACAGCCCAATCACTCTAAACTCCACTAATACCAATAATCCAGCCAGTACCCTCACTGCTCTATCCGCCACAAGTAATGAATGGTGTACGGATAACAATGAAACTTGTATTAACCAAAACAAACTAAACACCAATAGCATTATCTCCTTCACTAACAACACTACCGGCTCACAAACAAGCGACATCTATAGCTATGGCAACTACTACAACTGGTATGCAGCTACAGCTGGTACTCGTACATATAGCCAAGCAGGCGGTAATGCTACAGGCGATATCTGCCCCAATGGTTGGAGTCTACCCACTGGTAAAACAGGCGGACAATTCAGTGCTCTAGACTCTGCAATGGGTGGCACTGGTAGCACCCAAAGTACACCAGAAGCCTCCAATAGATGGCGCACTTATCCTAACAACTTCCTCTACTCCGGCGACTGGAACGGCTCAGTCGCAGGCGGTCGCGGCATCTACGGCGGCTACTGGTCTCGTACCGCCCACGGTAGCTCCTACGCCTACGACTTGGGCTTCTACTCCGAGGGCGTCGGCCCGGATACCTCCAACTACGACAAGTACGGCGGCCTCACAGTCCGCTGCCTGGCTCAGTAGCTCGCTGAACTGTCCCCCAAAATGCAATGAACCCCAAAAGTTGCACTTTTTCTGATGTAAGAATGCGTCTGTCGCTAGTCATTCATCCACTACTGCAGAGTTATTTGTAGCCTCACTTCTCTCACCCCATGATATAATATAAAAAAGGAGTTCAAATGAATCAGAAACAACACGAATGGGATGAATATTTTATGAAAATTGCCGAGGCGGTGAGCGAAAAGTCCAAGGATCCATCCTCCAAAATGGGCTGCGTAATTGTTGATAAAAATAAGCGTGTAGTTTCTACTGGTTATAACGGTTTAGTTCAAAGCGCCGACGAGTCTAAGCTCACGCTATCTGAACGGCCGATGAAATACTTGTTTGTTGTCCATTCTGAAATGAATGCTGTGCTATTTGCCCACCAGGATTTGACTGGCTGCACAATTTATAACCGAGTGGCAACTTGTGATAATTGTCTGAAGCACTGCCTTCAGGCTGGTATTAAGCGGTTTGTTTATCGAGAACTTCGTGTTCATTCGCACTCCACTGACCCGAAACGATCTATGACTAATATTGACACCGATGAGGCAGTAATACGACTTCTTTCTTCGATGCCAGAAGTCGAAACTCTAAATCTCACTAATGGTAAGACTTATATAGCAGATATTCTAGATTCATATCCAGTAGATTCCCCTGAGTATCAACGTCTTATTAAATGGGTCGAACCAACCTCTAAACTCGCATAGTCTTGTTTTCTAAGAAAATCAGAGCAACGCTTTTTGTATAATCTTGCATCAAGATACCGCAAAACAACGGCGCAAAACCAAGATTACCACACAATCGGTTCCATACCGTGTTGTGTCAAAAACTGATTACATTTCGAAAATGGTTTACTACCAAAAAACCCAGCATAAGCCGACAAGGGTGAAGGATGTGCTGACTCTAAGATTAAATGGCGGGAGGCATCGATCAATGGTTTTTTGTTCCGTGCATCTCTTCCCCATAGAATAAACACCAAATGTGGTCTCACGCGGTTCAGATATTCAATCGTGGCGGTTGTAAATATCTCCCAACCTTTGCCAGCGTGTGATTTTGGTTTATGCGCTTCTACGGTTAGTACCGTATTTAAAAGTAGTACACCCTGCTTCTGCCAATTAGTAAGACTTCCGCCAGGATTGGCATGCCTACCAATATCGGAGTCAATCTCCTTATAGATATTAACTAGAGAAGGTGGCATCGGCTGTGAATTTGGCACCGAGAACGCTAGCCCCTCCGCTGCGCCCGGGGTGTGATATGGGTCCTGTCCCAAGATGACGACTTTTACGTCATTTAAATCTGTTTTAAAAGCTCGAAACACCAATTCTTTGCGCGGAAAAACTGTCTTATTCTCGTACTCTGCGTGTAAAAATTCAGCCAGTTCCTTAAAATAGGGCTTTTTGAACTCCGCGGCTAAAAAACTTTTCCAACTCTCATGCATGTTTCCATTATACACGAATAATCTAGCCGTGAAAGACTAACAATTATTGTAAAAATCGATTATAATATTCCTATGGCGAAGCTTTATTTTAGGTATGGTGCGATGGGCTGCGGCAAGACAATGCAGTTACTCCAGGTCGCATTCAACTACGAAGAGCGTGGACACAAGGTCTGCGTAATAAAACCCAAGACCGACACTAAGCATGGTACTAAGCTATATACTAGGATTGGCCCCGAGCGCGAGACCAATATATGCTTCGATCGCGCAACCGACTTATTTGAAATCATCTCTAGGGATTATCCCGATGTCCAATGTATTCTAGTCGACGAATCACAATTTCTCACGCCAGCGCAAGTTGATCAATTAATGATGGTTACGATTAAACTAAATATTCCTGTTATGTGTTATGGGCTTCGCCTAAACTTCCGCCGTGAAGATGGTGGCTTCGAAGGCGCTACGCGCTTGTTGCAGATTGCGCATGATATTGAAGAGATCAAAACCATCTGCGAATGTGGCCATAAAGCTACCTATAATGCTAGGTTTCTGGATGGCAAATTGGTTGCTGACGGCCCAGATATTTTAATTGACGATGGCAAGAGTAAGATTGAATATCGTGCTCTCTGCCCTGCGTGTTATGAAAGGCATCTAAAATGTATATAGTCATTGAAGGTCAGGATGGCACCGGTAAGTCCACCCAAGCTGAACTACTAAAAAAGCATTACGAATCCGCAGGTAAAGAAGTCGTCGTGCTGGAAGAGCCCGATGGCGATCTTCCGCAAGCGCACGACCTACACGATATGATTTTGACCCGTGGCTATCACCTAGAGCCAATTACTAATGTACTATTATTTACGGCGGCAAGAGTAGAACTCTGGAAAAAAATCGCCGAGCCAGTCCTTCGCCGAGACGGTATTGTGATTTCGGCTCGCAATTATTGGTCTACATTGGCTTATCAAGGTTATGGTGAGGGAGTTTCTCGCAGTAAGATTATTCGCATCACAAAAGAGCTTCTTCCTGAAAAGTATTTCCACCCTGATTATGGGTTTATTCTTACGGTATCAGATGAAGTACGTTTGGCTCGCCAAGGTAATCGCGGCAAAGCCAAGGAGACCTTCGAAAAAATGTCGAATACCTTTCAGCAAAAAGTCAACGCCGCTTATCCTCACATTGCCAAGGATTTTGATTTGTGTCTAATCGACGCTGCTGGTACTATTGAAGAAGTATTTGCAAATATTCTTAAAATATTACAGTCTGAACATTAGGTAATACAAATAGTACTAGAGCGTACCTCATTCGTAAATCATTGATGACCCTTAATTTGTACACCGAGCAAAAGCTGATTGTGCCTAGCCCTCTGCAAACTGTGAATTATATAATTCGGCGTAGAATCCATTTAATTTCATCAGCTCTTCGTGATTTCCCTGCTCCACTACAGCCCCATCACGCATCACCAGAATCAGATCCGAATTACGGATTGTAGACAACCGATGCGCAATCACGAATGATGTTCTGCCGTGGGTTAGCTTTTCGAATGAATCTTGAATTAATTGTTCCGTGCGCGTATCGACATTCGAGGTGGCCTCATCTAGTATCATCATTGGTGGATTGGCCACCATGGCGCGCGCGATAGTAAGAAGTTGTTTTTCGCCCGCCGAAATATTGTCAGAATCTTCACTAATCTCGGAATGATAAGCCTTTGGCAAAGCCTCAATGATATGGTTGACATTTGCTGCCTTCGCCGCACGTTTAATTTCTTCGAGAGTTGCACCTGTACTCCCGTAGCGAAGGTTATCTTCAACGCTCCCTGAGAACAACCAAGTATCCTGCAAAACCATTCCAAATAGTTTCCTCACATCAGCCCTTCTCATTTCGCGCGTCGGGACACCATCTATTGAGATATAGCCAGAGTCGGGCTCATAGAATCTCATAAGTAAGTTAATGATGGTTGTTTTCCCTGCACCAGTTGGCCCTACGATAGCAACTTTCATACCTGGCTCTACGCGTACCGAGAAATCTTTAATTACAGGACGGTCTGGCAAGTAGCTAAAGTTGATATTGTGAAATTCGACTGCGCCTTTCACGTTGTTAATAATCCTGGCCGGTTCAATATCCGGTTGTTCCTCCGGCTCATTTAGGAATTCGAAAATTCTTTCGCTGGCAGCCAGTAGAGCCTGCAGGGTCGAGGTGGTCGAAGCAATCTCAGTAATTGGACGATTGAACCGTGAAACATACTGGATAAACGCTTGGATGTTACCAATTGTGATTTGGCCTTGCACTACAAATACGCCACCAAGTGCACAAATCGCCACGTAACCCAGATTGGTAAAAATATGTGTTACCGGAAAAGATAGCGATGAATAAATCTGTGCGCGGCGTGAAACCATAGTCAGTTTCTCGTTGATGCGACCAAACTCAGCTAGGGCAGCATCTTCGTGGGAATTAGATTTTAGTACGACCTGGCCGGAGTAGTCTTCTTCAATTTCGCTGTTTAATACACCCAAGGTCTTTTGTTGCTCACGGAAATATTTCTGTGCGAATCGCATGATTCTTCCCACAACGAGCACTGAAATCGGCACCACCACAAATGAGATTAATGATAGAGGCACAGAAATCGTGAGCATGATTATCATTACGCCAATCAGTGTAGTTAAACTCATTGAAATGTCGGCAATCTCTTGTGACATGGAAGTAGTCAGCACATCTACATCATTTGCCATGCGCGACAAAGTGTCACCATATTGATGTTTGTCAAAATATGCAATCGGTAAACGTGAAATCTTATCAAGAATCTGTTCCCTGAGATCCTTGGTATATTTTGCTGATACGATCGCTAAGATGTAAGCCTGACCATAACTTAATACTGCCGAAGCTAAGAAAAGAACGATGACGAGAATAGCTTTGCTGCCAAGCGCCGACCAATCAAGTTCTGGATATGAACTAACTGCAATTGTGGTCATATCGCCAAGGATTTTTGGAATGAAGAGTCCAAGTAAAGCCGAGCCGACAGTTAAGATTATTGAAATCAAGATTGGAAAACGATATTTCTTAATTGATTTCAGAAAGACTTTGAATGATTCCATCATCTTACGCGGCTTGTCGGGTTTATTAGTCGGCATAGTTTTTGGCGTCTCTCTTTTAAAACCGGGTCTTGTAGTACTATTCTTTGTTCGCATGTTTCAACTCCTCTTTATATTCCTTGTCAGATAATTGTGACCTTACGATTTCCTGGTAAACTTTGCATTTTTTTAGTAGCTCCAAATGATTCCCTTTACCTGCGATCTTGCCGTTATCAAGTACTATGATATTATCGGCGTCTTTGATGGTCGAAATGCGTTGCGCTACGATCAAAACTACAGCATTGCTGGTAATCTCTTTTAGTGCGGCGCGAAGCTTTGCGTCGGTTTTCATATCTAACGCGGAGAAAGCATCATCGAATACATAAATATCCGGCTCCTTGCAGATAGCGCGAGCAATAGAAAGTCTTTGCTTTTGTCCTCCAGACACGTTAGTGCCGCCCTGTGCAATATGGGAATTGTACTTATCTGGCATTTTCTCGATAAAACTCTCAGCCTGAGCAATTCTGGCCGCTTTTCGCATCGCTTCATCCGAAGCCTCCGGTGCACCGAATTTGATATTGGAACGTACTGTGCCTGCAAATAGCATCCCTCTCTGCGGCACAAAACCAATCCGGGACATTAAATCCTTCTTTTCGTAATTTCGAATCGGAATACCATTGATGAGAATTTCGCCACTGGTTGCTTCATAGAATCTTGGCACTAGATTAATTAGAGTCGATTTCCCGGAGCCAGTCGAGCCAATGAATGCTGTGGTCTGGCCCGCCACGGCTTTAAAAGAAATATTATCCAGTACTTTCTCTTCCGCTGCTGGGTAAGAGAAGTCTACATTTCGAAATTCCACTGACGGAGTTTTCTCCGGCATACCAGTGGTCTTGTCGGGCCAGAGGATTCTTGAAGTTTTACTAAGAACTTCGTTAATACGGTGTGCCGAGACGTTGGCTCTAGGTAGCATCACAAATAGCATCGACATCATCAAGAACGACATCATGACATGTGTAACATACTGCGCGAACGCTGTCATATTGCCAAGATATGCAAAGTCCTTTGAAAGAAGCGAAATCCCAATCCAAGAGCAAAGTAGTGTCGTGCCATTAAAAATAATATTAATCAATGGGTTTTGCAATTCCAGAATTTTATCAATATAAATCAGTAACTTAGTTAACTTGTCGTTCGTTTTGACGAATTTCTTCTTTTCGAGTTCCTCGTTATTAAAAGCGCGTACCACGCGTAGCCCGGTTAGGTTTTCGCGCGTAATTAGAGTAATTTTATCCACTAAAGTTTGGAAAACTTTAAACTTAGGTATTACCAGCGACATAATCAGCACGACGGAGCCAAGGATAGCCGCTGCGCCGACTAGAATAATCCAAGACATATCAGGTGCAGTTTGGATTGCCATTATGATTGAAATGATGCAGAAAAGTGGTGCCCTTAGCATCATAGATAGTATCATGATAGTTGCGTTTTGGACTTGAACAATATCGTTCGTAGTGCGAGTGAGTAGCGAGGCAGTACTAAAATCATTAGTGTCGAGAATATTGAAGTTTAGAATCTTAGTAAATATAGCGGTTCTAATGTCTCGTGCATAGTTAGTGCCAACTCTTGCTGCGAAATAGCTCGAAATCAGCGAGGCAACCGCAGATAATACTGCAAGTCCAATCATTTGTAATCCCACTTGCCAGATATAATCAGTGTCGCCAGGCACGATTCCATCATTAATAATATGTGCCATAAGCGCAGGTAGTCTCAGTGTTGTCCAGACCTGTAGAGCTGTTGCGGCGATTAGAATCAGTACTTGCCACCAATAAGGTTTAAGAAAACGAAAAAGTTTAAACATATTCTACCATTATAACACATTAACTATGGGGTTCTTCTGGGCCTTTCCCTACGGATGAATTAATCGTTGGAGCCTGTTCCCTTTTCTTTTCGAGATGCATAAAGAAATAAACAATCGGCCCAAGCAGAATGTAAACATAGTAAGAAAAGAATCTCCATACCAGCATCGCCCAAAACACGTAGCCGCTCGACAGAGCTGAAAAGACAAGGAAGAATGTACCTTCGGCTGCACCGGCATTGCCCGGTGTGGGGACAAAATAGACAGCTGAGATTACTGCAATGGTCGTGACGAATGTTGGCAAGAAGTCTACCCTTCCACCGAAAGCCGTCAACACGAAGAATGGAATCATTCCGGTGAGTGTGCTAAATATTACTGATAACAATACGGTTTTCGCGAATAGCCCACGCGTCTTCAAGATTTTGCGAATGCTTTTGGCGTATTCATCAATCTCATATTCTACTTTGTGCTTGGCTTTCTCCTCATCCTTCACGAGATGAATTTTGGCGAGGAATTTAACTAGAAGTCCGATGATCTCCAATGTTGCTTTCGGCAAAAAAGTGGCAATCATCACCGTAACCGGCCAAAAGGCAAAAAACAATAGACCAAAGCAGGCTGTGCCGATTAGGACCGCATTATTAATGGATAGACTGCCGAAAAGAAAGCACAATACGGCGATAATGATGAAGCCTAGTTGCCCCGCCACCATGCCGAAGATTGGAATCGAGGTAGAAACTCCAGCTGGCAAGTCGCTGTTTTTGCGCATGTAATAAATCTGGAATGGTTGTCCACCGATGGCAGCTGGAGTAATATTGTCGTAATATTTGCCGAGCAGTACGGTCCTTCTGGCGACTTTTTGAGCACGTTTACGGTTAAAGGAGCGTTTATTAGGTGACATCTCGTACATCATTAGAACATATTTGCTAATCTCGACTTTAATAGCCACTAGGAAACACAACGCCGCCGGAATTAGTAGCCACCAATTAATCTCTACCTCAGACAAGGCTGCAGCGTTCTCGGAGTTTCCGAACTCGACTATTGCTGTAATCGCAATGACAATAACATTGATTAATATGAAAAGTACCACAAGTAAAGGCTTCTTCAGCAGCTTTCTTGGTACAAGTTTCTTATCATCAATATCGGGAGATTGCTCCTCAGTTTTTGTTGTTTCGGTCATCGAATTAGTCTCTAAGTGCTTTGATATTTGGGTATTCTTCGATTAATACTCGGATGCAGCCAGCAATCGGGATGGCAATAATGGCGCCAAGAAGTCCAAACATATACATACCAATCACCACTGCACAGAGGATAACAACTGGTTGTAGGTTCAGAGCACTTCCTTGAATTTTTGGCGAGATTACATTATTTTCGACCTGGGCATAAACAATATAAACTACGGCAAAGATACCGGCCGCCACTGGATTCGAGAAAAATAGCAGAATTGTCACCAATGTGCCACCGATAAACTGACCAAACATTGGGATAAGATAGAATAGCATTGTAATCATCCCCATCGGAATAGCTAGACTTGGCGAGAACCTTAAAATCAACGAGAGTATGAATACTATCACCATAGTGGCACACCCGTCGATTGCAGCAACAATGATCTGGCGCGAGACGTAGGTCGAGACCACGTTCGCCATCTTGGTCACAATGCGGCGAATAAGGGCAGTTGATTTTTGGTCTTCTTTGCGACCGCCCATACTTTTCCATAGTACATCGAGCATGCTAGGTCCCTCCAGCAAGAATAAAAATGTCAGCACGACAATTAAAACGACTTTCATGACTACGTCAGCCACACCAGTAACACTTGATACCAGATTATTACCAAGTAAACCAAGTAAATTGTCCGAAAGACCAGTTAGAGCACTCGTAATCTCTGTCTGGAGGTTGTTGATGCCGATAGAATTCCCAAAACTATTGATTCCCTCCCAGCCACCAAATGTTTTCTCAAAAGTGTCAGGAAAATGTTGGACGAATTTCGCTGTTTCATTAACTACGACTGGGCCGACGATGGCGACAATCGAACCAATCACCAGTACCACTATTAGATAAGCAAATACCGCCGACATGGTCTGGTGTTTCTTATCCTTGCCAAAATGCTTGGTGAAGAAACTATTTACTTTGCGTACTAGCGGCTTCAAAGCTAGCGCTAGGAAGATGGATACACCAATAATAATTAGGCCAGTCAAAGCCTTATATAATACGAACAGTAAGGCACAGATACCAAGTGGCACCAGCCAGAACTTAACAAATGTCCTTAAATCAGTTTCAATTGTCTTAGACATAAACCTCCTACTTATGAAACAATTGTAACACAAATGCTTAAATAGTGCGAATAATTGCTGGTTTCAACACCATATATAATATATAGTGAATGCACACACTATATATAGCGCATGAAATGACAAAGTCTGGCTAAAACCACGCTAGATATAGCGTACCCGAACAAAAAACGAACGAAATGGCAAAGATTCACCAAATATGTTATAATTATACATCATGTTGGTATCTGATTATAGTTACGATTTGCCAGAAGAGCGCATCGCAAAATTCCCACCGAAGGAGCGTGGCTCTACTCGCTTGCTGGTGCTTAGTCGTGAGACTGGTGCAATTCAAGATTCTTTCTATCGAAATTTAGATCAATTCTTAAATCCTGGTGATCTATTAGTCCTAAATGATACTCGGGTTATTAAATCACGCTTATTTTGTGAGCTTCCCGATGGGCGTCAACGTGAGTTGGTGGTACTCGAGAAACATGGCGATGAACCTCAGCGTGTGATGTATCGAGGCAAGCTTCACGACGGCGACACGCTGAGGATGACGACAAATGCTCAAAAATGGTCGGCTGAGGGATCTTTCGGAGGCTGCTGCCGAGAACGAAGGAGCGCTCGCCCCGTGAAGACGGGCGCGAGCGACTCCGTGCCCGAAGCCGACCATTTTGAGCACATTGCTATTAGTCACATTCTCGGCAACGGCATCGCCGAGGTAGAGTCGAGCATTCCGCTCGCTGAGCTTGCCGAGAAATATGGTACCGTTCCTTTACCTCCTTATCTCCATCGCGACGCAACCGAAGATGACAAAGAGCGCTATCAAACGGTTTGGGCTAAACATATGGGCTCCGCCGCTGCTCCGACCGCATCGCTCAATATGACCGAAGACTTACTAGACCGCCTGAAGCAAAAAGGTGTAATTGTTAAATACTTAACGCTTCACGTCGGTCTCGGTACTTTTCTCCCCATGCGCACTGATAAGGTCGAAGACCATAAAATGCATTCCGAATGGTTCCATATACCTGATGACACTATAGAAGCCATTAGTTCTGCTAAGAGGATTATTGCAGTCGGCACCACCGTCGCCCGTACTTTGGAATACTACGCTAAAACTGGCGAGACTTCGGGTGAGGACGACATCTTTATTTATCCCGGCTACAAGTTTCAGCTGGTCGATGCGCTCCTTACTAATTTCCATGCCCCCAAATCCACCGTCCTCATGCTTGCCGCCGCCTTCGCCGGCTGGGATCATCTAAAGCCTGCCTACAAGCATGCCGTCGAAGCGGGGTATAACTTCCTAAGCTACGGAGACTCAATGTTGATATGTTAAAATTCGACATCATCCATCGCGACGGGCTGGCCCGTACTGGCATAATTCACACGCCACATGGCGACATTAAGACTCCTGCCTTTATCGGTGCTGCTACGCGCGCTACGGTAAAAGCGCTCACTATGAAGCAGATGAACGAGCTTGGCTCGCAGGCGATTCTAGCGAATACCTATCATCTGGTTCTCCGTCCGGGCACTGAGCTAATTGAAAAGGCTGGCGGTCTTGCGCAGTTTTGCAGTTGGTGCAAACCTACCTTCACTGATTCCGGTGGTTTCCAGATTTTTAGTCTTCCCGATGTTAAGATTACTGAGGATGGCGTTAAATTCAAGTCCTACCTTGATGGCTGCATTTTTGAAATGACCCCGGAGTCATCCATGCAAGCTCAATGGGCCATCGGTGCCGATATTCACATGGCATTCGATCATCTTGCTAAGTCCGACAGTCACGAAGATATGGAAATAGCTATGCATCGTACTCACCGTTGGCTTGACCGCTGTATTGAAGAGCATCAACGACTGGCAGCATCTCATAGTAATCAAGACGAACAGTTTTTATATGCTGTAGTACAGGGTGGTATTTTTACTGATCTGAGAGCCGAGTCGGCGAAATATTGTACAACCCAGCCAGTAGACGGATTCGGTATTGGCGGTGTCTTCACGGCGAAAGGCATGGACGAAATGCTAAAAACCGTCAACAAGATTCTGCCTGAAGACAAGCCCCGTCATCTTCTCGGCATGGGGCAAGAGCCGATTGATTTGTTTATGGGTGTCGAACATGGTTGTGATACTTTCGATTGTGTTGGTCCTACTCGCATGGCCAGGAACGGATCACTCTATACCAAGGACGGCCGCATTAATATCAAGAACGCTAAATATGCTCACGATTTTACGCCACTCGAATCAGATTGCGACTGTGAATGTTGTAAAAATTACACAAAAGCCTACCTTCATCATCTATTTAGAACCGATGAAATCACTGCGAAGGTTCTGGCCAGCATTCATAATGAATACTTTGTCGTTCATCTTGTAGATATGATTCGCGAATCACTATTAGCTGACAAGTTCGAGGAATATAAAGAGGAATTCCTTTCTAAGTATTACAATTGCTAAGTCCTTGACGATTATGCATATTGGTGTATTATATAATTAACACTAGCAATATACATTTTTAATGTGCTAGGTAAACTTTAACAGAAGAAAGGAATCATACATATAATGAAAGTAAACATAGTCGCTAACCATCATGAGGTTTCATTCTGTAACCATCATGATGTCTTATTTTTGCCCTTTCTTCTATTTACACTAACTAGTCTTACTATGATTTCTGGCTTAGTGTTAGCTTCTAGTATTGTCTCAGCCGATGATAACTCTACTGTAGATCAAATTAATATTACTGTCCCCATGTCCTGTACTATGTCTGGTACTGGAATGGACACCCATAATGCCAATATTAATAATGGTACCTATACTCCTAATATTGGTACTACTACTATGCATGTATTCTGTAATGATAATGAAGG
>DFGN01000014.1 GCA_002371235.1 Candidatus Saccharibacteria bacterium UBA3749 | reverse complement strand
CCGCCCGTCAAACCATGAGAGTCACGAGCACCCGAAGTCCGTCTAGACGGCCTAAGGTGAGCGGGATGATTGGGGTTAAGTCGTAACAAGGCATCCGTACGAGAACGTGTGGATGGATTACCTCCTTTCTTGAGAAGGAAATAAGACGCCTGAAACGGATTTATCTGTCGCAGGTAGTCAGGTCGGTTACGGTTATAGTTGGCAAGCTTGAACTATAACAACTCTCGCAAGAGACGTAACATTAAGCTTTACACTGTCAGATGAAGATTGCACAACTAAGTTGTTAAGACAAAATCTCCCGTAAGGGAGTTTTTTGTTGGTATATGCTTTTTTGCTCTAGTATAAATATCGTACGATTTTCTTGACAAATCGCACGATTTTTGATAACCTAAACTCAAGGAGGAAGATATGGAAATCACTTTAACAGAGCTAAAAGGGAATCTCGGTAAATACGTAGAGATGTCTCAAGAGGAAGACATTTTGATTACCAAGAATGGAAAAATCATCTCACGCCTCACCGAACCCTTCGCTAAGAGAAAGGAAAAAATGGAGAAGAAGAGAATCGCCAAAGAAATAGTCGGCTCAGCAAAGGGTGAATATATGTCGCTAGATGATATACGGGCGGAAAGGTTGGCCAAGTATTTGCCATCTGATGAACGGGCGGGAGGGCCATCCAAATAATGAGAGTATTATTAGATACCAATGTTCTTTTAGATGCCATAGAAGTACGCAAAGAGTTTTTCGATGACTCTTGCATGGTTGTTCTGCTAGCGACAGAGTACGATGGTTTTATCGTAGCAAGTAGTGCTACAGATATCTATTATATTGAACATAAACGCAATCACAGCAAAGAGAAAACCAAAGCAATCATGGATAAGATATTTAGTTTATTCGACATTCTGGACACCACCTCCGAAGATTGCCGTAATGCCCTACGTAGTGACATCCCGGATTTTGAAGATGCCATCATCGTCGAATCTGCCAAGAGAAACGACATGGACTGCATCGTTACCCGTAATACTAAAGACTTCAAAAACTCCAACATTCCAGTCCATACCCCAGTAGAATTCCTGGAGCTACTAAGTACAAAACAAGGAATAAGTACAAAATGCTCGAAGTAATTATCAAAGAGGCTAAGGATCGAAACACGGCCACCAGGCGCTTTCGTTTTGGTCTCCTAGACTGGCTTTGTGTAGCGGTTGGTATTACCGTATCTATAGTGACTATCCTCACAGACCAGAGTCGCCCTTTGCCTTATGCCGTGGCTAGTATTGCTTTGCTTAACGCCGGCATCCTAGAGGTAATTCTTGGAATTAATGGGCGACGTAGCTGTTACATCTTTGCGCTAATTAGCGCCTCGGTTTCAATCTTTATTGCACAGATCGATCATTTTTATGGAAACCTACTCATCAATGTTTATTACATCCCCATATCTCTCATCGGCTTTTATGCCTGGGGCAAGCATAGTGATAAGAACAAAGATGTCATTGCCCGTAAGCTTACTACGAAGCAAATTATCATTCTGGGTATTATCTTCGTCATTTCATCTCTCGGGCTGAAACTAATACTTGATTCCATGGGTAGTCATTCGACCATGCTTGATGGCATTGCTACCATTATGATTGTTTTCGCAAGTCTTCTAGGGGTCCTGCGCTACCGCGAACAGTGGCTAGCATGGCTTATTGCGGATGTCTTGCTTTTAATCATGTGGATCGGCACGGGCGGCCCCGCCATTATTACCATAAGGGCCTTCTTTGTCCTCAGTTCTATTTATGGCTACATCAATTGGTGTAAACTGGTAAAAGGGAATAAACGCTCCTAATCAGTATGTTTGTCTAGTTCGTCTTGCTCAGTAGCCTTACGTATGTATTTCTTCGCGAATAGAAACATTTGCCGCATAGCATCGGCAATCTCGGGCGACTCAATAAGGGTAGACATGCCATTTTTCTCATAGTTAATAAAGGCCACGTTATCGCCGAAAATGTCAATTTCTATTGGGGAATCATAGTTGTCTGGAGGTAGAAGCGTTCTAGTTACGCCCCACATTTTCTCATCTTTTTCAGTATAGGAGGTAAATTCAGAAGGTGAGATATTTTCAGCCTTTATGCCAGCTGCCACTCTAGCCTTTTTGTGCGCCTCCAGGTCTTCGGGGACGGCTTTTTCATCGTAAGGGCTTCTTACGAAATAAAACGTATCTCCAGTCGCCACAATCTTATTGTAAATCATTTGAACCCCCTCTCTCCCATAAAACGTCGTCGCGCCAGGAGTGCTCTGATGCTCGTTGTAATAATTTATCAGGGCGGGGAGATTACTCTCGAGATTCTTCGCCTGCCTCGCAACTTTCCGCAAGCGCTTTTCTGCAATACTCTCGAGTACCGAAGGGTGGCTAGGAACGTAAGCGGCGATTTTGCCTTTATCCTTCTGGGAAATAATACCTAATCCCTCCAGCTTTTCTGCTGCCGAGTAAACAGTGGTACGATTTTCACCCACCCCTGTTGCAATCTCGGTCGGAGTGCTTTGCCCGTGCTTAATTAGATATAAATAGATTTTCGCTTGGACTTCGGAAAGCCCAGTTTGTACTAATAATTCAGTGTTCATACTCCCATTATAGCATAAGAATCTTAAAATTGTCGATATCATTTCGACAAAATATCACTCAATCCGCCCCTGTAAAATAGAAATTTATCATTACCACATTGACAAAACACAACCTTTTTGTTATAATAGTGGCAACAATCAAACAAATGTTGTCATACATTTTAGGAAGGTTGTGTAAGAATTAATATCATGGTGGGGTGAGCAAGGAAGTAGATATCATACTTCTTCCTATACCGATATTAAAGCACATTTATAATGCATTCTGTCATAATTATTCTCCCGATACTCTTGGGTGGGCAAATCTAGGAGTGGGGAATAACAACTCAGTTCGATATGCACGGGCTGAGCAGGCGAATTTGACCAGCCTGCCCAACCCGTGATGATAAACGGGTGGGGAGAGAGTCTCAAGCGCTATTGATAATAGTAAGCGAGACTCGCTCATTAAAAATTGAATAGGCGCAGTGGTGGAATCTGCACTGTATAAATTAAATCTACTACTAGATAGCTTCGCATTAAAACCAAGCAGGGCTCGTCTCCTGCAAGGTCCGCGGCATCTAGTAAATGACGAAATTTCCGCAAAGTCACGAAGGAGGTGATTCTATGATGCGGAATGATTTGAGTTTCTTAGGAAACATCGCAAGTGGCGAGCCGGTCTATGATCGTTATAACTCCCACTTGCACCGCGAGGTCCAGGAGTTACTTCCTGAGGTCTTCGCGGGTGTTTCCGGAGGGGAACGCTTCATCGTCCGCGAGCACGACTTCGGTCGGCTCGTTGGAAAGAGCGGCTGCGTCGCAACGAGTGGGAGCGATGTAGTTTGCTACGCGCAACGTCCCAAACGGGCAGGTCTGACTCGGTTCGTCAAGAACCGCCAGGCCGAGCCGTCCGACAAAGCGGTAGTCATCCTCAAAAGGGACGACTATGAGCCGTATTACGTGCTCATAACTGCATTTGTCGGCGGCATGGCCGCCAAGGAACCCTGGGACCCTAGAGCAACCGATGAAGATCGGAAGTTTTGGGAAAATCACGCCCTCGTATGGGGGAGTGAAGAAATAATCCCGGGGACCGAGACGACGGTCTGCCCATGGTAAGTCTTTCAAAATACCTAGGAAAGGAGGTGAGAAAATGAAAGACTACAACGCTATCCTAGAAGAGGCGTGGTTGCTTGGCAAGGAACGTCATCCTGGCGCACCAAGTGAGCACCATGCAGCCTTCGCAAATTCTGTCGCCTACGCGGTGTTCAGAATGAGCGGAGGCTACGGCGGCCCCAGTATGCGTGAGCATTGGGCTAGCAGGATTGTAGTGAGCACGTTCGGCGGTCAGCCCTGCTCTTTTGAGCAGGCAGTTGATCTCCTGGATGAGTGCTGCTACGGTCCGTTGACCATGCAGCACGCGCTGATGCTCGACCTGGAGTACTGTTTTGATGATGCTCCAGGCGAGCAGGAAGCCGCCAGAGAAATGCTAGCTGCGAGCACCTAATCGCGGCCGTGTCATACCACACGATTGTTTCTTTGAAACAGCCGTGGGTATGCGCGGCTGATTATATACAACGGTGACTCGCTACCGGCAAAAACGCGAGGAGTGCCAGGGGGCGAACTCATACCAATCTGGGTAAGCCCGCGCTCAAACTCATTCATTCCCGCCCGGCAGGGGTGTGTGCCGGGAGAAAGGAGGTTCTTATGAAGAACCTTTACTTAGAGATTACTAAGGCGCTCAGCGCCGACTTCGTAAAATCAGCCGAGATGGCGCGCATCATTGCGCTCGCCGTCGAAGCTAATAAAAACGTGCTCCTCTGGGGTCCCGGAGGGCACGGTAAGTCCGAAATGGTAACCAAGGCATTGTCTGTAGTTGCCAGTGAGGACGAGGTGTTCGTGCAGAGCTTCGGCGAGGGCATGGACGAGGCCACCCTTTGGGGCGGTCTCGATTTTCGTGCTCTCGACACAGAGAAGGTGCTCCGCTATTTTCCGGAGAATTCTTTTCTGGCGAAGCCCTACGCGGTGTTCGAAGAAATCTTCGACGCACCGGCGCAAGTTCTCCTCGCTTTAAAAGATACGCTTACGGCGAAAAAGCTCCGCAAGGGCTCTCAGTCGTTTAAGATGGAAACTAAGGTAATCATCGCGATTACCAATAAGGATCCTGAAGAAATATCTGAGCTTGGACCCGCGGCTGCAGCTCTGATCGACCGTTTCCCTCTTCAGTTGAAAGTGGAGTGGCCGAGCTATGAGGCAAACGACTATCTGGAACTTTTCCAGAAAGTCAGTCCCCGTATACCTGGTGCTGATCTGAACGGAACCACTGCGATTCTCGCAGAGGTTTTCGCAAAGGCAGCCAGGGAGGATACCCCAATTTCTCCGCGTACTGCCGTTCACGCCCTTGGCGTGGTAAAGGCAGCCGCCAAGATGAGGGGCGCAGCCAAGGTAGAGAAGCAGGATCTCCTTGATTTATGCTTCCTCCCCGGTATGGAGAGCTTTGCAGACAACCTCCGCGAGGAGTTGGATGCAGCTTACGAGCGCTCCGCAGCGGAAGCCCGGGTGCGTCAGGCTGAAGCTCAGCTGCAGTCCCTCGTGGATGAGCTGAACGGAGCTTCGACTCCGATTAAAGCTCTACAGGTTGCGAAACACCTGATTGCGTTCCAGGATGAGGTTAGCCGCCTTAAGGTGACTGACGCCTTGACTGGCCGTAGGAAAGATTTACGCAACCGCGCCGCCGAGTTGGTTACGACCGCTCAGCAACGCGCCCTTGACGCCACCCACATCTAAGAAACGAGGTGAGCGGGATGACAATGTCAATGCGGACAACTACGCCGCCCACCTACATTCTCCCGACAGGTGAGGAGATGCGGGCGGCCGCGGATGCAGTAGGGCTGAGGTCTTTCAGTCGCGACCTAGTCGCGGACCTGATAAATTTGGCAGCTGGCGGAGATATTAATCCTCCGTCCAGCTACCGCGCCCAACTCCTCGACGAGGTCGAGGAAAAGCTACCGGCCCCCGATTCAGACGGGGAATGGCAAGTTTCGGAGGCGTATAGGAATCACTCCAGCGTCAGACACTGTAGTGGGTCGTACTATACGACCTCCAGGACTATCGCTGTTCAGGATCGCCTGAACAAAGCGATGGCCTACCATCAATCCGTCTCTGATTTCCTGGAGACGGTAGACCTCAGCAAATTTCCGGGGCAGACCCCCCTTCAGCAGGCGATGAGCATGTTAAAACTGCTCTCTAAGCAGGAAGGTGGGTCTGGCGGTGGTGAAAACGGGGAGACGTTGCCAATCTTTGTGGACAACGACAACCCGGAGGCTACTGCTAAGCAACTCTCTGACATCATGGACGAGGTGGATAGCCTCTCCCAGGATGAGCAGGAGCTGCTCGACCCGGACGGCAACTGGCAACAAGACGGCCGCCAGGAGAACGGAAGCAACGAGAGCCTTAACCGGCTTAAAGTTGCGGAAGACCTCCAGGCGGGGAAGCAGGAGATTCTCGACATCTCCCGCAACTTGGACAAGCTATCAAAAATGCAAGTCCACCGCCAGAAACGTGTCGAGGCGGACCCAGACGGCGCTGAGATTCAGACTCGCCCCCTCAAGGGCTTATCAGAACTCGCCCGCGTGAGTAAAACCGCGTGGGCTACGCGCCAGCAGTCTGGCACTTACTTCCTGTACCAGGCAGTAAGCGGCCAACTGCAGGTCAGGGAAAGAGTTACTCGTCAGGACCGGAAACAGGTGATTTTTATCCTGGTAGACGGTTCTGGTTCGATGAGAAGTGGGCATCGCCACTATAAGGCTTCCGGTATCGTCATGAACCGAATCAAAGCCGTAATTGATGGCGATGCGGAAGTGTATCTGGCCGTCTTCGACGACCGGATGTACGACCCATCCCACGCCGCCACCCCCGAGGAAGCGAAAGCCCTAATGAAGCGATTCATGGGCAAGAACTTTAGCGGCGGGTCGACAGACATCGCGGTCGCTATCAAGGCGGCGTACGACTTCATCCAGCAGGAGATGAAGAACCGTGACGACATCTATCGTCCGGAAATCGTCGTTTTAACCGACGACGATTCTTCGGTTTCAAAGCTGAAGAAGTCAGATATCCCAGGGGCGAAAGTCCACGGGTTCGCGATGGAAACAAGAAATCAGTCGCTAGTAGACTTCTGCAAGTCTACCGGTGGCATTGGAATTGACAACATGTAGAAAGAAGGTGAAAACTGTTGTTGTCAAAAATCCGATCACCTCCGTGATTTAAAAAACACGGAGAGGGTGACCCCGCCCAAATAAAAGTTAGGGGTCGGACCGTCACGATGGCTATGGAGAGCCTAGACGGAGGTCGGACTACCACATGTCCCCATCTTGGTATGTGTACTCTTAGAAATGGCACCGCGCCCACGTTAAAAAACGGTTAAGAGCGAGAGTGTGCATGGCAGAACCAAGCAAGGGCCGGTCCCCCAAACAAGACCAAAGACGTAGTCGAAATTATTGATTCGGCGGCTGCGTTAAAACCGGTCAAAGTACCGATGAATCAATCGTGGGGCTGGACACGTAAAAACCAGCCTGCTCAAAGCTCAAATACCCTCGGCTTTTCGCCGGGGGTGTTTTTTATGCACTTTGTTGAGTCTGACCACCTTGATTGCCGCGCCCCCCAGTCTGATATCCATTTTTTCCGAATCCTGTAGTAGCTCGATAAGCTTTTCCTCCGCGCCTCATAGCTTGTCCTCGTCTCAATTCAGCCATCAGATTAGTATAACACTTGTCATTTTTTCCAGGTTTAAACTTGCTACACCATTCTCGTGCTACACTATCGACATACCCCACCAGTTTACTAAATCCTTCCGCTATGCCATAAGAATCCTGATCGAACCATCGCGTGTTATGATTTAGCGTAGATTCGGTGCCAGTAATCTGCTCTCGTAATTTGCCGCCAGTGCTTAATAGCCTTGCAATTTTACCAGATGGAGTATCGTATCTATCTCCGATTGCCGCAAGATCGACCGAGATCATGCCAATAGGGTTAATCGTATCACGAGAATCGTCATTTGCTGCCATCCCTGGAGCCCGCCCCTCTCGGTCCAGGCGTATTCCACTTACTTTATTCATTGTGTCTGGATTATAATATTGCGGATTCTTCGTCGCGTGTGCATCTGGTCGAAATGGACTAATTAAGGAAAATGGGTCTACCGGATTCGTTATTAGACTAATTGACGCCTCAACACCAGTATTTGCACTATCTAGACGATACCTGCTTCGTACTTTTCCATACTCGGTCGCAGGGTCAAACGAATGCGACCCCTCTGGGCGCGTATATAGTAAAACATAACCATGTCGAGGCGAATAGAAATTATAGAAAGTTCTATTTAACCGCTGATTTGATTCATCTCGCGCTAAAACTACCTCAGCAAAAGCATCCTTCGCACCAGATTGAATATCTCCCAGAGTCCCACTGATAATCTCGAGCGACTTCATTTCGTATTCTAATGCTTCACACGCCTCTTCAAAATTGAATCGTGTTTTTCCAGCCCAACCTAGATCTGTGCTCGCTACTCCTGTCTTAGCAATTTGTCGGAATACCGTTATGGCATCAGTTAGTCGCTCGTTTGAAGCTCTAGCGTACTGTTTGGCAAATTTACCATTATCAAAACCAGTATAGAAATCCGTTATTTTGCCTATCGACTCACGACATGAACTAATCGTATCGAAAACTTTTGCTTTTTCATCTTTGCTAAGACGCTCGGAACTTGCTATATCAAGAAGCGCATCGCCAAAATCTTCTCCGAAATCCGCCGCCACAAAGTTTTCTAGGAGCCGCCTGCGAAGGTCCTTGCCCTCTATATTCTGCATAACGGCACACATCTTATCGAAACGCTCATTGCTGGCTTCTGTCATAAACTTTAATAGCTGAGCCTGCGCCTCAATGGGTATTTCGACCAATTTGAGGTTTATTGTCTCTTCGACTTTATTTTTCATCCAAGCATTGTTATGGATGGTTATAAGGCAATCTAAGGCCTCTTCGTTTAAGCCCGACTGACTCTCTGCGCCGTATAGTATCTTGCCGCTTTGATCGGAGATCGTGTCGAATGTGCTGAGATCGGACCAAGAGTCCCCAAGATAGTCCTCCTTTTCCTCAAATTCAACCGTTGCCGCAGCGTCAGGGGCTACCTTTACCAACTGCCTGTCCGTAGGTAGAGAAGGGAACTCCTGATGTAGCCTCTTTTGATTTCTATTGAAAATTTTTTTACTTAGCGCAAGTTCGAGCTCAGAAAGCCGAGTGTGATAGTCGCTCAGTACTTCGTACCCTTTTTCGCCTTCGTAATCCTTATCTTCCAAATCCAAACCCATAGAGTTAGAAAAAGTCACTAGGTCACTTGATTCTAGGCGGGCTATCTCAAGTTTAATCTCTTCTTCACTCATCTTCTCTTCTATTGGGGTGAGAACGCCTTCAGGTATCATGCCCGGTGCAACAATCGTAGAATAACCATATTCTTGTTCATCTAAATGGAACTCATCTGATTCATCCTGCCGCTGTAAATAATCTTCAGAGCAGGATTCCGCTCCCCTTTGGGCCAATATTTTAAGTAGCGGTGAAAATCCCTCGTCTTTTTCTACATCTTCGAAAACCTTATACGCATCAAACATGGCATAAGCGGTGTCCGAATGGGCCATCTCAGCTACCTGCGATAAATATCCTAATTGTTCAATCGGCTTTAGCTTTTTCAAATCGGATAACTGCTTAATACCGGTTTTGTATTCATCATAATAAACACCTGGCTGCCGACTCCTAGTCTTATCCTCATCAGATGACTTGTAATTATCGGGTTCAGCTGGTATTGATATCTTATACGGGAATATTTCCACTTGATTATCTCCTTATGCTTGCTGTGTATATTATATCACGGATATATTATCGGTACATTCAGATATTTTTAGGTTTTGTCGACACCACTTCGACAAATTTCCGCCCATTTCACCCCTGTAAATCTAAAAATAATCATAATTGTATTGACAAAACACAACCTTTTTGTTATAATAGTGGCAACAATCAAACAAATGTTGTCATACATTGCGGGAGATTGCGTAAGAATTAATATCATGGTGGGTGAGCAAGGAAGTAGATATCATACTTCTTCCTATACCGATATTAAGGTACATTTATAATATGCATTTTGTCATAATTAATTTCCCGATAAACTCTTGGGTGGGCATATACTAAGGGTGGGAAACGACAACTCAGTTCGAAATAAACACGGGCTGAGCAGACGAATTTGACCCGTCTGCTGAGCTCGTGACTAATAATCATAAGCTCAAGCCAGCTCCTAGCTCTGGTGCTTCACATCGGTATCTAGGAACGGACATTAACAACCAAATCATAGTAACCTCCAGTTACCCCAGCGGCATAAGAGGCTCTGAATAGACATTCAGACTTCTTACGCCGTTGGGCTAGTCCCACGGCACATCCAATGGCCGGCGGGCCTTAAACGCGGAGGAAATATGATTAAAAACCTTACTCCCCACACTGTTAATGTCGTCGAAGAGGACGGCACCGTAAGGGCCGCGTTCCCTTCCGAGGGTATCGCGCGCGCCAGCCAGACCGCAGAGCGTGTCGGCGAGCTGGACGGAATCGAGCTCGTCTCGATGAGGTTCGGCGCTACCGAGGAGCTGCCGGAACCGGAAGACGGAATCTACTACATCGTGAGCGTGATCACGGCCAATGCCGCTAAGGCAGAAGGCCGCGCAACGAGCGATCTGCTGATTACCGCCGACCCCGTCCGCGATGAAAGCGGCAGAATCATCGGTTGCAAGAGGTTCGCCCTCGTGTAACCGATTTGTGGGAAAAAACGGGATTAGACTAACCGTTTTCCTGGGCATCCGGCTCAGGTTTCCATATTGGGTGATGAGCCCCGCTAGATAGCTTCGCATTAAAACTGACAGGATTTCGTCACCCTGTCAGCACGCGGCACCTAGCGTAAGACGTCCTCCAGGTGGGGTGGACCACTCTAAAAACCACATGTCCAAGCGGGGCAGTTGCGAGAATCTGCCTTACCAAAACTCGCCGTTAGGAAGTTCCGCGCTTTTCTCAAGTGTTTGGCGCGATAATAAAAATAAAACACTTTGCTCATAGCCCTCGGTTATTACGCCGGGGGCTGCTTTTTTGCATTAGCATACCAACACAGCACCAATGTTTACCTCTTATACATTGACAATCTGTCGCGTTCGTGTTATAATAATTAAAGATAGTTCATTAGAAGGTGAAACGCAACTTTGGAGGTTATGCAGGGCTTTCTCGCGCGAGTTGAGCCGAACAGAATATAACTAGGATTTAGTCTGATTTATTCACTCAGCTCTGCTCACGATCGTCATAAACGGTTTACAGGCAGAAAAAGATGAGTAGGAAGGAGGTGAAGAAATGCCCGTTTTACTCATCATCTTAGTGATTGTCCTCTGGTCAGAGGGCAAGATCTGAGGCCCGGTGGGGCAAAACGCTGACGGTGGGAAAGACCAAGCCTTCGAGTTCGCATATCTCGCGACAGGGAAGGAAAAAATTTACGGGCGGAAGCCCAAAAATTTCCCGACCCCAGGGAAGAATTGGGTACGCATCCGAAGAGATGCGGGAAGGGATTCATTGATGATGAACCTCTTTAAGAAACTGGCGGGTTTTTTAAAAAAACGTCGCCTCATGAAGGTCGCTCCTAGCATCCTTTCGTTGGATGCAGAGACTAACGGCCTCTGGGGGCAGGCCTTCGCCATCGGCGCCATCCTGTATGGTGGAGATGGAAGGGAAATCGCCCGCTTCATTGGGCGCTGCCCCATCAATGGGAAGGTGAACGAGTGGGTGGCGGAGAATGTCCTTCCTCAGATGGAGAATGTGGCAATTACCCACAAGTCATACCGAGAACTGCTTCAGGCGTTTATGGCCTGGAGAGCCGTCCATCGGGGCGGGACCACGATCGAGATTGTCCATGTGGGCGTCCCGGTCGAGGCCCGGCTCTTCCAGGATGCCCACCAGATGAGCATCATCGGGGACTGGGATGCACCCTACCCGTTGGTGGACATCGCGGCCATTCCGGAGATTGGACTTTCCGTGGATAGCTATAATGCTGTTTATGGGATCAGCCCAAGCCCGGATGAGTTTAGTGGGGGAGCTCATAACCCCCTGTATGACTCTGCGGCGGCGGCAATTGCCTACCGCCACTGGCTAAAAACGCCGCGACTACTGCGCGGGTTCAGGATGGCGAAAGCATCCTGGTGGCGATAATCCGGAGAATGGGGCAAAAGGGCTAGAAGGAGCCCTAACGGCCGTTCGGTCGGTTAAAATCCTTTAGGGCGGACCGAACGGTCCGCCCTTTATCATGCTTTAAACCAACCAGTCACCATAATGGTATTCGTCTATGATGCCTATGCTTGACGGAGGGAACGGTACGTGGTATAACATAGCACACTAGTTCTTTTCGGAAGGAGGTGACCATTATGGCAACGGAGAAGGACAGTGCGACAGCCCAGGTCGCTAATAACACCAAACGGTTAGGACAGTTCGAAGTGTACAGCAGATTCCCAAAATCTCGCTGGAGCCAACTGCCTGCGCGCATGACGTTGACGGTAATCTTCGGAAACACTCGTCGAGGATGGACATTCGTAAAAGAGGGCAACAAGAAGTATCTGAACGGCATGTCACTCGAAGGGGAGATATGTGGCAGAAAAGCAGTCATTTGGCTGTTTCCTAACGGTGCTGGTATAGGGGAGTACAAGTAACAACGTACTGTCCACAAAGTCCAGGCGCTTCTTATGGTCTGGGCTTTTTCCATTTTTGGCTTAGATTTTTATCTGTTGTCGCCCTCGCCGTGCAGTTTATTACGTTTTTGTCGACTTTCGAGCTTTTTAAGATTCCTGTCAGCCACCTCTGATAAGGGCACATTCAAATACCTCGCAATCGAGGCAATATACCAGAGTGTATCGCCCAGTTCTTTAATCACTAAATCATAGTCTTCATCTGAAGCAATACCATTTTTATCTCTTAAGATTTTCTTAATTTTATCTGCCGTCTCGCCTGCTTCGCCAACTAGTCCTAGAACCTTTTCGATAAACCCCACCGCTTTTAAGTCCGTTGTCCGTTTTGCAAGATCGTACTTAGCTGCCTCTTTCTGATATTTATCAAAATCCATATTACCTCCTATCTGTAAAGATTATATCATGATATAATACGAAACATGAAAAACCCCAGAAAAACAGTCCTCGACCAGGATGGCGAAGTAGACACTAGAAATCTAATTGATGAGTACAAAGGCTTACTCAATGAACAAGTTTTTGACGCATTGTCTAAGAAGCGCACCTCGCTCGAGATCGCCATCGAGAACGTCGAACACGATTTTAATATTGGCTCTATCGTGCGTACTGCGAACTCGTTTAATGTCGCTAAAGTTCATATCATTGGACGCAAGAAATATAATCGTCGCGGCGCCATGTGCACCGATAAGTATCTTGAAATCATTCACCATCCGACCGTGGCGGACTTTTTGAAAACTCAAATCAACAGGGAATTGGTTGCAATCGAAAATAACACTCCACGCGCCAAAGAGTTACATTTGAAATCTTTTAGGCCGAATACTACCCTAGTTTTTGGCTCGGAGAATAGCGGCATCTCTCCAGACCTATTGGAAAAAGCCCACGATATCAGATTTATCGAGTCATTTGGTTCTACGCGCTCGGTTAATGTTGGTGCTGCCGCTGCAATTGCTATGTATGAGTGGACCCGTCAAGTTGTTTTCAAGAAATCTTGAAAAATTCTTTAGAATCTGATAAAATAATCTTACGGGGTAATAGCTCAGTTGATTAGAGCGCTGCCTTTGCAAGGCAGAGGTCCAGGGTTTGAGTCCCTGTTACTCCACCAAACTAGAAGCCGAGGGAAAAGTGAACCTGTTCACTTTTCAAGTAGGTGACGAATTACTTAAAATGGTGCTTGCACATGTTTTAAGTAATGAGGAAGCTACGAAAAGAAAGTTTACTTTCTTTTCCGAGGCGACGCCCATTGGACGACTTTGAGCATTAGTGAAAAGTCGACCAAACCTTAACAATTTGGGGATATAGCTCAGCTGGTTAGAGCGCGTCACTGATAATGACGAGGTCTGTGGTTCAAGTCCACATATCCCCACCAGATTTTATAAAACTCGGCATTTTGGCCGATTTTTTAGTGGTAAATTCCTGTTAAGTACCTCGCAAATTCTAGAGTGCTATTTTACATCATTTTTGCACGAAAAATGGGGTAAAAAGTGCTGTTTTGTCTCTATAAATTTGTCTGTTAATACCCTAAACAATTTGGTCTAATTGATAGTAGCCTTATTAGCTAGTGACGAAACGATAACACGCATATAAACATTACTATTGGAAAACAGACACATAATATAGCTAGAATCTTGAAATATTTTTTTGTTTTTTCTCGGATTTCCATAACTTTTCTGTCGCAATGGCTACGTTTAAGCATTATCATTGTAACTAAATCAAATATGGCACATATTAATAATAAAAGTATTAAACAAATGTCAGCTGAAATAAGTACAAAATAAATATCAGTTGGAATTCCAAATCCACTAAAAACATCGACCATCATTGAAAAAAGTATAATGAAATATATGAATACTACGTTCAATACTCCTATAACTACTTTTTTTAGAGTCATTACCACTCCTCCTGTTTTTTATGCTTTTATTATAGCATATTCACAAGCCAATTTCGTCTGGTTATCTTCTCTATACAGTGTTAATACTTGCCCAATTCGCCTCCACCAGATTATATTTAAATCGGCAAAATGGCCGATTTTTTAAGTACTCTGCATTCGTCATCAAACAATACGTAGCAGCTATGCCGCCAGCTTTAGGAACTTTTCTTCGCCACGCATTGCGATTGCGAAGTATAGGAATAACGCAATAATTAGATATACTGCATCAATGATTAATAATCCAGCTATTTGTCCTGCCAGGAAAATTGTGGTAAATATTAGCGAAACAGTCAAAAGTACCATCCCGAGCCCGAGAAATGTCGCTGTCATGACACTCGCACTCTGCCTCACTACCACAGTATCGTTATCAGCATCAAATCGCGGGTATCTGAGGTTTATCAAGATGCCAATTAACTCCGTCACTAGTGGGAACAGTATCACACCGACTAGGACCAGAATTGTCTCTAATACTCCAAACTGAAATCTTATCGCCATCACTAGGCTACCGAGTGCTGTCACGGGTACAATTAGAATCATTGCGGTTAGCACTTTTGTCATAATCACCTTAATTCCGCTAATTGGTAGAGATTTGAGGATATTAATGGCTCCACCCTCCAACGAAATCATTGTCGCTGTAATACAAGTTAGCAGGCTAGCAAACGCCACCATCGCAAATGTCACTCCTGGCAAGAATGATTTCATCTGATCAAAAGTAAGTGGGAATTTGTCGGTTGAAGATAAAAGCGAATTGGCTATATCGTCAAAATTAAAACAAAGAACCCCTGTTGCTATTGCAAAAAACACTAATCCCATCGCCGTGTTCATGAGCAGTACAGGAGTATTAAAATAGCGTGTAATCTCCTTTCTGACCATTGCAGAAGTTTGGCTGTGTCGCACGAAGGAATACTTTGCTTTTACGCTTTCGGTTCGTTTTGCTATGTTGAGTCGTGAAATAATCCGGAAGCAGTATCGGCTGACTATAAACACCGTCAGTGCTAGTACTACAAGATTAATCGCGATGAAAATCAAATACTTCAGCACATCGAACTTCGTTACAAGGTCGATGAAAGCCGATGCCGGGTAATAGTATTCTGTAATCTTGTTGGAAAACGCCACCATTCCACCACCGTCAATATCGGGAGATGAGTCAAGTAAGAAGACCAGCCCAATTGAAGCAAACATCACTATAAAAGAGAATACAACTTGGAGAAAAGTCTTGTGTTTAAACCTTCCTGATGCAGCTGCAATTACTAGTCCGATAAGGCAGGCCACCGCCATTGGTATTACTGGTATTAGTATTAACATGGTCACCGCCACCAGGTAGAACGACATCCCAACATCTACGTTCATTGCGTAAGCAATAACAGCAGGCAGAAGGAAAATTAAGCAGTATATCATCTCGAATAAATAAAACTTGATCATTCGCGCAAAAATAATAGTAGATTTCTTAATTGGCATAGCGAGCAGCGTGTCGTTATCGCGTGGTTTGAACAATAAATCTATGGCCTTATAACTGCCCTCCATTACGATAATGAGTGTTGTGACCATAGTATATATTGAAAGAATCGTTGTCTCATCCCCAGTCTCTTTCAGCTCCGCCATCGTTGCATTTCCGCTAAGAAGCATCAGTATCCCCATAAATACGCCCAGTACAAAAGGCATCACGCGCCTAGAACGCTCAGTCTTGCCGCGATAGTTAAAAAGTTGCACTCCGCTTGACATCAATGCTTTGAGTAGGGAAATAAGCTTATTCATTATTTACCCTCGAGTTCCAGGAATACTTTCTCAAGCGACTTATCACCACGAATTTTTTTCATGTCGCCTACTTTCACAATCTGACCTTTCTTCACAATAGCTACCCTGTCGCACAATTTTTCGGCCATATCCAGGATGTGAGTAGAGAAGAATATCGTTCCGCCATTTTTTACTATTCCTCTCATTACCTCCTTCATGTCAAAAATTGCTTTCGGGTCCAACCCTACAAAAGGTTCATCCATAATAAGGATTTTTGGTTCATGCGAAAGCGCAGCGATTAGGGCTATTTTCTGCTTCATGCCGTGCGAGAAGGATCGAATGGTATTACTAAGCTCACTTTCCATATCAAACATCTCGGCGTAGCGTCGGATATTTGGCTCCCTTACCTCTGATGGAGTGTCGTACATATCGCAGATGAAATTAATATATTTAATAGCTTTCATGTCTTCATATAGCTCTGGATCATCTGGAATATAGGCCATTTTTCGCTTGCATTCTAAGGGGTCTTCTTGAATCGACTTACCGTCAATCAATATCTCGCCCTCCTCGAAATCTAAAATCCCACAGATTGACTTAATAAGGGTAGTTTTACCGGCGCCATTGTGCCCAATGAACGCGAAGATTTCCCCCCGTTTCACCTCGAAGGATACATTATCTAAGGCTTTTTTATCTCCATAGTACTTGCTGACATTTTTAATTGTTATCATGTTTATATTATATCATCTAAATTTTTTAAAAAAACACAAAAAAGCGGAACCGCCCGGTGTTTTGTGGGCGGTTCCAAGGTCATACATGTATTTTAAGTAGTCCTCGCAGTTTAACCTACTTAAAACTAACCTCATTTTATCTCACGGAATGCATATTGTCAATACCTTTTTTCCACAAAATGTGTAAAAAAGTAAAAAAATCCGTTCGGTTTTTTCCACAATATTACAACATATTTTAAAGAATTAGCATATTGACAAATAATAAGCACTATGGTATAATAAGCTCATAGTTATTAATTTAACATTTTGGTGGGCAGAATAGGAGTTCTAGAATGGCTGGAACTAAAGCTGGCGG